>JBGQFW010000055.1:0-27415 GCA_041497115.1 Methylomirabilia bacterium
CCGGGCGCGGGCTGGGGCACCGCGACGAGGCGCTCGCCGGGGGCCAGCGGCGCGGCGGCCCAGACCTCGGCGCCGTGCACGATCGCCTCGGTGGCGCCGGCGGGGTCGAGGACAACGACGTCGTAGCGGCCCGCCGCGGCGACGGCCAGCACCTTGGCCCGACGATACGCGCTCGCCGGCGTGCGCCCCTCCCACCACGCCCAGTCGTCGGGGCGGCCGTCCTCGGCGGCGTGGCGGAAGGTGCTGACGGGCGCGCTGCCGAGGTGGCGGAACGTGAGCGGCATGCGGTGGTAGCCCGCCACCATGATCACGAAGATCATGGCGAAGATCGTGAAGCCGCGGAACGTGTCCACGGCGCCGACGCGCTCGGGGCTAACGGTAGAGCTCGAAGAAGCGGGTGTCATCGACCTTGCGCATATTGTGGCGCACGAACCGCACGACGGCGTAGTGATCGCTGTCGGGCAGCGGCGCGATCTCGGCCGCGAGCACGTTGGCCTCGACCTTCTGGACTATGATGGTGAGCCGCCCGCGGCGGGCGGCGATCGCGTCGGTGACACGAGCCAGGAGCGCGGGGCTGTGCAGCTCGATCGACTGCGTCCAGTCGATCGGCAGCGGATTGACCTCGGCCGCCGTGATCCAGTACGCGGCCAGGTCCGGCACGATCGCGTAGGGCCCGCCGCCCGCCCGGGCCACCGCCGTGCGCAGGTCCGCCAGGAACTCGTAGGTGTTGTCGCTCGTCATCAGCCGTGCGCCGCCGGCGAACACCTCACCCACCGGCCGCGTGAGCTGCGCGGCCGATCGGTCCTGGTAGACGTAGGCGTCGCGCCCAACACCGAAGCTCACCACCGTGAGCGCGACGAGCAGGACGTCGAGCGCCAGGAGCCGCCGGCCCAGCGCGGGCGCGTCGTGCCCGCCCGCCGGCCGCCAGCGCGCCAGGCAGAGCAGGAGCAGCGCCAGCGGGCCGGTGGCCAGCGCGGGCGTGTTGTAGCCGATCGAGATCGACGCGGTCCACGCCGTCGCCAGCGCCAGCACCCCGAAGCGCAGGCCGCCGCGCCGCTCGGGGGCCGCCAGCGCAAGCGTCGCGCCGGCCGCCGCGCCGACGAGGCCGAAGGACGCCGCGCCGAGGAAGCGCGCCTGGGTGAGCGTGACGGCCGCGCCGGCGACGAGCGCGTACAGGGCGAGGACGCCGCTGGCGCGCAGCAGCGGCGCGGGAGCGGCGAGCGCCCGCATGGCGAGCACGCCGACGAGCGCCCCCCACGGCAGCGCGTACTCCCAGAGGTAGCGCCGCACGCCGGGGCCGAGAACGTCGGTCTGCGACGTGAGCTGCGCGACGGCGTCGGGGAGGGCGCCCGTCAGGACGAGCGCGAGTGCGTAGAGGGCGAGCGGGGCGAGCCCGGCGAGCCACGCGCCGATGCGCCGCGCGTCGCCGAGCACGACGAGCGTCACCGGCAGCAGCGTGAAGAAGTTCTGCTTGAACAGCGGCGCCAGCCCCAGCGCCGCGTAGCCGGCCAGCTGCACCGCCGGCGAGGGCGCCAGGCAGAGGACGAGGCCGACGGCGCCCGCGAAGAGGCCGTCCACCGTGTGCCAGGCCATCGGCGGAAAGTAGTGGGCGGAGAGCAGCGTGGCGACCAGCGCCAGCGCCCCGCGCGTGACGGCGCCCGGCCGCAGGCCGAGCAGGGCCGGTCCCGCGTACGCCCACGCCAGCGACGACGCCGATACTTCCAGCCAGAAGACGAGGCGCGACCACCAGAGCGTCGCGGCGCCGCCGAGGTAGACCTCCGGCAGGTGCAGCAGCGGCGAGCCCACCGGGCGGATCGCGATGAAGTCGCGATGGGGCACCTGGCCCTCGAGCAGCCGCCGGCTGGAGGCGAGGATGAATCCCTCGTCGGTCGGGTTGAAGCCGATCCACGAGAAGCGCCAGTGCAGGACGGCCGGCACCACGAGGAGGAACAGCGCGATGAGCGCGACGTCGCGCGCGGTGAGCGTGACCCGCGCGCGCGTCATCGGCAGACCGGGCGCTGCCGTCGCGCGGCGGCCAGCACGCACGGCGAGGGCAGACCGTCGGCGGGAAGACCGACGGCCGCCTGGAACGCCGCGATGGCGCGGCCGGTCCGCGGGCCGAGGATCCCGTCCACCGGGCCGGGATCCCACCCCGCGACGGCGAGATGCTTCTGGATGTCGAGGACGAGCGGCCCCATGTAGACGACCGGCCCGCTCTCGGCGGCCGGCGCCGGTCGGCTCGCGTCGGGCGGCCCGGTCAGCGCCAGCGCGACGGCGACCAGCGCCACCGCGAGCAGCGCGGCGGCCTCCACCATCTCGCTCACGCTCACCCGCGCGACGATGGCCGCTACCGCCTCGCCGCCGCTGCGCGCGCGGCCTCGCTGGCCATCGCGTCGGTGCCCACCAGCTCCAGGCCGGTGATGGCGCCGACCTCCTTCACGAGGCGCTCCGCGTCGCGCAGGCGATAGGGCCGCGCGGCGAGGAACGGGCGCAGGAGCGCGCCGGTCTGCGCCACCGCGTCCTTGTCCTTCGGCGGCCAGAAGTCGCTCACGCGCCAGAGGCGGACCGTCTTGTCCGATCCCCCCGAGGCCAGCCACTGTCCGTCCGGGCTGAAGGCCAGCGACAGCACATACTCGCGATGGCCGGTGAGCCAGGCGACAATCTCGCGCCGGCGCACGTCCCAGATGCGCAGCGTTTGCCGGTCGTGGCTGAGCGAGCCGGAGGCGAGCAGCCGGCCGTCGGGGCTGAAGGCCAGCGCCCAGATCATGAACGAGTGATGGCCGCGCAGCCAGCCGCCGGCGGGCTTCTTCGTGGCGACGTCCCAGAGCATGAGCGTCCCCTTGCCGCCGCCCGAGGCGAGCAGCGCGCCGTCCGGGCTGAAGGCCACCGGGCGCGCGAGGTCCAGGTGCGTGGGCGGGTCCTGCGCGCGCAGGGCCGTCGAGGTGCCGGCGGCCAGGTCCCAGAGCCTCACGTCCCGGTCGTCGCCGGCCGAGGCGAGCCACTTGCCGTCGGGGCTCACGGCCAGGCCGCCGACCGGACGCGTGTGCACGCGCTCCAGGCGCGGCGTGATCTCCTGCAGGCCGGGGACACTCCAGCGCTTGATCTCGTTGTCGAGACCGCTCGAGGCCAGCCAGCGGCCGTCCGGTGCGGCGGCGAGCGCGAAGATCCACTTGTCGTGGGCGCGATGACGGTCGCCGACGAGCGCGCCGGTCCGGGGATTCCAGAGCCTGATGTCGTTGTCGCGGCCCGCGGAGGCCAGCCACGTGCCGTCCGGGCCGAACGCCAGGGCGCGGATCGCGTCGGCGTGCGCGCGCGCGATCGGCGGGCGCAGCAGCCGGCCGGTGGCGACGTCCCAGAGGCGGATGGACGCGTCGTCGCCGGCCGAGGCCAGGATGCGGCCGGAGGGGTCGAAGACGACCGAGCGCACGTCCTTGGTGTGGCCCGTGAGGGTCACGCGATACTTGCGCGGCACGACGCGCCACGTGCGCAGCGTCCGGTCGCTCGCGGCGAGCAGCGCATTGCCCCGCGAGGCGAAGGCCACGAGGTGGACGGGCCGCGGATCCTTGCCGCGCTCGGTGCGCTCGGTGAGCGTGGTGACCGGCGTCTGCGAGCTGACCTCCCAGAGCTTGACGGAGCCGTCGAGGCTGCTCGAGGCGAGCAGCGTGCCGTCGCCGGCGAAGGCCACCGACTCGACGGCCTTCGTATGGCCGGGCAGGCTTGCGATCTCCTGCCCGGCGCCCGTGTCCCAGAGCCGCACCGTCTTGTCCCAGACGCCGGCCGCGAGCAGCCGGCCGTCGGGGCTGAAGGCCACCGCCGTGACCGGATCGGTATAGCGCGCGAGGATGCGGCCCGCCGCCGGCGCGCCCAGGGTCCAGACGCGCAGCGTGTGATCCTCGCCGCCCGAGGCCAGCCGCGCGCCGTCGGGGGCCCACGCCAGCGCCTGTACCCGGCCGCCGTGGGCGAGCACGCCGGCCGCGCCGCCGTGATGCGTGCCCCAGATGCGAATCCGGCCGTCGTCGCCGGCCGAGGCGAGCCAGCGGCCGTCGGGCGAGAACGCGAGCGCCGTCACCGCGGCGCCGTGCTCGCGCGGCTGCATCATCTCGCCCCCGGTGACGGCGTTCCAGAGGCGGAGCGTGCCCGTGCCCGAGGCCGTCGCCAGCAGCACGCTGCCGGCGTCGAACGCCGCGGCGGTGAACGCGCCGCCGCCCGCCAGGGTCGCGCGCGAGCGGTGCGCGGCCACGTCCCACACCCGTCCCGCGCTCGTCCCGCCCCCGGCGAACACCAGCGCGCCGTCGGGGCTGATCGCCAGCGGGCCGGCCAGCTGTCCGTCGGACTGCGGCGGGTCCGGCAGCGCGGCGAGCGCGAGCGAGGCGAGGAAGTCGTCCTCGAGCGGCGCCGGCCGGCCCGCCAGCAGGCTGTAGTGGATGGACTCCGCACCGTAGAACGAGGCGGTGGCGTCGTCGTCGCCGGCGGCGGCGGCCTTGCTCTTGTCCACGAGCAGCTGGGCGATGCGGGCGTCGCGGTCCTGCTCGGCGGCGACGGCGTCGCGGTGCACGCGATACCACACCCCGCCCGTCACCGAGAGGACGAGCGCGGCGCCGACCGCGACCTGCACGCGCCGCCAGACGCGCCGGCGTCGCTCGCGCTGCTTGAGGTCGTCGAGGTCGACGCCGATCATGCCGGCGATCAGCTTGAGCATCGCGTCGCCGACCGGGTCCTTGCCGGGCCGGACGTCGGCGGCGATCGACTCGGTGCGCTCGGCGGTGAGCGTGCCGGCCTGGTCGACGCGGAAGCGCGCCGCCGCCGGAAAGCACTCGAGCAGCCCGCTCTCCGGCTGGTCGGAGGCGTTGGGCTCGCCATCCACGATGAGGCACAGCACGCGCTCCTCGCCGCCGAAGGCCTTGAAGCGCCGGACCTCCTCGTTCACCCAGCGCGAGACCGCCGATTTCGGCGAGCAGACGACGATCAGGAAGCGGGAGTCGCGCAGCGCCTGCTCGAGCTTGTCACCGAGGCTGAACGTGGAGGGCAGCTCGTCGCGGTCGCGGAACACCGGGAACAGGCGGGCGGGGATCGTCCGCCCGTCGCGCTCGCCGACGAGCCGGCGCGGCACCCGGTACGTCTCCAGCGCGCGGTGCAGACGCTTGGCCCACGCCTCGTCGGCGTGCGCGTAGCTGATGAACGCCCAGTAGCGGAACGCGCCGGGAGCCGCGGGCGGTGGCGTCATCACCGGCCGCTCACCGTACCTCGACCGCCGCCACGCCCCACGGAAGCGTGCCCGCCGGCAGACGACGCACGACCGCGCCCGACACGGTATCGATGACGACCACCTCGTTGGCCCGCCCCACCGTCACGTAGAGGCGATCGCCCTCGGGGCTCGCCGCCATCCACCACGCGCGGGGGCCCACCGCGATCGCCGCCTGCACCTCGAGCGTGGCGGCGTCGAGCACCCGCACGTCGCCGGAGAGGCCGTGCGAGACCCAGAGGCGGCTGCCGTCACGACTGAGGCGCACGTCCACCGGACGCTCGCCGCCGGTCGGCGCGCTCTGCACGACGCGCAGGCTCGCGACGTCGATCACGACGACGACGTGAGCCTGCTCGCAGGCGACGTAGAGGCGGCGCGAGTCGCCGCTGAACCGCATCCCGCGCGGGTTGCGCGCCACGACCGTCCGCCCGACGACGGCGTCGGTGCGCGGGTCGATGAAGACGACGTCGTTCGACGTCTCGTTGGACACGGCCAGCCGCGTGCCGTCCGGCGAGAGGACGGCCGTCTCCGGCTCGGTGCCGACCGGGATCGTGGCGACGCGGCGGCCGCCGGGAATCTCGAGCACCGTCACCGCCTGCTCGTTCTCGTTGACGGCGTAGAGCCGCGTGCCGTCCCGGTTCAGGGCGAGCCCCTCGGGATCGCGCCCCGCCGGCAGCGTGGCGACGACGGCGAGGCGCGCCGCGTCGATGACGGTCACCTCGTCGGCGTCGCTGCTCGCCACGAAGACGGTGCGCCCGTCCGGGCTGCCGACGACGCCGCGCGGCCGCCGGCCGACCGGGATCGTGGCGAGGAGCCGGCCGCTCGCCGCCTCGTACACGGTGACGTCGTTCGACCGCTCGTTGGTGACGAACAGGCGCAGCTCGCCGCCGGTGACCTGCACGGACTCGAGGAATCGCCAGATGCTGCCGATCACCTCGGGGGTGAGGACCTCGCGCCACCCCGGCATCCCCTTGTCGGGCCGCCCCTCGGCGACCGCCGTGTCGAACCGCTCGCGCCCGCCGCTGCCGTACCGCCGCGTCAGGCGCCGGAGATCCTGCGAGGGCTCGGGGCTGGCGGCGTTGGGCGAGTGGCACCGCGCGCAGTGCTGGTTGAACGTCGTCCGCCCCGCCGCCGCGTCGTTCGCACCGGTGGCGGGCGGCGGCGCGGCCGCGGCGGGGAATCCGTAGCGGGCGGCGAGCGCCGTGATCTCGGGGGCGAGGGCCGCCAGCGCCGTCTCGACCTCCGCGCGCAGCGCCGCGTCGCCCTTGCGCAGGCCGGCCGCGACGCGCCACTGCAGCCCCTCGCCGGCGACCGGCACGATGCGCAGGCGCCCGCCCAGGCGCGTGCGGTTGTAGTACCCCGCGACCGGCCCCCACACGAACGCCGCGTCCACCGCGCCGCGGGCCAGCGCGTCGAGCGCCTCCTCGTCGCCGCGGAACGTCACCGCCCGGATGTCGGCCCGCTCGGCGAGCAGGAGCTGGGGCGGCGAGCGGAACGCCACCGCGACGCTGCCGCCGCCGACGCCGTCGAGGGACGTCAGGCCGCGGGCGGCCGGGGCGGCGAGCGCGTAGCCGACGTCGAGGAACGCGCCCGTGAGCGTGAGGCTGCCCGGCATGAAGTCGCCGCGCGCGGGCAGGCCGAAGAAGACGTCGCAGTCGTGGGCCAGCAGGGTGCTGCGCAGCGCCCGCTTGGCATAGTCGGTCCGCCACCACGTGTACTCGGCGCGCCGGTGCAGCCGCGCGGCGACCAGCTCGGCCAGCTCGACGTAGAGGCCCCGGTCGCCCCGCCCGGCGCTGCTGAAGGGCAGGTTGTCGGGATCGGCGCACACGCGCAGCACGCCGGCGGCGGGCGCCGCCGGCGGCGCCAGAGCCAGCGCCAGCGCAACGAGCGCGGCGGCGGTCGCGCGCCGCCCGCTCACGGCGGAGCCAGCGTGAAGACGAACAGCGCGCCGCCCTGCGGGCTGGCGTCCACCATCCGGCTTCCGATGGGGCCGCCGATCATGAGCGGCACCGAGAAGGTGCGCCCCGACACCACCGCGACGTACTGCGTGCCGTCGAGCTCGTAGGTGATCGGCGCCGCGCTGATCCCCGATCCGGTGCTGAACTCCCACAGCAGCCGGCCGGTCATCGCGTCGAGCGCCTTGAACCCGCCGCGCACGTCGCCGTGGAACACGAGGCCGCCGGCCGTGGTCAGCGTGCCGCCCAGCCACGGCAGGTCGTCCGGGTTGCCCCACCGCTTCTGCTGGCGCACCGGGTCCCAGGCGATCAGCTCGGCCATGTGGCCGCCGGGGCCGACGCGGTCGAGATCGAGGTCGGGCGTGAGATAGAGTTTGCCACGCCGGTAGGCCGGCTCCGCCTGCTGCATGTCCATGCAGAGGTTGAGCGTGGGGATGTAGACCAGCCCCGTGCGGGGGTTGTAGCTCATCGGCTGCCAGTTCTTCGCCCCGAGCGTGTTGGGACAGATGTTCTTCGTCGGCGTCGTGAGCCCGGGACGCTTGTCGTCCGCCTCCTGCGGCCGCCCGGTCGTCATGTCGACGCCGGTGGCCCAGTTGACGTTCACGAACGGCCGGGCGGCGAGCAGCGCGCCGGTGCGCCGGTCGAGGACGTAGAAGAAGCCGTTGCGATCAGCCTTGAACAGCACCTGTCGCAGGCGCCCGTCGATCTCGACGTCGGCGAGCACGAGCTCGTTGATCCCGTCGAAGTCCCACGCGTCGTGCGGCGTGGACTGGAAGTGCCACACGATCCGCCCGGTGTCAGGATCGATCGCCAGCGTGGTGGCGGTGTAGAGATTGGTGAAGCGCCCGTAGTTGCGCGTGCCGGGGCCGCGCACCGACGCCGCCCACGGCGAGGGGTTGCCGGTCCCGTAGTAGAGGAGGTTCAGCGCGGGATCGTACGAGCCGATCCCCCACACCGCGCCCCCGCCGAGCTTCCACGAGTCGCCCTTCCACGTGTCGTGGCCGGGCTCGCCGGGGCCGGGCACCGTCCAGAGCCGCCACACCTCACGGCCGCTGTCCTGGTCGAGCGCCGCCAGGAAGCCGCGGACGCCGTACTCCCCGCCGCCGAACCCGGTGATGACGAGGTTCTTGACGAGCGTCGGCGGCGACGTGATGACCGCTCCCTGCGTGTAGTCCACGATCGGCGTGTCCCACAGCTCGCGGCCGGTGGCGGCGTCGAGGGCGACGAGGTGGCCGTCGAGGCGGCCGACGAAGACGCGGCCGCGCGCGTACGCCACGCCGCGATGGCCCACGTCGCAGCACGCGAACTGCTCGATGCCGGCGGGGACGTCGGGCGAGTAGCGCCACCGCACGCGGCCGCGCCGCGCGTCCACCGCGAAGACGTTGCGGGGCCCGAAGGAGGACGTGACGTAGAGCGTGTCGCCGACGACGAGCGGGGTGGACTCCTGCGAGCGCAGCGAGCCGAGCTGCAGCACCCAGGCGACGCGCAGCCGGCTCACGTTGCCGGCGTCGATCCGGGCGAGCGGGCTGTAGCGCGTGTTCGCGGGGTCGCCGCCGTACACCGGCCACTCCCCGGGTTGCGCGGCCGCCGGCAGGGTCAGCGCGAGGGCGAGCAGGAGGGCGGGGGCCGTCCGAAGCCGTGTCACCGCCGAGATCATACAGCGTCAGGAGGAACGGGTCTTGTCGCTGGACTTCCGCAGATCGAGCATCTCGGGCAGCGGCGAGGGCTCGCAGGTGAACTCGAGCCGCACGACCTGCGTCATGTGCCCGACGATGGCATGGATCCGCCCGGCGGCGTCCAGGACGGCGGTCAGCCGCTCCCGGGCGGACGGCAGCGTCTCGGCGAGAAGCTGGGCCTGCCCCACCACGACGGCGAGCGGATTGTTGATCTCGTGGGCGGCGGCGGCGGCGAGGGCGGTGACGTCCCGCAGCCGGTCGCGATCGCGCGCGACCGCCTCCGCCTCCTTGCGGCGCGTGACGTCGCGGGCGATCGAGGAGGCGCCCACGATCCGGCCGGCGCCGTCGCGGACGGGCGACACGGTCACCGACACCAGCAGGCGCGTACCGTCCCGGCAAAGCCGCGTCGTCTCGTACGAGTCGATGCGCTCGCCCCGCCGGACCCGCGCGAGCATGCGCGCCAGCTCGTCACCGCATTCGGGCGGGATGAGGACTGACACCGGTCGGCCCATGACCTCGGCGGCCGCGTAGCCGTACAGCCGCTCGGCGCCGGGGTTCCAGGCCGTGATCACGCCGTCCAGCGTCTTGGTGAGGATGGCGTCGTCGGAGGACTCCACGATGGCGGCCAGGCGCGCCAGGCCTTCTTCCGCCTGCGCCTGCTGCTCGACCAGCGCGGCGAACGCCAGGCTCAGCAGGGCCATCGTGCCGAGGAACGCCTGGAGCAGGAGGAGCGAGGTGTTCTCGTCAGCGCTCACGAACGGGCCGAAGCCGTGCAGGGTGCCCCAGTTGGCGATGGCCGCGAGCAGGACGACCGCGGTGGCCGCCGCGCGCCGGCCGAAACGGAAGGCGGCCCACACGAGGAAGGGGATGCACACGAACGCCAGCGGCGCGTTGGTGAGCCGCGGCGCGAGCAGGCCGCCGAACACCGCCCACGCGACCAGGGCCAGCCCGACGAACAGGCTCGCCGCTTCCAGCGCCCCCGCCCGATACACGCGCGCCCGGCGCTTCGCCGTCCAGAGGATCAGCAGCGGCGCGACGATCATGGCGCCGGCGACGTCGCCCAGCCACCAGGTCAGCCAGATCGCGCCGAAGCGGTGCCAGTCCGCGTAGCCCCCTAACGAGAGGCTGCCGACGCCGAGCGTGGCGCTCACCGTCGTGCTCAGCAGCGCAGCCAGCACCGCGAACGCGAAGA
Organism: Methylomirabilia bacterium; assembly: GCA_041497115.1. Lineage (GTDB taxonomy): Bacteria > Methylomirabilota > Methylomirabilia > Rokubacteriales > CSP1-6 > AR5. The sequence goes on from JBGQFW010000055.1 coordinate 10,066, forward strand.
CGTCGCGGGCCCGGTTGAACGCCTCACGCCCGCGGGCGAACCGGGTCACGAGCAGCGCGCCGACGAGCCCCTCGAGCGTGTTGCCGGCGGCGATGCCCAGCGAGGTCGCGAGCGATCCCGCCGTGATCGCGTTCGCGGCGAACGCGCCGGCGAAGATCGCGGGCCAGACGTCGAAGCCGAGCACGAGCAGCGCGGCGAGCGCGATCCCGGTGGGCGGCCACACCGCGGTCGCGCTCGCGTGCACGAACGCCAGCGACAGGCCGAGCTTGGCGAACAGGAAATACCCTGAGGCCAGGAGCAGTAAACACCCGAGGTTCGCGCCCGCGCGAGTCATGTGCCCGCGGGTGCAGCAGGAGCCGTACCAAAGGTGTCGGCGCGCGTCAGGCACGGGGCCAAGAGGGCAATAGCGCTGAGCATTTATGTGGAGGTACCGGGCCTTCCGGCGAGCCCCCCGGAACGGCCCGGGTGTCAAACTGGGGACGGGCGCCCAGACAATCTGGCGCGCGCCGGACTCAGTCCCCGGCGGCGAAGACCTCGGCGAGGAGGGCGCGCGCCCGGGCCTGGATCCGCTGCAGGTGCTCGCGTCCGTGGAAGCTCTCCGCGTAGATCTTGTAGACGTCCTCCGTGCCCGAGGGGCGCGCGGCGAACCAGCCGCCGTCGGTGACGACCTTCACGCCGCCGATCGGGGCGTCGTTGCCGGGCGCGCGCGTGAGGATCGCCCGCACGGGGTCGCCCGCCAGCTCGCGCACGGGGACCTGCTCGGGCGACAGCTTCTGGAGCATCGCCTTCTGCGCCGCCGTCGCCGGCGTGTCGATGCGCTCGTAGACCGGATCGCCGAGGTCGCGCGCCAGCTCGCGGTAGAGCTCGCCGGGATCGCGGCCGGTCTTCGCCAGGATCTCGGCGGCGAGCAGATTCATCACGATGCCGTCCTTGTCGGTCGTCCACACCCGCCCGTCGCGTCGCAGGAAGGAGGCGCCGGCGCTCTCCTCGCCGCCGAACCCCAGCGAGCCGTCCAGCAGGCCGTGCACGAACCACTTGAATCCCACCGGCACCTCGACGAGCGGACGCCCCACGCGGGCCGTGACCCGGTCGATCATGCTGCTGCTGACGATCGTCTTGCCGACGGCGACGCGGGGCCCCCAGGCGGGGCGGCTGCCGAACAGGTGGAAGATCGCCGCCGCCAGGTAGTGGTTGGGGTTCAGCAGGCCGGCGCCGCGCGTCACGATGCCGTGGCGATCGGCGTCGGCGTCGTTGCCGACGGCGAGGTCGAACCTCTCGCGCATGGCGATCAGCTTGGCCATCGCGTGCGGCGACGAGCAGTCCGTCCGGATCTTGCCGTCCCAGTCCAGCGGCATGAAGCGGAACGTCGGATCGACCGCCGGGTTCACGACCTCCAGGCGGATGTGGTAGCGGTCGGCGATCGGCGCCCAGTAGCCGACGCCGGCGCCGCCCAGCGGATCGACGCCCAGCCGGACCCCGGCGGCGGCGATCGCCGCCATGTCCACCACCGAGGCCAGGTCGCCGACGTAGCCGGCCACGTAGTCGAAGGCGTGCGTGGACGACGCCCGGCGCGCGCGCGCGTAGGGCATGCGCGCCACCGTCTCGACGCCGGCAGCCAGCAGCCCGTTGGCCTCGGTCTGGATCCACGCGGTGGCCTCGGTGTCGGCGGGGCCGCCGTGGGGCGGGTTGTACTTGAAGCCGCCGTCCTCGGGCGGATTGTGGGACGGCGTGATGACGATGCCGTCGGCGAGCCCGCTCGTGCGGCCGGTGTTGTAGCCCAGGATCGCGTGGGAGACGGCGGGCGTGGGCGTGTAGCCGCCGGCCGCGTCGAGCATCACGTCCACGCCGTTGGCGGCAAGGACCTCGACGGCGGTCACCAACGCGGGCTCGGACAGCGCGTGGGTGTCCATCCCGAGGAAGAGCGGCCCGGTGATGTCCTCCTTCTTCCGGTAGCGGCAGATCGCCTGCGTCATCGCGAGGATGTGCGCCTCGTTGAAGCTCGCGCGGAACGCCGAGCCGCGGTGGCCGGAGGTGCCGAACGCCACCCGCTGCGCGGCCACGCCCGGGTCGGGCGCCAGGCTGTAGTACGCCGTCACCAGGCGGGCCACGTTGACCAGCGCCGAGTCGGGCGCGGGCTGTCCGGCGCGCGGGCTATCGGCCATCGAATCCCTTCACCGCCATCGGCTGGATCTTCCAGATGTCCTCACAGTACTCGCGAATGGCCCGGTCGGACGAGAACTTGCCGATGCGGGCGACGTTGAGGATGGATATGCGCGTCCACCGCTCGCGGTCGTGCCACGCCTCGCTGACCCGGCGCTGGGAGGCGGCGTACGACGGGTAGTCGGCCAGGAGCATGTACTCGTCGTGGCCCAGCAGCGCCTCGACGAGCGGCCGGAAGAGGTCGCGATCGCCGCCCGAGAAGGCGCCGTCGCGGACCAGGTCGATCGCCTCGCGCAGCTCGGGGTCGGCGTCGTAGTGGTCGCGGGGACGATAGCCCGCCGCCCGCGCGCGGGCCACCTCCGGGGCGGTCAGCCCGAAGAGGAAGAAGTTCTCGGCGCCGACCTCCTCGCGGATCTCGACGTTGGCGCCGTCCAGCGTGCCGATGGTGAGCGCCCCGTTCATGGAGAACTTCATGTTGCCGGTGCCGGAGGCCTCCTTGCCGGCCAGCGAGATCTGCTCGGACAGGTCGGCCGCCGGGTAGATCACCTGCGCGCTCTTCACCTCGAAGTTCGGGATGAACACGACCTTCAGCCGGTCGCCCACCTCCCGGTTGACCACGTCGGCCACCGAGTTGATCAGCTTGATGATCAGCTTGGCCATGAAATAGCCGGGCGCGGCCTTGCCGCCGAAGATCACCGTGCGCGGCGCGTCGGGGGCGTGCGGGTCCCGCCGCAGCCGGTTGTAGAGGCCGATCACGTGCAGCACGTTGAGGTGCTGGCGCTTGTACTCGTGCAGCCGCTTGACCTGGATGTCGAAGAGCGAGTCCGGGTCCACCACGACGCCCACCTGCTGCCGGATCACCTCGGCAAGCCGCGTCTTGTTCCCCCGCTTGACGCGCTGCCAGTCGTCGCGGAACCCCGCGTCGTCCGCCCGCGGCTCCAGTGCGCGCAGCCGCGCCAGGTCGCGCGTCCACCCGGTGCCGATGGCGCCGGTGATCAGCTCGGCGAGGCCGGGGTTGCTGAGCATCAGGAAGCGGCGGGGGGTCACGCCGTTGGTCTTGTTGCTGAACTTCTCCGGCCACATCTCGTAGAAGTCCCGGAGCACCGTCCGCTTGAGCAGCTCGGTGTGCAGGGCGGCGACCCCGTTCACGGCGTGGCCGCCGACGCACGCCAGGTTGGCCATGCGCACACAGCGCGTGTCCCCCTCGCCGATGATGGACATCCGCCGCACCCGCCCGTCGTCGCCCGGGTAGCGCGCGCGCACGTCGTCGAGGAAGCGGCGATTGATCTCGTAGATGATCTCGAGGTGGCGCGGCAGCACGCGCTGGAACAGCGCCACCGGCCACGTCTCCAGGGCCTCGGGCAGGAGCGTGTGGTTCGTGTAGGCGATCATGTCGCGCGTGAGCGTCCACGCCGCGTCCCAGTCCATCGCGTACTCGTCCACGCACAGGCGCATGAGCTCGGCCACCGTGATGGCCGGGTGCGTGTCGTTGAGCTGCACGACGTACTTGCGGGCCAGCCCCTCGAGGCCGGGGCCGGCCATCTGGAGATAAATGCGGATCATGTCCTGCAGCGCGCAGGAGACGAAGAAGTACTGCTGCTGCAGCCGGAGCAGCTTGCCCGCCGCCGGCTCGTCGTTGGGATAGAGGACCTTGGTGAGGTTCTCGGAGGCGACCTTGGCCTCGACCGCCCCGTAGTAGTCGCCGACGTTGAAGGCGCGGAAGTCGAAGGACTCGGAGGCCTGCGCGCTCCACAATCTCAGAAAATTGGCGTTGGGCACCTCGTAGCCCAGGATCGGCGTGTCGTAGGCGACGCCGCGCACCACGTGGCCGGGAACCCAGCGCACGCGGTAGCGCCCCTGCTCGTCGGTCCACGGCTCGGTGTGGCCGCCCATCTTCACGTCGAACGCGATCTCCGGGCGCGGGATCTCCCAGGGATTGCTGTAGCGCAGCCACTTGTCGGTGAGCTCGATCTGCCAGCCGTCGCGGATGGCCTGGTCGAAGATCCCGAACTCGTAGCGGATGCCATATCCAATGGCGGGCACGCGCAGCGTGGCCAGCGACTCCATGTAGCAGGCCGCCAGCCGCCCGAGGCCGCCGTTGCCCAGCCCGGGCTCCTCTTCCTTGGCGAGCAGGTCGTCGAGGTCCTTGCCGAGCGCCGCCGCCGCCTTCCGCACGGTCTCGCCGATGCCGAGGTTGAGCAGGTTGGCGCCCAGCTGCGGCCCGATCAGGAACTCCGCGGAGAGGTAGCACACCGTGCGCGCCTGCGTCGCCTTGAACGCCTGGGCCGAGCGGATCCAGCGGGCGAGCAGCCGGTCGCGCACCGTGTAGGCGAGCGCCTGGTAGTAGTCGTTGGGGGTGGCGACGTCGGGGAAGCGCGCCTGGATGTAGAACAGGTTGTCCAGGAAATCGCGCGTGATGGCGTCCACGCCGAGCCCGGTGCGGGTCGGCTCGGGGGGCGCGGACGCCGGCGGCGGCGGCGCCGCCGGCATGGTCTTCGCGCGCGGTGTCATAGCGGCCACTTCCACTCGGACAGCTCGGTCCGGTCGGTGCCGTGCTCGTACGCGTAGCGCAGGTTCTCGATGATGGCGTTCCGCATCCGCTCCTTCAGGTGGGCGGCCGCCGAGCGCAGCTTGGGCACCCGGTCGATGACGTCGATGACGAGGCTGAAGCGGTCGACCTGGTTGCGGATGGCCAGCTCGAGCGGCGTGTTGATGTTGCCCTTCTCCTTGTAGCCGCGCACGTGCAGCCGCTGCTGGTTGGTCCGGCGATAGGTCAGCTTGTGGATCAGCCACGGGTACCCGTGGAAGTTGAAGATGATCGGCTTGTCCGGCGTGAACAGCGTGTCGAAGTCCGTGTCGGACAGCCCGTCGGGGTGCTCGCCGGCAGGCACGAGCTTGAAGAGGTTCACGACGTTGACGAAGCGCACCTTGAGGGCGGGGCACTCCTGGCGCAGGATGGCCGTCGCCGCCAGCGCCTCCATCGTCGGCACGTCCCCGCACGCCGCCATCACCACGTCGGGCAGGTCCGGCGCGGTGCCGTCGTCGTCGTTGCTCGCCCACTCCCAGATGCCGATGCCCTTGGCCACGTGCTGGATGGCGTCCTCGACGTCCAGGAACTGCATGTGCTTCTGCTTGTCGGCGACGATGACGTTGACGCAGTCGGTGCTGCGCAGGCAGGCGTCCGCCACCACCAGCAGCGAGTTGGCATCGGGCGGCAGGTAGATGCGCGTCACCTCCGGGCTCTTGTTGGTGACGAGGTCGAGGAAGCCCGGATCCTGGTGCGAGAAGCCGTTGTGGTCCTGGCGCCAGACGGTGGACGACAGCAGGATGTTCTCGGAGGCCACCGGCTCGCGCCACGGCACGTGCGTCTTCGAGATCGCCAGCCACTTCGCGTGCTGGTTGAACATCGAGTCGATCACGTGGGCGAACGCCTCGTAGGTGTGGAAGAGGCCGTGCCGGCCGGTCAAGAGATAACCCTCCAGCCACCCCAGCAGCGTGTGCTCGGAGAGCATCTCCATCACGCGCCCGTCGGGAGCCAGCTCGCCCCCGTCGGCGTCCTCGGGCAGGCGGTCGGCCATCCAGGTCTTCTTGCTGACCTCGTAGATGGCCTGCAGGCGGTTGGAGGCGGTCTCGTCGGGGCCGAAGACGCGGAACGTCGTCATGTTGCGCCGCATCACGTCACGCAGGAACTCCCCGAGCGGCCGCGTGTTCTCGGCGTCGACGGTGCCCGGCTTGCCCACGGTCACGGCGTAGTCGCGGAAGTCTGGCAGCCGGAGATCCGTGCGGAGCAGGCCGCCGTTGGCGCTGGGCTGCGCGCCCATGCGCCGCGCCCCGCTGGGCGCCAGCTCCCGCAGCTCGGGGCGCAGCCGGCCCTGGGCGTCGAAGAGCTCTTCGGGCCGATAGCTGCGCATCCAGTCCACGAGGATCTTCAGGTGCGCGGGGTTGCCGCGCACGTCGAGCGCCGGCACCTGGTGCGAGCGCCAGGATCCCTCGACGCGGTGACCGTCGATCTCCTTGGGCGCGGTCCACCCCTTGGGCGAGCGCAGGATGATCATGGGCCAGCGCGGGCGCGCCGCCACGCCGGTCGCGCGCGCCTGCTTCTGGATCGCGCGGATCTCGAGGACCGCCTCCTCCACGGCGGCCGCCATGCGCTGGTGCATCGGCTCCGGCTCCGTGCCCTCGACGAAGATCGGCCGGTAGCCGTAGCCGCGGAACAGGTCTTCCAGCTCCTCGTGGCTGATGCGCGACAGCACGCTGGGGTTCGCGATCTTGTAGCCGTTGAGGTGCAGGATCGGCAGCACGGCGCCGTCACGGATCGGGTTGAGGAACTTGTTGGAGTGCCAGGCGGTGGCCAGCGGGCCCGTCTCCGCCTCGCCGTCGCCGACCACGACCGCGACGACGAGATCCGGATTGTCGAACGCGGCGCCGTAGGCGTGGGAGACGCTGTAGCCGAGCTCGCCGCCCTCGTGGATCGACCCCGGCGTCTCCGGCGTGACGTGGCTGCCGATGTGGCCGGGGAAGGAGAACTGCTTGAAGAACTTCCGCATCCCCTCCTCGTCCTCGCTCTTGTCCGGATACCGCTCCGAGTAGGTGCCCTCGAGGTACACCGGGCCGAGCACGCCGGGCGCGCCGTGGCCGGGACCGGCCAGGAAGATCATGTCCACGTCGTGCTTCTTGATCACCCGGTTGAGGTGCAGGTAGATGAAGCTCAGCCCCGGGCTCGAGCCCCAGTGGCCGAGGAGCCGCGGCTTGATGTGCGCCGGCGTGAGCGGCTCCTTCAGCAGCGGATTGTCTTGCAGGTAGATCATGCCGAGGGTCAGGTAGTTGCAGGCGCGCCACCAGGCGTGCATCCGGTCGAGCTCCGGCTTCGAGAGTGGCGCGCTCGCGACGGTGGGAGTCATGATGGTGTCTCCTTGCTGAGGGAATCGAAGGTGTGGCGCGCGATCATCCGCTCTTCGTCGGTCGGGATCACCCACGCCGACACGCGACTGTCCGTCGCGCTGATCCGCGGGCCGTGGCGGGCGTTCGCCGCCTCGTCGAGGTGCACCCCGAGCCAGCGGGCGTCGGTCAGGACGCGGGCGCGGAGCGGCGCCGCGTGCTCGCCGATCCCGCCGGTGAACACGAGCACGTCGAGACCGCCCAGCGCGGCGGCCAGCGAGCCCAGCTCGCGCCCGACCCGGTAGACGAACAGGTCCACCGCCTCGCGCGCCTCGGCCGCGTCGCTGGCGAGCAGCTCGCGCATGTCGCCGCTCTTGCCGGAGACGCCGAGGAGGCCGGACTGGTGGTAGAGCAGATCGGTGAGCTCGTCGACGGTCGCCCCCCGCTCGCGCAGCAGGTAGAGCAGCACCCCGGGATCGAGCGCGCCGCAGCGCGTGCCCATCGGCAGGCCGTCGAGCGCGGTCAGCCCCATGGTCGTGGCGACGCTCTGCCGGTCGCGCATCGCGCACATGCTGGCGCCCGCGCCCAGGTGCGCGACGACGACGCGCCCCTCCGCCGCCGGCCCCGCCACCGCCGGCAGCACGGAGGCGACGTACTCGTAGGAGAGGCCGTGGAACCCGTAGCGCTTGATGCCCGCGTCGCTGAGATCGCGGGGCAGCGCGAAGGTCTCCGCCACCCAGGGCTGGGTCCGGTGGAACTGTGTGTCGAAGCACACGACCTGCGGCAGCTCCGGTCGCAGCGCCATCACCGCGCGGATGCCCGCCACGTTGTGCGGCTGGTGCAGCGGCGCCATCGGGACGAGCGCCTCCAGCGCCGCGAGGACGCCGGCGTCGAGACGCGCCGGCGCGGCGAACCGGGTCCCGCCGTGCACGACGCGGTGGCCGGCGGCGATCAGCGTCAGCCCGGACGTCTCGCGCTGCAGCCACTCCAGCAGCCGCCCGAGGGCCTGCGCGTGATCCGCGGCGCCGATGGGCTCTCGCACGATCTGCGCCCCGGAGCCGTTCTTCACGGTGAACCACGCGTCGGTGCCGATGCCGTCGATCTCGCCGCGACACTGGCGGGGCAGCCGGTGGCCCCCGTCCTCGACCCCGAAGAGCGCGAACTTCACGCTCGACGAGCCGACGTTCAGCACCAGGATCGCCTCTCCCACGCACACCTCCAGCGGCCCGCCCTCGAGCGGACGATAACCAGGGGTGCAACCGGGGCGCCACCGCAGGGGGGAAAGACCGGTCGCGTTTCCGGGGCCTTCGGTGACACCGGTGGGAGCGCCCGGGGGATCGGGTGCGGAACCCACGCCCCAGTTGAGGCGATCGCGCCTCTGGCCGCCGGGCGAGCGCGCCGGCGGAAGCGTAGACTGTCGGGATGATTCGCACCGCAGCCGGCGAGCCGCTTCCGCTCGGCGCCAACGTCGTGCCGGGCGGCGTCAACTTCTCGCTGTTCACGCAGCGGGCGACCGGCGTCGAGCTGCTCCTGTTCCAGCGCTTCGACGACGCGCAGCCGGCGGAGACGATCCGCCTGCACCCGCGCCACAACAAGACGTTCCACTACTGGCACGTGCTCGTGGAGGGCGTCGGCGGCGGGCAGGTCTATGCCTACCGGGTGCACGGGCCGGACGATCCCGCGAACGGCCACCGCTTCAACGCCCGCAAGGTCCTGATCGACCCCTACTCGCGCGGCGTCGTCTACGGGCGCAACTGGTCGCGGCAGGAGGCGCGCAGCCCGGACGACAACTGCCGCTCGGCCATGAAGAGCCTCGTCGTGGACACCGCCGTCTACGACTGGCAGGGGACACAGTCGCCGCGTCATCACCTGGCGGACTCGATCATCTACGAGCTGCACGTGCGCGGCTTCACGCGCCATCCGTCCGCGGGCGTCACATACCCCGGCACCTTCGACGGGCTCGTCGAGAAGATCCCCTACCTCCAGACGCTGGGCGTCACCACCGTCGAGCTGCTGCCGGTGCACCAGTTCGACCACACCGAGAACCCGCGAGTGGATCCCGAGTCCGGGCGGCGGCTCGTGAACTTCTGGGGCTACAACTCCACGTGCTACTTCGCGCCCCATCGCGGCTACTACATCGCCGACTGGGAGAGCATGTCGTACCTCACCGGCTTCCGCGACATGATCCGGGCGATGCACAAGGCCGGGATCGAGGTCATCCTCGACGTCGTCTTCAACCACACCAGCGAGGGCGACGAGCACGGCGCCACCATCTGCTTCCGCGGGATCGAGAACTCCGTGTACTACCTGCTCGATCCCGCCGACCCCTCGCGCTATCTCGACTACTCCGGCTGCGGCAACACCGTGAACTGCAACCACCCGCTGGTGCGACGGATGATCCTGGACGCGCTGCGCTACTGGGTGGAGGTCATGCGCGTGGACGGCTTCCGCTTCGACCTCGCCGCCATCCTCGCCCGCGGCGAGCGCGGCGCGCCGATGGACAATCCGCCGCTGCTCTGGGAGATCGAGTCGGACCCGGTCCTTCAGAAGGCCAAGATCATCGCCGAGGCGTGGGACGCCGCCGGCCTCTACCAGGTCGGCTCCTTTCCGGGTGAGCGCTGGGCGGAGTGGAACGGCCGGTATCGCGACGACGTCCGCGGCTTCGTGCGCGGCGACGCCGGCCTGGCCGGCGCGGTGGCGGCGCGCATCACCGGGAGCGCCGACCTCTACGAGCACCTCGACCGGATGCCGTACCAGAGCATCAACTTCGTCACCTGCCACGACGGGTTCACGCTGAACGACCTCGTCTCCTACGAGACGAAGCACAACCGGGCCAACGGCGAGGACGAGCGGGACGGCAACGACGACAACCGCAGCGCGAACTACGGGACGGAGGGGCCGGCCGACGCCGCCACCGAGGCGCTCCGGGCGCGGCAGCTCAGGAACTTCATCGCCATCCTGCTGCTGTCGCAGGGGACGCCGATGCTGCTGGCCGGCGACGAGTTCCGCCGCACGCAGCGCGGCAACAACAACGCCTACTGCCACGACGACGCGATCAGCTGGGTGGACTGGAGCCGGCTCGACCAGGAGCCGGACCTGTTCCGCTTCGCGCGGCTGATGATCCGCTTCCGCAAGGCGCACCCCGTCCTGCGCCGGCGCAGCTACGACTGGGACGAGCGCAACGGCCTCGGCTGGCCGGAGCTGAGCTGGCACGGCGTCCGGCTCGGCGAGCCGGACTGGTCGCACGAGTCGCGGTCGCTGGCCTACACGCTGGCCGGCCTCGACCGCGACAACGACCTGCACGTGATGATCAACATGTGGACGGGCGGCCTCGAGTTCGACCTGCCCAAGCTGCCCGCCGGCCTGGCGTGGTCCCGCAGCGTGGACACGGGGGCGGCGCCGCCCGACGACATCGCCGACGACGGGCGCGAGCCGCGGGTGGAGGGCGCCACCTTCTCCGTCGGCGCCCGCTCGGTGGCGGTCCTCATCTCGCGCCGCGAGTAGAGGCGGGCGACGGCCGCGCGGTCACGACGCCGCGCGCGTCCGGATGTCGATCTCCGACCTCAGCGTGCGGTGCACCGGGCAGCGCTCGGCGATCTCGAGCAGCCGGGCGCGCTGCCCGGCGTCGAGCGCGCCCTCCAGCGCGATCTCGCGCTCGATGCGATCCAGCATCCCCTCGCGCGTCTCGCACTCCGCGCAGTCCTCGGCGTGGATCCGCGCGTGGCTCAGCCGCACCGTCACCGCCTCGAGCGGCCACTGCTTGCGTCGCGCATACAGCGCGAGCGTCATGGACGTTCAGGCGCCGAGGGCGGCCAGCAGCAGGTCGTACGGGTTGGGTCCGGCGCCGGTGCCTCCCGCCTCCACCGGCTCGTCGGCAATGAGCCGGTGGGCGCCGACGGTGATGTCCTGCACGAATCCGGTCGCGCGGCCGCGGACGACGACGACGGTGGCCATGGGCTCCTCCTGTGGTGGGCGCGATCCTAGGCCGACGTCTCACCGCCCGGCAAGGCGCCCGCGCGCGCGGCGATGAGGGCGCAGGCGCCGGTCACCAGCGCCAGGCCGGCGGCGAGCCCCGCGATCTCCGCCACCGCGCCGATGAGCGGCGGCCCCACCAGGAATCCCAGGTAGCCCGTCGTGGCGACCGCCGAGAGCGCGCGTCCCGGCTCGACACCGCGCACCCGGGCGGCCGCGCTGAACAGGAGCGGGATGATGTTGGCGATGCCCAGGCCGACGAGCGCGCAGCCGGCGACCCCCGCCGCCGGGCGGCCCACGAGCAGCGCGGCGCCGAGACCGGCCGCGGCGACGGCGCCCGACACGCGCAGCACGCGCGGCGCGCCGAGCCGGTCGGTGAGCGCGTCGCCGGCGAAGCGCCCGGCCGCCATCGCGAGCGCGAACGCCGCGAACCCCGTGGCGGCGAGCGCCGGGCTGGCGCCGAGCGTGTCGTGCAGGTACACCGCGCTCCAGTCGGCCATCGCCCCCTCGGCCAGCAGCCCCAGGAACGCCAGCGCGCCGAGCCCCAGCAGCGCCCGCGAGGGGCGCACGAACGCGGGCCCGCGCGGCTCCCGCGTCCGGTCGTCCGGCGCCAGCGCGGGCAGCGCGCCCACGACGACGACGAGCGCGAGGAGCGCCGCGGCGACGACGTGGGACGCGTCGCTGACACCGGCCGCCATCGAGCCGCCGGCGAGCAGCGCGCCCACGACGCCGCCGACGCTGAACAGCGCGTGGAAGGACGACATGATCGCGCGACCGGCCGCGTGCTCGATCGCCGCCGCCTGGGCGTTCATCGAGACGTCGAGCAGGCCATTGCACGCCCCCAGGAGCGCCAGCGCCAGGCCCAGCGCGGGCAGGCTCGAGCTGAACAGCGGCAGGGGCATCGCCAGGCAGAAGGCGAGCGCCGCCGTCGCGGTCATGACGCGGCTGCCGAAGCGGGCGATCAGCCGGCCGGCGAGCGGCAGGGCGACGACGGCGCCGCCGGCCATGCCGAGCAGCGCCAGGCCGAGGCCGGCGTCGCTGGCGTGCAGCCGCGCCTTGACGGCGGGGATGTGCGGCAGCCAGCTCGCCAGCACCGCGCCGTTGACCAGGAAGATCGTCGAGACCGCGATCCGGGCGGCACGCATGCGGCCCGGCGCGGGACCTAGGGGAGGACGGCGCGGATCGCCTGAGCGTACGCGGCGGCGCCGAGGCGGTTGACGAGCTTGTCGGGGTCGCGATTGCCCTGCCCCCACATGATCGAGTCGCCGATGGCCAGGATCGTCATGGCCTGCGCGCGGTGCCGGTCGGTACGCTCATGGCGTGCGGGCCAGGGCGCGGCCCTCAGACTCGCAGCTTGTTGAAGGCGTCGAGCGCGGCCACCTTGTAGCACTCGGCCAGGGTCGGATAGTTGAAGACGGTCCTCATGAAGTAGTCGAGGCCGCCGCCGAGACCAATCACCGCCTGGCCCACGTGCACGAGCTCGGTGGCGCCGGTGCCGATGCAGTGGATGCCGAGCAGCCGATGATCCTCGCGATGGAACAGCATCTTGAACATCCCGCTGTAGTCGCCGAGGATCTGGCCGCGCGCGATCTCGCGGTAGCGCGCCACCCCCGTCTCGTAGGGTACTTTCCGGGCCGTCAGCTCGTGCTCGGGCGCGCCGACCATGGAGATCTCCGGAATGGAATAGATGCCGACGGGGAAGTGACTCGCCAGCGGGCCGGCGTCGACGCCGAACGCCGCGCATGCGGCCAGGCGTCCCTGCTCGGCGGAGGTGGCGGCCAGGCTCGGATAGCCGATGACATCGCCCGCCGCGAAAATGTGGGGTACCGCGGTCCGGAAGTGCGCGTCGACAACGATACGGCCCCGCTCGTCGGCAGTGACCCCGGCCGCCGGAAGATTCAGCGCGTCGGTGGCGGCGACGCGTCCGGCCGAGAACAGCACCATGTCGGCCACGATGCGCTTGCCCGACTCGAGATTCAGCACCGCCCGTCGCGGCAGCTCCGTACTCACCGCAAGGGTCTCGACGGTCTCGCCGAACCGGAACGTCACGTTGCGGTTGCGCATCTGATGAACGAGCTCGTCGGCGATCTCGTGATCGAGGAACTCCAGCACCCGATCGCGCCGCTCGACGAGCGTCACCCCGACGCCGGCCGCCGCGAAGATGGACGCGTACTCGATGCCGACGACCCCCGCGCCCACCACTGCCAGCGTCCGCGGCAGGCGGGGCAGCCGCACGACGTCGTCGGTGGTGAGGATCACCTCGCCGTCCGGCTTCACGCCAGGAGTGGAGGCGGGCTCGGTACCGACCGCGATCACGATATTGGCGGCGGTAACCCGGCGTGTGCCCTGCTCGGACCGAAGCAGGAGCGTATGCGGATCGGCAAAGGTCGCCTCGCCGACCAGCACCGCCACGTCGTTGCGCCTCAGCTGATCCTCGATCACCTCGATCTCACGCGCCACGACCCGATCGATGCCGGCCAGCAGCTGCGTGCTCGTGGGCCGCTCCTCACGCCGGGCCCCCGGCGCGCGGTCCCCCTTGCCCGCGATCACCGCGTGGATGACGACCGCCTCGCGGAGCGTCTTGCTCGGGATGGTGCCGGTGTCCAGGCACACGCCCCCGACGCAGCGGCGCTTCTCCACAACCGCCGCCCGCCGGCCCAGCTTGGCCGCCTGCACCGCGGCCCGCTGGCCCGCCGGGCCACTGCCGAGCGCGACGAGGTCGAAGTCGTAGGTGAGAGACGGCGTGGCGTCGGGCCCGGCGCCGTGCGCGATGATCGGCATGAGGCCTCTGTAGCAGGCGCTCCGCATCGGCGCAAGCCCGGTCGTGCTACCAACCGAAACCGCCCTCCAGGTCCTCGATCTCGTCGAGGCCCCGGAGGGCGGTTCGAATGCACTGAGATGGTGGAGGCGGTGGGAATTGAACCCACGTCCGAAGACCCTCAGCCGCAGGCGTCTACGCCGATATCCGGTTTATCTTACGGCTCTCTCGCCCTTCGGCTCTCCAACCGGCAGGAGGACCGCGGGGCCAGCCTCATTTGTCTCGCCCTTCCCCTGAGGCGAAGTTCGGGGCCAGCCACCAGAATATGATGCCGGTTCCCAGGCCCTGATGGCTCGACCTGGCCGACACTGGCCGTTGTTTAGGCGGCCAGGGCTAGCTGGTTGTCGGCAGCTATACCGTTCTCACTTATTAACGAGGGGTGAGAAACCTCGAGACGCAGCCTGGACCTCACTGATCCCCGTCGAAACCTGTCGCCCCCATGCCGTTCATTCTACCGCCGCTCGGCGCGAAATGCCCGCGCGGCCTTGTCCATCTCGCGGCGGACCTCGCGCTCGCGCAGCGCGGCGCGCTTGTCGTGCAGCTTCCGGCCCCGCGCCAGGCCGAGCTCGATCTTGACCCGGCCGTCCTTGAAGTAGAGCTTCAGCGGCACGACCGTGAGCCCCTTCTCGGAGATCTTGCCGACCAGCCGGGTGATCTCGCGGGCGTGCAGCAGCAGCTTGCGGTCGCGCTCGGGGTCGTGGTTGGCGTCGGTGCCGTGGCTGTAGGGGCTGATGTGGCAGCCCATCAGCCACGCCTCGCCGTTACGCACCGTCGCGTAGGAGTCCTTGAAGGTCACCTGGCCGTCGCGCAGCGACTTCACCTCGGTGCCGCGCAGCACGAGGCCGGCCTCGAGCGTCTCGAGGATCTCGTACTCGTGCCGCGCCCGGCGATTGCTGGCGATCACTCGTTCTTCGGCCATCCGGCTCTCTTGACTTGTTCGGCGCGGGCGGTATCATGGGCGCCCGTGCCGAAGTGGCGGAATTGGCAGACGCGCTAGATTCAGGGTCTAGTGCCCGCAAGGGTGTCGGGGTTCGAGTCCCCGCTTCGGCACCAATTATCCCCTGATTCCCGTCACCGGGTGGGCGGGATTGCCGACACCGCGTACAGCATCTCCGAGGTCACCCACGGCCACTCCCGCCGCGACTCCTCGATCGCGGTCGTCTGGAGATCCATCACCAGGTAGCCGAGCACGCGCCGCACTTGCGTGATGCGGGCGGCGTCCACCTCGGCGGCCGGCGCCAGGGTCAGCCACTCGGTCGCGCAGGCGATGGACCACGGGTACCAGAGAAACCGCACCGGGAAATAGGTCGTCGTCGAGTCGGCGCGCCGGCCGGTGGGGCCGGGCACCGGGATCTGGAACACGCCGGCGACGTGGTTGGGGTTGAACGGCCGGCTCACCGTGCCGCGCAGGAAGGCGTAGACGTCGTCGAGGTACCCGGCGGGCAGCCCGGTCTTCGCCTCCAGGTGCGCGCGCATGAGGGTCGCGTACACCTGCAGCGAGAGCCCCTCGAAGGGCACCTGCGTCTCCATCCCTCGGGCGCCGATCCAGCCGGGCTGCGTCTTGTGCGGCACGCGCTGGGCGATCAGCCATGCGACGGTCTTGCCGATCATCGCGTCCCGGCGCGCCTCGCTGCCCTGCCAGCCGAGGCCGGCCGCGCGCAGGTCGAGCAGCATCAGCAGCGCGAGGGCCGACGAGTAGTCGGTGTGCAGGCCCGGGTCCACCTGGCGCGGAAAGAGGTTCCAGCCGCCGTCGTCCACCGGGTAGAAGACGGTGGCGGTCTCCATCGCCCGCTGCAGCATCGCCTCGTACCGCGCACGCTCGGCGGCGGGAATCGTGCCGGGGCGGCCGAGGAAGTTCGCCAGCGCGGCGACGGTCCAGAGCGTCGGCGCCGAGTGCATCCTCGTCAAGCTTCGGATGCCCTCGTCGCCCTTGAACGCCTCGGCGAGCACCGCGGCCGCCTCGGTGACGTCGGCGGCCGGCACCTGGGGCGCGTGCATGATCGCGGTGAGCGCCTGGGTCACGGACCACATGTCGTAGTCGGGCGGGCGGCCGAACTGCCCCTGCTGCTCTTTCTCGAAGACCTGGGCGATCAGCCGCCCCTCGAGCATGCCGGCGCCCTTGGCGATCTGGCGGCTCGAGTGCGCCGGCCGCAGCACCGAGCGCTCGTGGCGGTCGAGCGTCGCGCGGATCCCGTCGCCGCCGGGCATGCGCAGCCCGCCGTCGGCCACCAGAACGTACGCCGCCGCCAGCGCCGCCGCGATCCCCGCCGCCCCCGCCGCCTGCAGCCGCCGCCGGCGCCGCGCGCGCTGGCGCTCGCGCTGGGCGAGCTCGTCGAACCCCACCCCGAGCACGCCGGCCAGCACCTTGAGCCGGGCGTTGGCGCGGCCGTCGCCGCTCGATCGGAGGTCGGCGGCGATGGGCTCGATGCGCTCGGCGGAGACCCGGCCGTCGGCCTCGACGCGGTGGCGCACCGTCTCCGGGAAGCACTCGAGCAGCCCCGCCTCGGGCTTGTCGGCGACGTTGGGCTCGCCATCCACGATCAGGCACAGGATGCGGTCCTCGCGGCCGAGCGCCTTGAAGGCCTTGACCTCCTCGTTGACCCACCGGGACACCGCCGAGCGCGGCGAGCACACGACCACGAGGTACCGCGACGCGGCGAGCGCGCCGGTGATGCTGTCGCCGAGGCTGGCCGAGCCGGGCAGCTCCTCGCGGTCGCGGAACACGGGGAAGAGGCGCGGGGGCACCGCGCCGTCGCGCGAGGGGCGACCCACCAGCCGCCGCGGCACGCGGTAGGTCTCGAGCGCGTGATGCAGCCAGTCCGCCACCTCTTTGTCCTGGTGGCTATAGCTGATGAACGCCCAGTACTTGTAACTCAGCGCGGCGGTCTCCACCGTCAGTCGTAGCACGGAACGGTGGCGGGGAGCGAGGGAGGGGTGCCCGTATAATCGTGGCTTCTGGCTGACCATCTGCCGATCACCTGCCGAGGGAGGAATGCGATGAAGCGAATGGCGTGGTGTCTGGTGTTCGCGCTGTTCTCGCTCGGAGCCGTGGCGCCGGCGCTCGCCGGCGACAAGGGGCTCACCGACAGCGAGACGTTCAGCGGCTTCCAGTTCAACTTCAACAACCCCGGCGCGCGGTCGCTCGCCATGGGCGGGGCCTTCGTGGCCGTCGCCGACGACGCCACCGCGGTCATCGCCAACCCGGCCGGCCTGGTGATCCTGCAGCGGCCGGAGCTGTCGGCCGAGGTCAAGCTCACCCGCTTCCGCAACACGTTCGACGCGTTCTCGAACACGCGGAACGAGGCGTTCGGTGAGAACTTCCACTCCCACGACTTCGACGACAACGTCGTGACCCCGTCGTTCTTCAGCTTCGTGTACCCGACCGAGCGGCTGGTGGTGGCCGCCTTCATCCGCGAGCTGATCAACTACAAGAGCACGTTCCACACCGAGGGTGTCTTCTTCGTTGATCCCCAGTCGGGTGTCGGCTGCGGCACACCTGTGTGCCGGCTCCTCCCGGTGAAG
>JBGQFW010000056.1:0-27100 GCA_041497115.1 Methylomirabilia bacterium
AGAAGGCCTTGAGCAGGCTCACGAAGAACTTCGGCTTGTTGACCCAGAACCCGCCCTTGGGCGTCTCCTTCTCGAGGTAGGTCTTGAGATCGGGGTGGAGGTCACGCAGCGGCACCGCCATGTAGCCGGGCAGCTCGTGGTAGAGCAGCTCGAGATCGGTGGCGCCCTGCACGTTGGCGTGGCCGCGGAGGGCGACGACGCCGCCGCCCGGCCGTCCGATGTTGCCGAGCAGCAGCTGCAGCATGCAGAGGGAGCGGATGTTCTCCACGCCGTTGGTGTGCTGGGTGAGGTTCAGCGCGTAGGTGATGGAGCCCGTCTTCTCGGGGCCGGAGTTGGAGCAGAAGAGCTGGGCGACCTCCTCGAACTTGGCCTTCGGGATGCCGCACACCCGCTCGACCATCTCCGGCGTGTAGCGGCTGTAGTGGCGCCGCAGGAGCTGGAAGACGGAGTTGGGATCCTTCAGGGTGAGGTCACGCTTGGGGTTGCCCTCCCCGTCCACCTGGTACTTCCACGACGAGCGGTCGTACGTCTTCTTGGCCGGGTCGTAGCCGGTGAACAGGCCGTCGAGATCGGTCGGCGTCTTGAACGCCGGGTCGATCAGGAAGGACGCGTTCGTGTAGGGGATCACGTAATCCTTGAAGTAGAGGTTCTTGGCGATCGCGTAGTGGATGAGGCCGCCGAAGAACGCGATGTTGGTGCCCGACCGCAGCGGCACGTGGATGTCGGCCGCCGCGCTCGTGCGCGTGTAGCGCGGGTCCACGTGGATCAGCTTGGCCCCGCGCTCCTTGGCCTTCATCACCCACTGGAAGCCGACGGGATGATTCTCGGCCATGTTGGAGGTCGCCATGATGACGTCCGAGTTCTGGACGTCGATCAGGTTCGTCGTCATCGCCCCGCGCCCGAACGTGGTCCCCAAAGCTGGGACCGTGGCGGAGTGTCAGACTCGGGCCTGGTGTTCGTGGTAGACGATGCCGAACGTCCGGTTCAGCTTGCTGAGGAGGTAGCACTCCTCGTTGTCGATGCACGCCGAGCCGAGCGAGGCGATCGCGTCCAGCCGGTTGACGACGACCTCCTTGCCGTCCTTGTCCTTCTCCTTCTCGATGAAGTGCTTCTCGCGCGTGTCGTAGTAGCGCTTGGCGATCTGCTCGTACATCCAGTCCAGCGGCTTCTCCTCCCACTTGTCCGAGCCCGGCGCCCGGTACAGGGCCTTGGTCGGCCGCAGCGGGTTGTTGGAGAGCTGGATGGTCGCCGCGCCCTTGGGGCAGAGGCGCCCGAGCGTGTGCGGCGTGTCGGGGTTGCCCTCGATGTCGATGATCTTGTTGTCCTTGGCGTAGATCAACTGGCCGCAACCGACCGCGCAGTACGGACACACGCCGGCGAAGGCCTTGGCCTCCTTGATCTTGAGCGTGGTGGCGGCGGCCTCGACGGGAGCCAGATCGATCCCCGTTCCGGCGGCCACGCCGGCGGCGCTGGCGCCCGAGAATTTGAGGAAGTCGCGGCGGGATAGACTCATCGCAGCCCTCCTTGCCGGAGCCCGGTCATCAAGGCCGGCGGGGAACCGTGAATCACCACTCGGGTGAGGTCAGCTCTTCCCAGACACGTCGGACGACGACGATTCGCTCGGGGCGGCCGGATGCTTCCTCGATCTTGACGATGTCGCCGGCGTTCAGCGCGGTGAGATCCGGCGCGGTGCCGTCGTCGGTGACGACCAGCGTCCGCTCGTGGCACGAGAGGTCGGTGCACACCTCGGCCTCGCTCTTGATGCGCAGGTGACCGCGCGCGGGATCGACGGCAACGACCACGAAGCGGCTCTGCTGCAGCCAGTCCGTGAGGCTCTGACTCATCGTCGACCTCCTCCTTGAGGCCATGGAACGCGAAACTGGCCAGCATCGTAGGTGGTCCGACCGCCCCGTGTCAACCTGCGCACGCGCCGGGAAGTTCCTGTTTGTGAAAACTTGGGCGATGGTATCCGGGCGCGAGCGCGGTCAGGTCGCGCCACCGTCCGGGCCCTGACGCTCGGCGTCATCGATCGGCGCGTAGAGCTGGTAGCGCGCCTCGAGCAGGGCCTCGGCGTCGCCCCCGCGTCCCTGCTCGAGCAGGCGCATGATCCGCGCGCGCGTGGCCAGGTCCACGATCGGGCCGTCGGTGAGCGGGTTGTAGAGGCGCGAGAGCTCGCGCAGGATCACGTCCACCCGGGCGGCGTCGGTCGCCAGCTTCGCCCGCGCCTCCAGAAACAGGTCGAGGGCGTAGTCGTCGCGCTTGTTCTTCTGGCGGAACCCGCGGCGGTACGCGCGCGTCTCGGCCGACTCGTCGGCCCGGTGCTCCCCGTCAGCCACCGGCGGCCCCCACCGGGGTATCGAGGATCACGGCGGCGCCGGCGTAGACGTTGAGCCCGTCGGGGCGCACGTAGCCGCACACGGTGATGCCGAGCTGCTCGGCCAGCGCCACCGCCATCTCGGTCGGCGACGTGCGGGAGGCCACCACCGGCACGCCCATCCGGGCGGCCTTGAGCAGCATCTCCGACGACACCCGGCCGGTGGAGAGCAGCAGCCGCTCCTCGGTCGCCACGCCCCGCAGCAGCGCCTCGCCCATCACCTTGTCGACCGCGTTGTGACGCCCCACGTCCTCGGCCACGATCAGCAGCCGCTCGGCGTCGGCGAGGGCGGCGCCGTGGATGCCGCGCGAGCGCTGATAGTGCACGGCCGCCTGGAACAGGTCCTTCATCCGGGCGCCGAGGTCGCCGGGGCGCACGCGCAGGCGGGAGGTCAGGCGCGGAAAGAGGCGGTGGTCGATCCGGAACGTGATGCCGCCGCCGCACCCCGAGGTGAGGATGCGCTCGGTCGGCAGCACGACGGCGTGGGTCAGCGTCACCTCCGCGCGCCCGTCCACCGGCGAGACCTCCACCCGCGCGATCTCGTCGGCGCCGCCGATGACCTTCTCCATCCACAGGTAGCCGACCACCAGCTGCTCGAGCATCATCGGCGAGCAGAGGAGCGTGAGGAACTTCTCGCCGTTCACGAAGACGCTCAGCGGCTGCTCGCGGACGACCTCGCCCTCGATCTCCTCGACACCGCGGTGGCGGACGCGCAGGTAGGTTCGCATGTCGTGGCCTCGATTCTAGCAGCCCGGGCCGTAGAGCACCCGGACCAGGAGCAGCCCGTGGGCGGGCGCGGTCGGCCCGGCCAGCGTCCGGTCGCGGCCGGCCAGCACCCGCGCGAGCCACGCAGCCTCCCGCGCGCCCCGCCCCACCTCCACCGCGCTGCCGACCAGGTTGCGCACCATGTGGTGGAGGAACCGGTCCGCCGAGATCGCGATCGCCACCAGCGATTTCCGGCGCCGCACGTGCAGGGCCCGTACGCGGCAGACGGGCGCGGCGTCGCGGCCGGGCGCCGCGCAGAACGCGCTGAAGTCGTGGCCGCCGACCGCCGCCCGCAGCGCCCGCCGGATGGCCGCGAGGTCGAGCGGGCCGGGAACGTGCCAGGCCCAGCGCAGCCAGAGCGGGGACGGCACCGCGCCGTTGTCGATCAGGTAGAGGTAACGCTTGCCGCGCGCCGAGCGGCGGGCGTCGAAGCCGGCCGGCGCGTCGTCGGCCGCGACGACCCGGATCTCCCGCGGCAGGTGGGCGTTGAGGGCGGCCTGCACGACGGCGGGCGCCAGCGTCGAGGCGGCGGTGAGCGCCACCGCCTGTCCCAGCGCGTGAACGCCGGCGTCGGTACGGCTCGCGCCGCCGATGCGGATCTCGCCCTCGAACAGCCGGCGGGCGGCGGCCACCAGCGTCCCCTGCACCGTGGCGACGTCGGCCTGGATCTGCCAGCCGTGGAAGCCGGTGCCGTCGTACGCCAGCACCAGCCGATACGTCCGCGGCGCGCTCAGCGCGGGGGCCGGCGGGACGTCCGCGGAACGAGCGTCAGCCACACGACCGCCACGAGCAGGAAGAGCGTGATGTTGACGACCGTCTCCCACGGGATGCCCAGGAGCCCGGCGGCGCCGCCGGGACGCATGATCCACGTCTGCCGCTCGGTGTCCTTGGGCTCGTACTGGCCGGGGTTGTAGCCGCTGAGGGCGTCCACGACGCCGGCCACGAGCGGCACGCCGACGTAGGCGACGACGAAGATCGTGAGGAGCACCGCGAAATTGAACCGCGCGTGACGCCGCGCGTGCCGGAGCCGGTCCCGCAGGGACATCTAGGTCCGGAGCACGAGCTCCGCGATCTGCACCGCGTTGGTCGCGGCCCCCTTGCGCAGCTGATCGCCGACGACCCAGAAGTTGAGCGTGCGCGGGTGCGACAGGTCTTCGCGCACGCGGCCCACCACGCAATCGTCCTGCCCCTCGACGGCGACCGGCATCGGATAGTGGTGGGCGGCCGGGTCGTCCCACACCCGCAGCCCCGGGAAGCGCGCGAACAGCTCGCGAGCCCGCGCCGCCGTGATCGTCTCCTCGGTCTCCACGTTGACCGCCACCGAGTGGCAGGTGAAGACCGGCACCCGCACCGTGGTCGGCGACACCGCCAGATCCGGCAGCTCGAGGATCTTGCGCGTCTCGGCGACGAGCTTGAGCTCCTCGCCGCTGTAGCCGTTCTCGGCGAAGCGGTCGATGGCCGGGATGAGGTTGAACGCGATCTGGTGGGCGAAGTGCCGGGGCGTGATCGCCTCGCCGCGCGCCCACGCCAGCGTCTCCTCGCGCAGCGCCGCGATGCCGTTGACGCCGGCGCCGGAGACGGCCTGGTACGACGTCGCCACCACCCGGCGCAGCCGTCCCGCGTCGTGCAGGGGCTTGAGCGGCATGACGGTCACGATGGTGGTGCAGTTGGGGCAGGCCAGCAGCCCCCGGTGCGCGCGGGCGGCGTGGGCGTTGATCTCCGGCACCACCAGCGGGACGGCGGGATCCATCCGCCAGGCGCTCGACTTGTCCACCACGATCGCGCCGGCCTTGACGATCATCGGCGCGTACTCCCGCGCCTGCGCCGAGCCGGCCGAGCAGAACGCGATGTCCACGCCGTTGAAGGCGGCCGCCTCGATGCGCCGCACCGGCACCGCGTCCCCGGCGAAGGTGACGGTCTTGCCGACCGAGCGCTCGGAGGCGAAGCAGCGCAGCTCGCGGACGGGGAACTTGCGCTCCTCGAGGATCCGCAGCGTCGTGCCGCCGGCGGCGCCGGTGGCGCCGACGACGGCGACGGTCACGCCGGCGCCCATCAGCCGCGCTCCACGCCGCGCACGACGAGGTCGCCCATCTCCCGCGTGCCGATCGCCCGCTCGCCGGCGCCGGCGATGTCGCGCGTGCGGTGCCCCTGCTCGAGCACGTGGCGCACCGCCGCCTCGATGCGGTCCGCGTCCGGTCCCATGCTCAGAGAGTACCGCAGCAGCATCGCCGCCGATAAGATCGCCGCGATCGGATTGGCCACGCCCTGGCCGGCGATGTCGGGGGCGGTGCCGTGCACCGGCTCGTAGAGGCCGACGCTGCCGCCCAGCGAGGCGGAGGGCAGCATCCCCATCGAGCCGGCCAGGATCGCCGCCTCGTCCGACAGGATGTCGCCGAAGGTGTTCTCGGTGACGATTGTGTCGAACTGCGTGGGCTTGTGCACGAGCGCCATCGCGCAGTTGTCGACGAGGACATGATCCAGCGTCACATCGGGATAGTCCTTCCCGACCCGCGTCACGACCTCGCGCCAGAGCTGCGAGACGACCAGCACGTTGTTCTTGTCCACCGAGGTCAGGTGCTTGCGCCGCGTGCGGGCGACGTCGAACCCCACCCGGGCCACCCGCTCGATCTCCCGCGTGGTGTACACCATCGTGTTGACGGCGCGCTCACCGCCGTCGGCGGTCCGCTCGCGGCCGCGCGGCTCGCCGTAGTAGAGGCCCCCCGTCAGCTCGCGAATCACCATGAGGTCGGTGCCCTCGACCACCGAGCGCTTCAGCGGCGAGGCGTCCACCAGCATGGGGAAGCACGTGGCGGGTCGGAGGTTGGCGTAGAGGTCGAGCTCCTTGCGGATGGCCAGCAGCCCGCGCTCGGCCCGCCGCTCGTGGGGCACGTTCTCCCACTTGGGGCCGCCCACCGCCCCGAAGAGGATCGCGTGGGCCTTGCGGCAGAGGTCGAGGGTGGCCGGTGGCAGCGGATGGCCGGTGGCGTCGATGGCGGCGCCCCCCACCAGCCCCTCCTCGAACTCGAACGACGCGCCGGCGTGCTTGGCGACCGCGCGCAGCACGCGCACCGCCTCGGCGGTGACCTCCTGCCCGACGCCGTCGCCGGGCAGCACGGCGATCCGGAACGTGGCCATGGCTACGGGCCGACCTCCTTGGTGCGCTGGCCGGTCTGGCGCACCATGCGGTTGAGCGCGGAGAGATACGCGCGCGCGCTGGCCTCGATCACGTCGGTGGAGGCGCCCTTGCCGCTGACGACCGTGCCGTCGAAGTCGACCTTCACCGACACCTCGCCCACCGCGTCCTTGCCGGAGGTCGCCGCCCGGATCGCGTAGTCTTGCAGCCGCCCCTTGAGGCCGGTGATGGCGTCGATGGCGGCGAGCACCGCGTCCACCGGCCCGTCGCCGATCCCGGAGTCCTGGAACGCCTGGCCGTCCTTGCGGAGCTTCACGGTCGCCGACGGGATCACGCTGGTGCCGCTGAGCACGTGCAGGTACTCGAGGTCCCACGCCGCCTCGGTCTGCGTCGCCTCGTCGGTGACGAGCGACATCAAATCTTCGTCGTAGACCTCCTTCTTCCGGTCGGCCAGGTCCTTGAACGCCTTGAAGGCGCGGTCGAGGTCGCCGCCGGCGAGGTCGAAGCCGAGGTCCCGGAGCCGCGCCGACAGCGCGGCCCGCCCGGAGTGCTTGCCGAGCACGAGCTTGTTGGACGACCGTCCGATGTCCTCGGGCTTCATGATCTCGTAGGTGAGCTTTTCCTTCAGGACGCCGTCCTGGTGGATGCCCGCCTCGTGGGCGAAGGCGTTCTCGCCGACGATGGCCTTGTTGGGCTGCACGTGGACGCCGGTGATGTGCGAGAGCAGGCGCGAGGCCTTGAAGATCTCCTCCGTCTTCACCCGCGTGTCGATGCCGAAGAAGTCGCGGCGCGTGCGCAGCGCCATCACGATCTCCTCCAGCGAGGCGTTGCCGGCCCGCTCGCCGATCCCGTTGACGGTGCACTCGACCTGGCGGGCCCCGACCATGATGGCGGCGAGCGAGTTCGCCACCGCCTGGCCGAGGTCGTTGTGACAGTGCACCGACAGCACGACCCGCTCGACGCCCTGCACCGTCTCGCGGATGCGCGCGATCCGCTCGGCCCACTCCTTGGGCACCGCGTAGCCGACCGTGTCGGGGATGTTGATCGTGCCGGCGCCGGCGTCGATGACGGCCGACAGCACGTCGCACATGTAGTCGAAGTCCGAGCGCGAGGCGTCCTCGGGGGAGAACTCCACGTCCTCGCAGTAGGCGCGGGCGTGCCGCACCGCCGCCACCGACGCCTGCAGCACCTCGGCGCGCGACTTGCGGAGCTTGTACTTCAGGTGGATGTCGGAGGTCGCCACGAACGTGTGGATGCGCGGCCGCCGGGCGTAGCGCACCGCCTCCCAGCACCGGTCGATGTCGCCGAGGCCCACCCGGCTGAGCCCGCAGATGATCGGCGCGCCCTCCAGGGTGCCGACCTGGCGCGCCACCTCCCGGGTCGCCTCGAAGTCCTCGTCGGACGAGATCGGGAACCCGGCCTCGATGACGTCCACGTTGAGGCGGGCCAGCTGGCGCGCCATCTCCAGCTTCTCCATCGTGTTCATGGAGAACCCGGGCGCCTGCTCGCCGTCGCGCAGCGTGGTGTCGAAGACGATCACTCGGTCCATGGCGTCCCCCTAGTGCGGCTCCTTGGCGGATACGGGCTCGGCGGCGGCGGAGGCCGGCGGCCGTCCCACGATCACCCGGCGGACCGGGCCCGACAGCGCATAGCCGCCGAACACGAGAAACAGGAAGAGCTCGTGCATGGTGGCGATCACCATGACCAGCAGCACGACGACCAGCAGGGTCTCGAGCGGATGGCGGCGGGCGAAGTCCACTTCCTTGAAGGACCAGTAGCGGAACGTCGACACCATCAGCAGCGCCAGCACGTAGCTCGCCACCGCCAGCGCCACCCGCACCGCCCGCGTGGGCTCCTCGCCCTGCAGCAGGATGACGATCGCCGCCACCACCCCCGCCGCCGCCGGCGTGGAGAGCCCGATGAAGAAGCGGCGGTCCACGCTGCCGGTCTGCACGTTGAAGCGCGCGAGCCGGAGCGCCCCGCAGATCAGGAACAGGAACGCGCCGAACCACGCCGCGCGTCCGAGCGGCTGCAGCGCGTACGAGTAGAGCAGGAAGGCCGGCGCCACGCAGAAGGAGATCACGTCGGCCAGCGAGTCGTACTCGACGCCGAACTGGCTGGTGGCCTTCATGAGGCGGGCCACCCGGCCGTCGAGGAGGTCCATGATCATGGCCACGAAGATCGCCAGCGCCGCCTCGGTGAACCGGTGCTCGACCGCCAGCAGCATCGAGAAGAAGCCGCAGAACAGGTTGCCGGTGGTGAGCAGGCTCGGGAACAGGAAGATCCCCTGCCGCCGGCGCTCGCGCAGCTCCTGCCACGGACGCCGCCGCAGCCGCTTGCCCCCGTGCCGCCTTATCACTGGCTCGCCTCGGCCACCGAGCTGGGCCTGCGGCTCGCACTGCCACTCATTTCAAAACGCCGATCACGGTCTGGCCGCCGCGCACGTGCTCGCCGCGCCGCACGGTCACCTCGGTGGTGCGCGGCATGTAGCAGTCGGTGCGCGAGCCGAAGCGGATCAGGCCGTAGCGGTCGCCGGCGCCCAGCTTGTCGCCGGTCCCCACGCGGCAGACGATGCGGCGGGCGACCACGCCGGCGATCTGCACGACGGTCACCCGCGCGTGCTCCCCCTGCAGCCGCAGGGCGCAGCGCTCGTTGGTCTCGGCGGCCGAATCGTAGGCGGCCTTGAAGGCGCCCGGCGTGTAGACCACGTCGGTCACCACCGCCGAGATCGGCGCCCGGTTGACGTGGACGTCGAGCGGCGAGAGGAAGATCGCCACCCGCACCGACGGCCCCACGAACGGGTCGACGGCGTCCTCGACGGAGATCACCCGGCCGTCGGCCGGCGACAGCACGCCGTTGGCGACGCTCGGGATCGCCCGCTCGGGATCGCGGAAGAACCCGGCGGAGGCGGCGGCCGCCCCCGCGAACACCAGTGCCAGCCGCCGGTGGCCGAGCAGCACCAGCCCGAGCGCAATGGCGCCCGGAACGGCGATGAACGGCCAGCCCTCGGGGGCGAGCGATACTTTGCTCATGCTATTGGAGCGGGGTTGCGCGTACCGTTGGAGCGGGGGTGCGCCAGCCCGCTTCGAGCCGTGGATGGCCTGACATAGAAGGCCCTCTTCTCTCCCTCATTCTCTCCCTCATTCTCTCCCTATTCTCTCGGCGGCTTGATCCAGGACATCATCGCGCGCAGGCGCTTGCCGACCTCCTCGATCGGGTGCTCGGCGTCCCGCCGCCGCATCGCCAGGAAGCCGGCGCGGTTGGCCTGGTTCTCCAGCACCCACTCGCGGGCGAACTGGCCGGACTGGATCTCGCCCAGGATCTTCTTCATCTCGCGCTTGGTCTCCTCGGAGACGACCCGCGGGCCCCGCGTGTAGTCGCCGTACTCGGCGGTGTCCGACACCGAGTAGCGCATGTAGGCCAGCCCGCCCTGGTAGAAGAGGTCCACGATCAGCTTCATCTCGTGCATGCACTCGAAGTACGCGACCTCCGGCTGGTAGCCGGCGTCCACGAGCGTCTCGAAGGCGGCCTTTATTAAATGCGAGATGCCGCCGCACAGCGTCGTCTGCTCGCCGAACAGGTCGGTCTCCGTCTCTTCCTTGAACGTCGTCTCGAGCACACCCGCCCGCGTGCACCCCACACCCTTGCCGTAGGCGAGCGCCATGTCCCGCGCCTTGCCCGTGACGTCCTGCTGGACGGCGACCAGCGCCGGCACGCCGGGTCCCTGCGTGAAGAGATCGCGCATCACGTGGCCGGGGGCCTTCGGCGCGATCATCGTCACGTCCACGTCGGGCGGCGGCACCACCTGGTTGAAGTGGATGTTGAAGCCGTGGGCGAACATCAGCATCTTGCCCTTGGCCAGACCACCCCGGATCGACTCCTCGAAGACCTGGCGCTGGGTCTGATCGGGCAGCAGGATCATCACCACGTCGCCCAGCCGGGCGGCGTCCGCCACCGGCACGACCTTGAGCCCGTCCTTCTCCGCCCGGCTCCAGCTCTTACCGCCCTTGTAGAGGCCGACCACGACGTCCTGGCCGGAGTCCTTGAGGTTGAGCGCGTGGGCGTGGCCCTGGCTGCCGTAGCCGATGACCGCGATCTTCTTGCCCTTCAGGAGCCCGAGATCGGCGTCCTGGTCGTAGTAGATCTTCGCCGGCATGCTCGTGAGTTCCTTTCCTTGGGTGATTAGTCCGCGAATCCGACCACGCGCGGGTCCTCGGAGACCCGCGACCGCTTCTCGGGGGCGCGCCGCACGCGCGTCTTCGGCCCGCGGCTGATCGCGACCTTGCCCGTGCGCACGACTTCCTGGATGCCCATCGGCCGCAGCAGCTCGATCAGCGCCTCCAGCTTGCCCTCGTCACCGGTAGCCTCCAGCACGAAGGACACCGGCGTGACGTCGACCACCTTGGCCCGGAAGATGTCGCCCACCCGGAGGATCTCGGCGCGGTGCTGGGGCTCGGCGTTGACGCGGATGAGGACCAGCTCGCGCTCGACGTGGCTGTCGTCGGTGAGGTCGTTGACCTTGATGACGTCGATGAGCTTGTGCAGCTGCTTCATCACCTGCTCGATGACGAACTCGTCGCCGGAGACCACGATGGTCATGCGCGACACGCTGGGGTCGAGCGTCTCGCCGACCGACAGGCTCTCGATGTTGTAGCCGCGGGCCGAGAACAGGCCGGCCACCCGCGAGAGGACGCCGAACTTGTTCTCGACCAGGATCGAGATCGTGTGCTTGCGGGGCTCGCCGCCGTTGGCGCTCATCAGAACCCCGTCTGCGACTTCTCCGCCTTCTCGCGGACCTCGCGGGACGGCGGGGCCAGGATCATGTCGGTGTTGGCGCCGCCCGCCGGCACCATCGGAAAGACGCACTCGTTCTTGTCCACCACGACGTCGAGGACGACGGGGGCGGGCGAGCCGATCAGCTTCTCCAGCGCCGGCCCCACCTCGCTCGGCTTGGTCACGCGGAGGCCGACGCAGCCGTAGGCCTCGGCCAGCTTCACCCAGTCGGGGATGCCGGGCAAATCGATCGCGCAGTAGCGCTCCTTGTAGATGATGCGCTGCCACTGCCGCACCATGCCGTGGCCGCTGTTGTTGATGATGATCGTCTTCACCGGCAGGTGCTCGGTGAAGCAGGTCGCCAGCTCCTGGCTGTTCATGGCGAACGAGCCGTCGCCGTCGACGTTGACGACCAGCCGGCCGGGGTGCGCGGCCTGCACCCCCATCGCGGTCGGCAGCCCGTAGCCCATCGTGCCGAGGCCGCCCGAGGTGAACCACGCCCGCGGGTGCTTGAACTTGTAGTACTGGGCCGCCCACATCTGGTGCTGGCCCACCCCGGTGACGACCAGCGCCTCGCCCCGGGTGAGGTTGGACAGCTCCTGGATCACGTACTGCGGCTTGATGACCTCGTCGCTCCACTCGTAGCGGAGCGGCTGGGCCGCCCGCCACTCGGCGATCTGGGCGTGCCACGCCGGGCGGGCCTCGCGGGCGCCCGCGTCCTCCTTCTCCTGCCGGACGGCCTCGACCAGCGCGCGCAGCACGCGCCGGCAGTCGCCCACGATGGGCACGTCCACCTTGATGTTCTTGGAGATGGACGAGGGATCGATATCGATGTGGATGATCTCCGCGTTCGGCGCGAACGCGTCCACGCGGCCGGTGACCCGGTCGTCGAAGCGCGCGCCCACCGCCACCAGCACGTCGGAGTTGTGGACGGCGAAGTTGGCGTAATAGGTCCCGTGCATGCCCAGCATCTCGAGGCTGAGCGGATGCTCGGACGGGAACGCGCCCAGCCCCATCAGCGTCGTCGTCACCGGGATCTGGGTCAGCTCGGCCAGCTCGAGCAGCTCGGCGTGGGCGTTGGCCGAGATCACGCCGCCGCCGACGTAGAGCACCGGCTTCTTGGCGCGCAGCATGGCCCGGGCGGCCCGCTTGATCTGGCCGGGATGGCCGTCGTAGTTCGGGTTGTAGGAGCGCATCACGACCTTCTCGGGCCAGATGAGCTCGGCCTCCTTGACCAGGATGTCCTTGGGCAGGTCCACGTGGACGGGCCCGGGTCGTCCGCTGACGGCGATGTGGAACGCCTCGCGGATGATCGGGCCGAGGTCCTTGCCGTCCTTGACGAGGAAGTTGTGTTTGGTGGCCGAGCGCGTGATGCCGACGTTATCGGCCTCCTGAAAGGCGTCGTTGCCGATGAGATGCGTGGGCACCTGGCCGGTGAACGCGACGATCGGGATCGAGTCCATCAGCGCGTCCTGGAGTGCCGTCACGAGATTCGTGCACGCCGGCCCCGACGTGACGAGGCAGACGCCGACCCGGCCCGTCGCCCGCGCGTAGCCCTCGGCGGCGTGGCCGGCGGCGGCCTCCTGGCGGACCAGGATATGGCGCAGCCCCTCGAAGTCGTAGAGCGCGTCGTAGATCGGCAGCACGGCGCCGCCGGGAAGGCCGAAGATGATGTCCACGCCCTCCCGCTTCAGACACTCCAGCAGAATCCTCGCCCCTGGCAGTCTCAAGGTTTCCCCCTACACATGCGGAGTCCACTCGCCGGACGCATCGCGCGCCTTGATGCGCGCCTGGGCCGCGCTCAGCCGGGCGATGGGGATCATGAACGGCGAGCACGACACGTAGGTCATCCCCACCTTGTGACAGAACTCCACCGAGCTCGGCTCGCCGCCGTGCTCGCCACAGATGCCGATCTTGAGATCGGGCCGCGTGCGGCGCCCGCGCTCGATGCCGATCCGGATCAGTTCACCGACGCCTTCCTGATCGAGGACCGAGAAGGGATCGTGCGCCAGCAGCCCCTTCTGCAGATAGTCGGGGAGGAACTTGGCGACGTCGTCCCGGCTGTAGCCGAACGTCATCTGGGTCAGGTCGTTGGTGCCGAACGAGAAGAACTCGGCGTCCTGCGCGATCTTGTCGGCGATCAGCGCCGCCCGCGGCACCTCGATCATCGTGCCGATCGCGTACTTCACCGGCACCCCCATCTCGACCAGCACCGCGTCGGCCACCTTCTTGGTGTTCTCGTAGGTCAGCTTCATCTCGCCGACGGTGCCGGTCAGCGGGATCATGATCTCGGGCTCGACCTTCACCCCCTGCTCGGCCGCCGTGCAGGCGGCTTCCACGATGGCCCGCACCTGCATGGCGTAGATCTCCGGCGAGGTGATCCCCAGCCGGCAGCCGCGATGGCCCAGCATCGGGTTGGCCTCGCGCAGCGAGTCGATCTTGGCCAGTTTCTCGTCGAGCGCGGCCTTGCGATCGGGATTGATGTTGAGCGCTTCCAGGCGCGCGCGCTCCTCGAGCATCTCCCGGTACTCCTTGGGGCTGGCGAGGAACTCGTGCAGCGGCGGGTCCAGCAGCCGGATCGTGACCGGCAGCCCGTCCATCGCCCGGAAGATGCCGATGAAGTCGTCGCGCTGGAAGGGCAGCAGCTTCTGCACGGCGACCCGGCGGGCGACGTGGTCGCCGGCCATGATCATCTCGCGCACGATCGGGAGGCGGTCCGCCGCGAAGAACATGTGCTCGGTGCGCACGAGCCCGATGCCCTCGGCGCCGAACTCCCGGGCCTTGCGGGCGTCCTCCGGCGTGTCGGCGTTGGCCCGCACGCCGAGCGAGCGGTAGCGGTCGGCCCACCCGAGGAACTCCTGGAACTCCGGCGCCAGCCCGCCCTCGATCGTCTTCACGGCGTCGAGGATCACCTCGCCGCTGCCGCCGTCGATCGAGACGACGTCGCCCTCGCGGACAATGCGCCCGGCCGCCGTGAACACCCGGCGCGCCTCGTCCACGACGATGTCGCCGGCGCCGACGATGCACGACTTGCCCATGCCGACCGCGACGACGGCGGCGTGCGAGGTGCGGCCGCCCCGCGCCGTCACGATGCCGCGGGAGGCGTACATGCCGGCCACGTCCTCCGGCGACGTCTCCGGCCGCACCAGGATGACGTCGCGTCCCTCCTTGGCCCACTCCACCGCGCGGTCGGCGTCGAAGACGACCTCGCCGACCGCCGCGCCCGGCGCCGCCGGCAGGCCGCGCCCGAGCAGGCGGCCGCCGCGGATCGCCTCGTCCTTGGCCTGGGCGTCGAAGAGCGGGTGCAGGAGCTGGTTGAGGTCTTGCGGGCGCACGCGCAGCAGGGCGGTGTGCTGATCGATCATCGTCTCGCGGACGAGGTCCACCGCCACCTTCACCGCCGCCGCCGCCGAGCGCTTGCCCGCGCGCGTCTGCAGCAGGTAGAGGGTGCCGTCCTGGATCGTGAACTCGAGGTCCTGCATGTCCTTGTAGTGGCGCTCGAGGCGGTCGGCGATCGCGAGCAGCTCGTCGTAGATCTTCGGCATGCGGCGCCGCAGATCCTCGATGTGCTCGGGCGTGCGGATGCCGGCCACCACGTCCTCGCCCTGGGCGTTGGCGAGGAACTCCGCGTAGAAGTGCTGCTCGCCGGTGCGCGGATCGCGCGTGAAGCCCACCCCGGTGCCGGAGGTCTCGCCCAGGTTGCCGAACACCATCGCCATCACGGTGACGGCGGTGCCCCAGTCGGTGGGGATGTCGTTGATGCGGCGGTACTCGATCGCCTTCTTGCCGAACCAGGAGTCGAAGACGCCCTTGACGGCGAGCTGGAGCTGCTCGCGCGGATCCTGGGGGAAGCCGCCGCCGGTGTGGTCCGTCACCACCTGCTTGAACGTCTGCACCAGCCCCTTGAGCTCGGCGGCCGGCACCTCCGGATCGGTCCGCACGCCGAGGCGCTTCTTGAGCGCGTCCAGGTGGCCGTCGAACGCCTCGCGCCGGATGCCCAGGACGACGTCGCCGAACATCGAGATGAACCGGCGGTAGCAGTCCCAGGCGAACCGCTCGTTGCGCGTGCGGGCGCCCAGCCCCTCGACGGTGGCGTCGTTGAGCCCCAGGTTGAGGACCGTCTCCATCATGCCGGGCATGGAGACGCGCGCGCCCGAGCGCACCGAGAGCAGCAGCGGGCGCGCCGGGTCGCCGAAGACCAGCCCGGCGTCCTGCTCGAGCTTCTCGAGGCCGGCCGTCACCTGCTCCCACATGCCCTCGGGCGCCTGCCGCCCGGCGCGGTTGTAGGCCGCCCACGCCTGGGTCGTGATCGTGAAGCCCGGCGGCACCGGGATGCCGAGGTTCGTCATCTCGGCCAGCTCGCAGCCCTTGCCGCCGAGGAGATTGCGCATCACCGACGACCCCTCGGCGCGACCGCGGGCGAACGAGTAGACGTATTTCGTCATGGGGACTCTGTCTCCACGCTGAGACCAACGAAAAAGTCTTTTAATCCTACAGGATGCGCGACATCCATGTCAATTATCCTCAACCGCTCCCCCAAAAAGAAAAGGGCCACGGGTCGTCTCACCCGTGGCCCTTGCTCTCTCGTTGGCCACGGGCTCGGCGTCCTGCCCGTGGCATCCGTCGAAGCGCTACTCCGCGGATGCTCCGGGCAGGCCCGGCAGCGCCAGGATGATCAGCCCCAGCGACAGCACGCGCGGAGTCGACGTCCTCATGGTGGCCGGTAGTATACGGACCCCCGCGAACCCGGTCAAGATTGCCGCCGCCCCACGCCGTGGACGAGCCCCTCCACCGCCTCGAGGTGCTCGAGCATCGCCCCGCGGGCGGCCTCGGAGTCGCGCCGGCTGATCGCGGCCAGTACCCGGCGGTGATCCTCGTGCGAGCGCGTCGGCCGGCCGGGGGTGTTGAGCGAGTCCTCGCGGCTCTGGGTGAGCAGGTCCATGATCGCGTGGGCGATGCGCGTGATCGCCCGGTTGTGGGCGGCGGCGCCGATGGCCGCGTGGAACTGGGCGTCCTGCGCCAGGCCGGTGCGCCCGCTCGCCACCTCCTTGGCCTGCTCCTCGAGGATGCGGGTCATCTCCTGGACCTCCTCGGCGGTGGCCCGGGAGGCCGCCAGCGCGGCCAGGGACGGCTCGAGCAGCCGGCGCGCCTCGAAGAGCTCGCCGATCGCCTCGCGCTGCGACACCATGAGCAGCGCGAGCGGCTCGACGAGCGCCTCGATCGAGACCTGGCGCACGAAGGTCCCCTCCCCCGGCCGGATCTCGACGAGCCCCAGGCTCTCCAGCGAGCGCAGCGCCTCCCGCACGGAGGTCCGGCTGACGACGAACTTCTCGGCGAGGTCGCGCTCGGGCGGCAGCCGGTCGCCGGCCTTGAGGCGCCCCTCGGCGATCATCGCCTTCACCTGGCGGACGATCTCCTCGTAGATCCGCGTGGACTTGATGGGTGCGAGGTCCATCCCGCCTCCTCAGACGTTCTCGGGCACGTGCGCGTGCTGCCGGCGACCGAGCCACCAGCCGATCACCATCATGACGAGTCCGAGGGCCAGGGGCAACGGGTGCAGATCGATCGAGAGGCCGAAGGGCAGGTCGTACTCGAAGCCGCGGGCGGGCGGCCAGTGGCGCACCCAGCGATCCTCGATCATCATCTGGCCGGCGACCTTGCCGAGGATGCCGCCGCCCACCCACACGATCCAGCTCCAGCGGTTCATCAGCCGGGCCAGCCAGCCGGCGCCCCACACCACGATCGGCAGCGACAGGCCGATGCCGAACACGATGAGGACGAAGTCGCCGTGGGCTGCCGCCGCCACCGCCAGCACGTTGTCGAGGCTCATGGTGACGTCGGCCACCACGATGATCCAGATCGCCTCCCACAGCGACGCGCCGCCCTTGACCTCCGCCTCCACCCCGGTCTCCGCCTGCACGAGCTTGAACGCGATCCACGCCAGCAGGAGGCCGCCCGCCAGCTTCAGCAGCGGCACCTCCAGCAGCTTCATGACGACGCCGAGGAAGAGCAGCCGCAGGACGACCGCCCCCACCGCGCCCCAGATCTGGCCCAGCACGCGCTTGTGCCGGGGCAGCGCGCGCACGGCCAGCGCGATCACCAGCGCGTTGTCGCCGGACAGCAGGAGGTTGAGGTACGCGATCTGCACCAGGCCGAGCCAGAACGCCGCGCTCGTCAGCAGGTGGACCACCGCCGACGCTCAGGTCCCGCTGGGCGTCGACGCGGCGGGGCCCCGACGCCAGCGCCGCCACCACGGCGTGATCACCGGCAGCAGGAAGAACAGGACGGCTACCGACATGATGGCGCCGGAGATCGGCCGGTTGAAGAAGATCCCGAGCGTGCCCTGCGACATGATGAGGCTCTGGCGCAGCGCGTTCTCGGCGAGGTCGCCCAGCACGAGGGCCAGGACCAGCGGAGCGAGCGGATAGTCGAGCTTCTTGAAGACGTAGCCGACGACGCCGAAGATCACCATGTACCAGATGTCGAGCATGCTGTTGTGCACGGCGTAGGAGCCGATCGCGCACACCACCACGATCAGCGGCGTGAGGATCGCGAAGGGAATCTTCAAGATCGCGGCGAAGAACGGCACGAACGCCAGCACCATGATCACGCCGATGATATTGCCGGTGTACATCGAGGCGATCAGGCCCCACACGAAATCCGGTTGCTCCTTGAACAGCATCGGCCCCGGCTGCAGCCCCCAGATGATCAGTCCTCCCAGCATCACGGCGGCCGTGGGAGAACCGGGAATCCCCAGCGTGATCATGGGCAGCATGGCGGCCACGCCGGCGGCGTGGGCGGCCGTCTCCGGCGCCACCACGCCCTCCAGCTCGCCCTTGCCGAAGCGATCGGCGTTCTTGGAGAAGCGCTTGGCGAACGCGTAGCTCATGAACGAGGCGGGGGTGGCCCCGCCCGGCTTGAAGCCCATCCAGAACCCGATGAACGAGCCGCGCACGAACGTCCGCCAGTAGCGCGGCAGGATCTTCCACGTGTCCAGCACGACCCGGAGGTTCATGCCGGTGGAGGCGGCGCTGAACGCCAGCCCCTCCTCGACCGACAGCAAGATTTCGCCAATGCCGAACAGGCCGATGACGGCCACGATGAAGTCGAAGCCCCTCATCAGCTCGACGACGCCGAAGGTCATGCGCAGCTGGCCGGTGACGATGTCGAGGCCGACGGCGGCGAGGATGAAGCCGAGCACGATGGAGACGAGCGACTTGAGGGGGTCGCCGCCGCCCAGCCCCACGAAGGACGAGAAGGTCAGCAGCTGGATGGCGAAGAACTCCGGGGGGCCGAACTTCAGGGCGATCTCGGCGAGCAGCGGCGCGAAGAGCGTGATCAGCACGATCGAGAAGAAGGCGCCGACGAACGACGAGGTGAAGGCGGCGGTCAGCGCCTGCCCGCCCTTTCCCTGGCGGGCGAGCGGGTAGCCGTCGAACGTGGTGGCCACCGACCACGGCTCGCCCGGGATGTTGAAGAGGATGGACGTGATGGCCCCGCCGAACAGGGCGCCCCAGTAGAGCGAGGTCAGGAGGATGATCGCCGAGGTCGGCGGCATGCTGAACGTGAGCGGCAGCAGGATGGCGACGCCGTTGGCGCCGCCCAGCCCCGGCAGCACGCCGATGATGGTGCCGAGCAGGATGCCGGCCACCGCCACGAACAGGTTGAACGGCGTGATCGCGATGTGGAAGCCGAGGAGGAGGTTCTCGAACCCCATGTCAGAAGCCCAGCCAGTTCTCCAGCGGGCCCTTGGGCATCGGCACCAGGAACCACTGCTCGAAGACCACGAAGACCGCGATCGGGATGCCCACGGCGAGGGCGGCGATCGTGAGCCAGCGGTGGCCGCCGACCCACCGCATGTAGAACGCGATGTAGATGGCGGAGGCGACGTAGAGGCCGAGCCCCGGGATCAGCGTCGTCTCGCCCACGGTGATGCCGCCGGTGAGGAGCACCAGCCCCACCGCCGGCAGCAGCACCGCCAGTACCGGCCGGATCTGCTCGCGGCCGACGAACGTCCTGTCGGTCCGCCGGCGGAGCGCCTGCACGACGATGAGCGCGCAGGAGCCCATGAGGATGACGGCCAGCCAGAACGGGAAGAACCCGCTCTTGGGCCCGTCGGTGCCCCAGTCGAACCCCAGCCGGACGGCGTCGAACATCACCACGCCGCCCAGCGCCATCAACACGAACGCGGTCGCGAGGTCGGCGGACCGCATCGCTACTTCTTGAGCAGCCCGCCCTTCGCCATCAGCTCCTTGTGCAGCTGCTCGTTGGCCTCCACCCACTTGACGTACTCGTCGCCCGTGGCGAAGGCGGGCCGCAGGGCGCCGTCGTCCATGTACTTCTTCCACTCCGGCGTCTCGGTGACCTTCTTCAGGAAGCCGATGTACCAGTCCACCGCGTCCTTCGGCATGTTGGGCGGGCCGAAGATCCCGCGCAGCATCACGTAGTGGATGTCCACCCCGAGCGCCTCCTTGAGGGTCGGGATGTCCTTCCACTCGGGGATCGGAATCCGCTCGGTGTCGAACACCGCCAGCGGCCGGACCCGCTTGGCCTTCCAGTGGCTCGCGCACTCGATCGGGTTGTTGACGGTCGAGTCGACGTGCGTGCCGACCAGGTTCACGCAGACCTCGCCGCCGCCCTTGAACGGCACGTAGGTGAACTTGGCGCCCGGCACCCCCTGCTCGAGCAGGATCGTGATGATCTGGTCTTCCTGGGCGGAGCCGGTGCCGCCCATCTTCATCTGCGTCGGCTTGCCGGCCTGCGCCTTGACGGCGGCCAGGTAGTCCTTGGCGGTCATGTACGGCGTCTCGGCGTTGACCCACAGGATGAACTGGTCGAGCGCCAGCCGCGCGACCGGCGTGAGGTCCCTCCAGTTGAAGGGCACCCCGGTGTGCAGCGGCGTGGTGAACAGGTTCGACAGCGTGATGATGAGCGTGTGGGGGTCGCCCTTCTTGCCCTTGACGTCGAGGAACCCCTCGGCGCCGGCGCCCCCCGACTTGTTGATGACGATGAGCGGCTTCGGCGACAGCTTGTGCTTGTCGGAGATGCCGGCGATGAGCCGGGCCATCTGGTCGGCGCCGCCGCCGGTGCCGGCGGGAACGACGAACTCGATCGGCTTGGTGGGCTCCCACGCCCGGGCGGAGGCCGCCGCGGCGAGGACCAGGACCAGGGACAGGAGAGCGGACGTGAGACGGCTGTGTGTCATGGCCGGGCCTCCTCGCTGACAGGTATGCCGACAAAACACGGCGGGGTCAGGCGCCGTTCCGCGCCCGACCCCGCCCGCCGGTGATCGCGCGACGATCACCGCTCGTCCGGATTTACTTCGGGTCCAGGGCCGCCTTGGTGGCGTCCATCCGCCTGAACGGCACCACGCCGGGGACCTCCCACTTGTCCCACATCTCGTCGACTTTCTTCTGGAAATACTCCAGGTCCTCCTCGAGGAAGTGCGCGAAGCGCCCCTGCTTGAGAAGGTACTCGCGGACCGGCTTGCGGGCCCGGCCGTCGACGATCGCCTTGGTCTTGCCGTAGTAGCGGAGCTGCCCGTCCTCGACCTCGTAGAGCGGGAAGATGCCGGTCTCGATGGCCAGCTCGCCCAGCTCGTGGCTGAGCATCGGGTCGTAGTCCCACCCCTTCGGGCACGGGTCGAGCGAGTGGATGAACGTCGGCCCGCCGATGGTGAGCGCCCGGCGCACCTTGTTCATCATCTCGACGGCGTAGGAGGCGCACACGGTCGCGACGTACCGGCACTCGGGGTGGCCGGCCGCCAGCATGCCGGCGGTGTTCTTCTTCCAGCGCTTGTGGATGAGGCGGATGGCCTTGCCGGGCGGGCTGAACGTGGTGTTGGCGCCGTACGGCGTCGAGCCGGAGAGCTGGATATCGGTGTTGGCGTACGACTCGTTGTCGTAGAGCAGGATCAGCGAGTTGTATTCCTTGTGGGTCAGCGTCGCCGAGATCGCGCCGAGGCCCATGTCGGCCCCGCCACCGTCGCCGCAGAACGCGATGACGTTGATCGGCTCGGACTTGATCTTGCCCTTGCTCATCAGCGCCTTGAGCCCCGCCGCCGTGCCGAGCGCGGCCGAGCCGGATGATCCGAGCTGCGTGTGCATCCACGGCACCACCCACGGCGTGGTGTAGTACGTGGTGTTGGCGACGTACATGCAGCCGGTGGAGCCGAGCACGATCGTGCGGGCGCCGGCCGCCTTCACCATCAGCTTCATCACGAGGGCCGACTCGCAGCCCTGGCAGGTCCGGTGGCCCGACGTGAAGTATTCCTCGATCGTGACCTTCTTGATCCCCCGGAACGGCTCGAGGATCTGGGTCGAGTTCGTGAACGTGGTCGCCTCAGCCATGCCCGTGTCTCCTATTCCCGAACGCCGAGCCAGATGGTCTTGGCCTCGGACTTGCCGGAATTCGCGGCATTGTAGCAGAGGTCCGTCGCCTTGTAGACGTCCTCCAGGGTCACCTCGCGCCCGCCCAGGCCGCAGATGAACCCCACCAGCGGCGGCCTCGTGGCGGCGTTGTAGAGCGCCGCCCGGATCTCGTTGGCGACGACGCCCGAGTTGAACGGCGAGCCGAACGAATAATCGCGGTCGACCACGCCGATGGCCTTGGCCTTGGAAAGAACGGCCACGAGCCGCTCGGTTGGGAAGGGTCTGAACCAGCGCAGTCGAACGAGCCCGACTTTCTTACCTTGCGCCCGCATGTTGCGGATCCCGACTTTCATGGGCAGCGAGATCGTGCCCATGCCGACCAGGATGATCTCGGCGTCGTCGGTCATGTACTCCTCGAACCACGGGTTCTCGGGACCGCGGCCGAACACGCGGCGGAAGTCGGCGTAGGCCTCCTCGATCACCGTCGAGGCGCGCTTCATCGCCTCGTCGTTCTGCCGCCGGATCTCGATGACCCAGTCCTCGTTGGCCTGCGGCGCCACCGTGATGGGGTTATCGGGGTGCAGCAACAGGTCGCCCCGGTCGTAGCGCGGCAGAAACTTGTCGACCTTCGCCTTGGAGGGCACCAGCGTCAGCGCCTGGGAGTGCGTGAGAAACGCTCCGTCCGCGGAGATCGCGAGCGGAAGGAACACCCGGCGATCTTCCGCCACCCGGTACGCGATCAGCGTGGTGTCGATCGCCTCCTGCGACGTGTCGATCCAGCAGAGCATCCACCCCAGGTCGCGCACGAACAGCGCGTCGTTGTGCTCCACACCGAAGGCGCCGGGGTCGTCCAGCGCACGGTTGCCGACCAGGCAGACCATCGGCACCCGCAGCGGCGGGGTCACGACGAGACACTCCATCGCGTACGCCCAGCCCACCCCGGACGAGCCGCAGAACACGCGGGCGCCCACCGTCGAGGCGTGCTTGACGATCTCGAACTGGCTGTGCTCGCCCTCGGCCACGATGTACTCGGCGACCAGTTGGCCGCCGGAGATCTTCTTGGCGATCGCCTGCATGACCGTGTCGTAGGGGCGGATCGGGTACGCGGTCACCACGTCGATGTCGGCGAGGGTGAGCCCCTCGGCCACCGCCTCGCTGCCGGAGATCAGAAGCTCTTTCTCGTCCGATGCGGCCGGCGCCGCCTTGGTCACGACTGCCATGTGCGTGTCTCCTTAGACCGTCTTGTGCTGCGCGTTCTCGCCCG
The DNA here is from genome assembly GCA_041497115.1 of Methylomirabilia bacterium. Lineage (GTDB taxonomy): Bacteria > Methylomirabilota > Methylomirabilia > Rokubacteriales > CSP1-6 > AR5. The sequence continues at coordinate 22,680 of JBGQFW010000056.1, forward strand.
GGATGCCGGCCGTGATCTCCACGCCGCCGGTCTCCAGATCGTGCTTCAGCTCCTCCTCGTACTGGCCGCGGAAGCGGAAGCCGTGCGAGCGTGCCGTCGTCTTCTTGTCGCCGATCGTGGCGAGCAGCCACGTCTTGTAGGCGGCCTTGTCCTTGCGCCACATCTCCCACTGGCTGGCGTTGTCCGAGAAGGCGGACTCGTTGACCATCGTGATGCACTTCTCGACGGGGCACACCGCCTCGCACACGCCGCAGCCGCAGCACGCCTCCATGTTGGCGTCGAAGGTGGCGTCGGGCATGACGTCGAAGCAGGAGTCCGGGCACGAGATCCAGCAGAGGTTGCACTTCACGCAGGTGTCGAAGTCGATCACCGGGCGCATCGTGCGGGTGGTGAACTTCTTGAAGTACGGGTTGCGCTCAGGGACATAACCCTGCCCGCCCTCCTTGGGCTTGCCGATCGGGATGGCCGGGATCGTGACGCCCTCGCGCATCTCCCACCACTTGGGCATCTCGAACGAGTACGGGATCTCGGTGTTGCCCTCGGTCATCTTCACCTCGCGCGTCTCGAGGCGCTCGTACGCCTTGCGGGCGGAGGCGACCTTCAGGTCCGACCCCCACTCGATCTCCTGGATCGCCTGGCTCACCCCGTCGAGGCTCAGGAACGCCGGGGCGATCTTGGCCAGCGCGCCGAGGATCCGCGCCTCGGTGTGGTCCTCTTTGTAGACCCAGAGGCCGGAGAAGCTCGCCTTGGCGCGGATGAGCGCCAGCTTGTAGGGCGCGTCCTTCTTGTGGATGTCCTTCAGCAGCTCCTCGGGCGCCTGCAGCGAGGTCATGAGCAGGGTCCCGTTCGGCACCGTCAGCCGGTTGATCGGCTGCAGGCCGTACCAGGCCCACGACTCCACCCCCTTGGACAGCGTGTCGTCCACGCAGACGGTGACGTCGACGTGCTTGGGCTCGTAGCGCGCCATGTTCTGCTCGAGCTCTTCCTTGGTGTCGGCGACGATGGCGAAGTCCTTGGCGGGGATGCCGTTACGCTGCGGGCTGTCGCCGTACCGGCCGAAGGCGATGCCCCAGCGGCCCGACTTGCGCGCCGACAGGACGATGCCGCGCACCATGCGGGCGGCGAGGTTTTTCTGGAAGATACCGCGGTAGACGACCTCACAGATCAGGGCTGGCATACATGCTCCTCCGTGGATCCGGCGAAGGCTTGGTTCTGGTCAGGTGGTCCGACCAGAGCATACCCCGTGGCCCGGGGCAGCTGTCAAGATGAATCAATTACGCCTTATTCGATAGTCCCTTCGAGGGCATCGGCGGCGCGGCCGTCGTTGGGCCGACCACGCTGGCGTAGCTCGGCGGCGATGCGCCGGCGCACGTCGGCGGTCCGGTTCTGCGCGAGCTTGAACTTCACCCGCGTGCGCTCGACGGTCAGCCGCACGGCCGCCAAGTGGTGGAGCGCCCTCTTGTACATCGGGTCGTCCACGCCCACGCGGCGGAAGCCGCCCTCCGGCTGGTAGCGGGCGAGCAGCCTCCCCTGCTGCTCGGCCAGCGCCGCCGGGTCCTCGGCGACGGCCGCCGCGCACTCGAAGATGACGGTCCGGTGGTAGGCGGTCGCCATGATCGCGTTCTCGGGGTCCACCCAGTAGGACGGGATCACCCCCAGCACCTCGTCCACCTCGAACACGCAGCGGGGCCGGGCGCGCAGGTCCAGCGTCTGCTCGTCCGTGCGCACCAGGTGGATCTCGACGGCGCCCTCGCCGTACGCGAACGGATAGAGGCCGATGTGCGGCCCCTCCTCGCCGACCGTCACCAGGCGCCCCATCTCCTGGGCGGCCACGAACCGCTCGACCTCGGCGGACGGGATCGTCGCGTAGTAGTCGTGGAAGATCACGGCCGCGCCCGCCGCACCATCTCGCAGAAGTACGCGTGCACCGTCGGATCGTCGGTCAGCTCGGGATGAAACGTCGCGACCAGGACCGACCCCTGTCGCGCCAGGACGGGCTCGCCGTGATGGGAGGCGAGGGTCCGCACGCCGGCGCCGACCCGCCGGATCCGCGGGGCGCGGATGAAGACCATCTCGACCGGCGTGGGGGCGCCGTCCAGGCTGACCTCGCCCGGCGTCTCGAACGACTCCCGCTGGCGCCCGTAGGCGTTGCGCTCCACGCCGACGTCGATGAAGCCGAGGGAGAACTGCGGGGGATTCTCGACCTCGCGGGCGAGCAGGATCAGCCCCGCGCAGGTGCCGAAGATCGGCTTGCCGGCGGCGTGGAACTTCTCCAGCGCGGGGACGAACCCCCAGAGATCCATCAGCTTCAGCAGCGTCGTGCTCTCGCCGCCGGGGATGATCAGCCCGTCGACGTCGTCGAGCTGCTCCGGCTTGCGCACCTCCACCGAGACGACATCGCACCGCGCGAGCGCGCGCGCGTGCTGCGCGAAGTCGCCTTGCAGCGCGAGGACGCCGATGCGCACTGCCGTGCTCACTACCAGCCGCGGGTCTGCATCAGATCCTTCTCGGCGAGCTTGGAGATCTCCAGGCCGGCCATGGCCTCGCCGAGGTCCTCGCTGACGCGCACCAGCACGTCGGGGTCCTTGAAGTGCGTGGTCGCCTGCACGATCGCCTTGGCCCGCCGGGCCGGGTCGGACGACTTGAAGATGCCCGAACCGACGAAGACCGCCTCCGCGCCGAGCTGCATCATCAGCGCGGCGTCGGCCGGCGTGGCGATGCCGCCCGCCGAGAAGTTCGGCACCGGCAGCTTGCCCGTCCGCGCGATCCAGCGCACGAGCTCGTAGGGCGCGCCGAGGTTCTTGGCCTCGGTCATCAGCTCCTCGGGGCCGAGCGTGGTCAGCCGCTTCACGCCCGAGATGACCGCGCGCATGTGACGCACGGCTTCCACGATGTTGCCGGAGCCCGCCTCGCCCTTGGTGCGAATCATCGCCGCGCCCTCGCCGATGCGCCGGAGCGCCTCGCCCAGATCGCGGCAGCCGCACACGAACGGGATGTGGAACGCGAACTTGTCGATGTGGAAGTGCTCGTCGGCCGGCGTGAGCACCTCGGACTCGTCGATGTAGTCCACGCCCAGCGCCTCGAGGATCTGGGCCTCGACGAAGTGGCCGATGCGGGCCTTGGCCATCACCGGGATGGTGACCGCCTTCTGGATCTCCTGGATCTTCTTCACCGGCGACATCCGGGCCACGCCGCCGTCGCGCCGGATGTCCGAGGGCACGCGCTCCAGCGCCATCACCGACGCCGCCCCGGCGTCCTCGGCGATCGTGGCCTGCTCGGCGTTGGTGACGTCCATGATGACGCCGCCCTTGAGCATCTCGGCCAGCCCGATGTGCTTGCGATCCGCGATTCTGAGCCCATTCAGCTCGTCCATGGTGTCGACCCCCCTTGGGAAACGGACTAGACCACCGACATCATCTCGCGCTCGGTCCGGCGCGGCTGCGGCTGCCGCCGCACCGCCTTGATCGCCTCGCCCAGCCGCCGCACGCCCTCGTCGATCCGGGCCGCCGCCACCGAGGAGAACGCCAGCCGCAGCGTCCGCTCACCGGCGCCGTCGAGGAAGAACGCCGGGCCGGGCGTGAACGCCACCCCACGCTCGACCGCCACCGGCAGCAGCGCCGTCGCCGTGAGTCCCGGCGGCAGCGTGAGCAGCAGCGAGAACCCGCCCTGCGGCTCGGTCCAGGTGACGCCGTCCGGCATGCGGCGGCGGAGCGCGGCCAGCAGCAGCGTGCGCCGCCGCGCGTACTCGGCGGTCACCTTCGTGATGTGGCGATCGAGCAGCCGCCGCTCGCAGAACCGATGCACCGCGGCCTGCAGCAGCGCGCTCGTGTGCAGGTCGGCCAGCTGCTTGGCGGCCTGCAGCCGCTCGATCACGGGAGTCGGCGCCACCAGCCAGCCCAGCCGCAGCCCCGGGAAGAGGATCTTCGAGAACGTGCCGATGTAGAGGACGAGCCCGTCGCGGTCGCGCGCCTTCAGCGGCGGCGACGGCCGCGCCCCGTAGTAGAGGCTCCCGTCGAACCCGTCCTCGACGATGGGCACCTGGTGGCGGGCCGCCACGGCCAGCAGCCGCCGGCCGGTGTCGGGCGCCATGGTCAGGCCGGTGGGGTTGTGGGCCGTCGGCTGGCAGTAGAAGAGCTTCGGCGCGTGCCGCTCCAGGAGGCGCTCCAGCACGTCGACGCGCGGCCCGGCCGCCTCCCAGGGCACGGCGAGGAGCTGGGCGCCGAACGAGCGGAACACCTGCAGCGCCCGCGGGTAGGTCGGCGCCTCGATCGCCACCACGTCGCCCGGATCCAGGAGCGTCCGCGCGATCAGGTCGAACCCCTGCTGGGACCCGTTGACGATCAGGATCTCGTCGGGGTGCGCCTCGACGCCGAACCGCAGGAGGTACGCGGAGAGGTACGCGCGCAGCGGCGGGTAGCCCC
>JBGQFW010000057.1:0-26414 GCA_041497115.1 Methylomirabilia bacterium
CGCCGGCGCCCAGGCCCCCACGCATCTGGGGCGCGTGCTCCAAGCGCTGGGGATCGGCTACGTCCAGGCGCGCTCGCCGCAAGGCAAAGGCCGCGTCGAGCGGCTGTGGGCCACGCTGCAAGATCGCCTGGTGAGTGAACTGCGCCTGCGGGCGATTGCCACGCGCGCTGCCGCCAACGCCTACCGGCCGGACTTTCTGGCCGACTTCAATCGACGCTTCGCCCGCGCGGCGGCCACCCCGCAGCCGGTCTGGCGCCGCCCCCCGCGCGATCTCGAACTCGTCGTGAGCTGCCGCTATCACCGCGTGGTCGCCCGGGATAACACCGTCCGCCTGGGCTCGCGCCTCATCCAGATCCCGCGCGGCCCCCACGGCCGCTCCTATGCCGGCCGCCGGGTCGAGATCCGCGAACTCGTGACGGGCCGGGCCGTCGTCCTGGCCGACGCCACCGTCATCGCGGCCGTGCCGTCACCGACCCCCGACTTTACCCTCGCGCCCCGCGGCCGGCCCGGCGTCGACCGCCGGCCGGCGCGCGCCTCAACGCCCCGGGTCCGCACCGCCCTGGCCCAGCTCGCCGCGGCCCTGCCGCCCCCGCCGGCCCGGCGCCATCCCTGGCAGCGCCCGTACGATGTACGCCTCGCCGCCAAAGCCGGCTTCGTTCCTCACGACCGGGGATGACATTTCTATGTTGCAGTACCCACGACATTCTTATTGACCAGCGACAGTCGCTCAGCGCGTCGGGGGAGCGCCGGCGCCGGGCCGGCCCGGTGCGCGCACCTCGACCTTCGCGCCCTGCACGAGCCGGGGCTGCCCGTCGGTGACGACGGACTCGCCGGCGCTCACGCCGCTCGCCAGGATCGCCTCGCTGCCCTGCGTGCGCGCCACCACGATCCGCCGCGTCTCCACCGTCTGGTCGGGCTTGACGACGAACACGTAGGTGCCCTGCTGGCCGCTCTGGACCGCCTGGGCGGGGATGACGAGCGCGTCGGGCTCGACGGCGAGCGTGAGCGATGCGTTCGCGAACTGGCCGGGCCACAGGCGCCGCTCGGCGTTGGCGAAGGTTGCCTTGAGGCGGATCGTGCCGGTGGCCGGGTCGACGGCGTTGTCGATGAACGTCACGGTGCCCCGCTCGGGCTTCTGCTCGCCCGAGGGGACGGCCTCCACCGTCAGCGGGCCCTCGGCCATGTAGCGCTTGATCTGGGCGAGCTGCTGCTGGGGCACGGTGAAGGAGACGTACACGGGCTGGACCTGGTTGATCACCAGCAGCGTCGAGTCGCTGGTGCCGCCCGAGCGCACGACGTTGCCCTGGTTGAGCTGCAGGCTGCCGGTGCGCCCGTTGATCGGCGAGCGGATCTGCGTGTAGCCGAGCTGCACGCGGGCGTTGTCCACGATCGCCTCATCGGCCCGCACCGTCCCCTCAGCGCTGCGGATCGCCGCCTCGTCGGCCTTCACGGTCTCCTCGGCGCTGGCGACGTCGGCCTCGTCGGCGCGCAGGGTGGCGGTCAGCGACTCGTACGTCGTCCGGATCTGGTCGTACTGTTCCTGGGCGATCAGCTCGCGCTTGAGCAGGTCGCTGTAGCGCCGCTCCGAGACCTCGGCGTTCTTGGCCTGGGCCTGGTCGCGGAGCAGGGCGGCGCGCGACTGCGCCACGCGCGCGGTGTCCCGCTGCAGCGCGGCGCGCGCCTGCTGCACCTGCCCCTGGTCCCTGGCCAGCGTGGCCTGGGCCTGGGCCAGCGCGGCCTCGTAGGTGCGCGGGTCGATCGTGAAGAGCAGGTCGCCCTTGCGGACGTCCTGCCCCTCCTTGATGTGCACCCGCATCAGCTCGCCGCCGACCTGCGCGCGCACGGAGACGACCGCGTACGCCTCCACCGTGCCGATGGCCTGGACGAGCAGCGGGACCGTCTTGCGCTCGACCGGCGCGACCGCCACCGGCACCGCCGGGCGGCGGGGCGGCTGCTTGGACTCGGCGTTGCCGCCCGAGCAGGCGGCCAGCGCCAGGCACAGCAGCGGCAGCAGCGGTCGTGTCAGGGGCCGTGTCATCCGCGCGCCTCCGAGGGCCGGCCGGCCAGGGCCGGCCGCCGGACGAGCGCGAGTCGGGCACGCTCGAGATAGAGATAGACCACCGGGGTCGTGTAGAGCGTGAGGAGCTGCGACATGATGAGGCCGCCGACGATCGTGAGGCCGAGGGGGCGGCGCAGCTCGCCGCCGTTGCCGAAGTCGAGCGCGAGGGGCAGGGCGCCGAGGAGCGCGGCCATGGTCGTCATCATGATCGGACGGAAGCGCAGAAGGCAAGCCTGCCGGATCGCCTCCTCCGGCGCCACGCCGCTACTCCGCTCGGTGTCCAGCGCGAAGTCGATCATCAGGATGGCGTTCTTCTTGACGAGCCCGATCAGCAGGATGATGCCGATCAACCCGATGATGTTCAGCTCGTCGCCGGTGATGAGCAGCGCGAGGATCGCGCCGACCCCGGCCGACGGCAGGGTGGACAGGATCGTGATCGGGTGCACGTAGCTCTCGTAGAGGACCCCGAGCACGATGTAGACGCTGACCAGCGCGGCCAGGATCAGGATGGGCTGGTTGGCCAGCGAGGCCTGGAACGCCTGCGCGGTGCCCTGGAAGCTCGCCCGGATCGAGGCCGGCATGTTGATCTCACGCTCGGCGGCCTGGATGGTCTTCACGGCGTCGCCGAGGGCGATTCCCGGCGCCAGGTTGAAGGAGAGGGTGACCGCCGGGAAGAAGCTCTGGTGGTTCACCGCCAGCGGTGTCGTGCTGGCGCCGTAGCGGGTGATCCCGCTCAGCGGCACCTGGCCGCCGCCGGCCGCGCGGACGTAGACGCCCTTGAGGGCGTCGGGGTCCTGCTGGAAGCGGGGCGCCACCTCGAGGACGACGTGATACTGGTTCAGCGCGCTGTAGATCGTGGACACCTGGCGCTGGCCGAAGGCGCTGTAGAGCGTCTCGTCGATGGCGCTCGCCGGCACGCCCAGCCGTGAGGCGGTGTCGCGGTCGATCACCAGCGCCGCCTGCAGCCCGCGGTTCTGCTGATCGGTGGACACGTCGCGCAGGCCGGGGAGGTTGCGGAGCTTGGCCAGCATCTGCGGCGCGAACGCGTTGAGATCGCCGAGATCGGTGGACTGCAGCGTGTACTGGAACTGGGCGTTGCTGGCCCGCCCGCCGATGCGCAGATCCTGCACCGGCTGCAGGAACAGGGTGGCGCCGGGAATGCCCGCCGTCTTCGGCCGGATCCGCGCGATGACCTGATCGGCCGAGAGCTTGCGCGCCTCCAGCGGCTTGAGCGAGATGAACATGCGCGCGGTGTTCGTCGTGTTGAAGAGCCCGCCGCTGAAGGCCACCACGTCGCCGACGGCCGGGTCGGTCTGCACGATGCGGGCGAACGCCGCGACCTTCTCACGCATGGCCGGGAAGGAGATGTCCTGGTCGGCCTGGATGCTGCCGATCAGGCGTCCGGCGTCCTGCTGCGGGAAGAACCCCTTGGGCACGGTCCGGAACAGGTAGACGTTGACGCCGACCGTCACCAGCAGGATGGCCAGCGTCGCCGCCCGGTAACGCAGCGCCCACGTCAGCGTGCGCCCGTAGACGCCCAGGACCGACTGGAACACGCGCTCGCTGGCGCGGTAGACGCGGCCGTGGCGGACCTGGTGCGCGGACTTGAGGAAGTACGCGCACATCATCGGCGTCGCGGTGAGCGAGATGACCAGCGAGACCATGATCGCCAGCGTGAGGACGACGGCGAACTCGCGGAAGAGGCGGCCGACCAGGCCGCCCATGAAGAGGATCGGGATGAACACCGCCACCAGCGAGACGCTCATGGAGAGGACGGTGAAGCCGATCTCGCGGGCGCCCTTCAGCGCGGCCGCCAGCGGCGACTCGCCGGCCTCGAGATAGCGCGTGACGTTCTCCAGCACGACGATCGCGTCGTCCACCACGAAGCCGGTGCAGATCGTCAGCGCCATGAGCGAGAGGTTGTCCAGGCTGTAGCCGCACAGGTACATCCCGGCGAAGGTGCCGAGGAGCGAGAGGGGCACCGCCACGCTGGGGATGATCGTGGCGGAGACGCTGCGCAGGAACACGAACACCACGAAAACGACCAGGGCGATCGAGAGCAGGATCGTGACCTGCACGTGGTGGAACGAGGCGCGAATGGTCGTCGTCCGGTCGAGCACGATGGTGAGATCCATGGCGGGGGGGACCGAGGCCCGCAGCGTGGGCATCAGCTCCATCACGCGATCGACCGTCTCGATGATGTTGGCGCCCGGCTGGCGGAACATGATGATCAGCACCGCCCGCTTACCGTTGGCGAGGCCGCCGGTGCGCACGTCCTCCACCGAGGTCTCGACGTCCGCGATGTCGCCGAGCCGGACCGGCGCGCCCTTCCGCCAGGCCACGATCACCGGGCGGTACTGGTCGGCGTCGAGGAGCTGGTCGGTGGCGTGGACCGTCCACGCGGTGGTGGCGTTGGCCAGCTCGCCCTTCGGGGCATTGGCGTTGACGGTGCCGAGCGCCGCCCGGACCTGCTCGAGGCTGAGGCCGATCTGCGAGAGGACACCGGGGTCCACGCGCACGCGCACGGCCGGCTTGGCGCCGCCGCCGACGATGACCTGGCCGATGCCGTCCACCTGCGAGAGCTTCTGGGCCAGGATCGAGTCGGCCGCGTCGTACATGCGGCCGACGGGCATGATGTCGGAGGTCAGCGCCAGGATCATGATCGGCGCGTCGGCCGGGTTCACCTTGCGGTAGGTCGGGTTGTTGACGAGCGAGGTGGGCAGCTGGCTGCGGGCGGCGTTGATCGAGGCCTGCACGTCGCGCGCGGCGGCGTCGATGGACCGGCTGAGGTCGAACTGCAGCACGACGGTGGTGGCCCCCAGCAGGCTGGTCGAGGTCATCTCGGTGACGCCGGCGATGCGGCCGAACTGCCGCTCGAGCGGCGTCGCCACCGCCGAGGCCATCGTCTCCGGGCTGGCGCCGGGCAGGATCGCCTGGACCTGGATCACCGGGAACTCCACCTGGGGCAGCGGCGCCACCGGCAACGTGCGGTAGGCGACCACGCCGGCGAGCAGCAGCGCCACGCTCAGCAGCGTGGTGGCGACGGGCCGGCGGATGAACGGCTCAGAGACGTTCAATTCATGATGGGGGCCCCGAGATGGCCCCCATACCCCCCAACGGCTCGGCGGTCCCCGGCGTAGCCGGGGCCCCCCTCGGTTCTCTTTCGCGGTGCACACGCCGGGCGAGGCGGTCGAAGTAGAGGTAGACGACCGGGGTCGTGTAGAGCGTGAGGAGCTGCGAGAGCAGGAGGCCGCCGACGATCGTGATGCCCAGCGGCCGCCTCAGCTCGGCGCCGGTGCCGCTGCCCAGCGCCAGCGGCAGGCCGCCGAGCAGCGCGGCCATCGTCGTCATCATGATCGGCCGGAAGCGCAGCAGGCACGCCTGGTAGATCGCCTCCGCCGGCGCCTTGCCCCCCTCGCGCTCGGCGGCGAGCGCGAAGTCGATCATCATGATCGCGTTCTTCTTCACGATGCCGATGAGGAGAATGATGCCGATCAGCGCGATGACGTCGAGGTGCGACCGGACCAGGATCAGCGCCAGGATGGCGCCCACACCGGCCGACGGCAGCGTGGAGAGGATCGTGATCGGGTGGATGTAGCTCTCGTAGAGCACGCCCAGCACGATGTAGACGGTGACGATCGCGGCCAGGATCAGCAGCGGCTCGTTGGCCAGCGAGGCCTGGAACACCTGGGCGGTGCCCTGGAAGCCCGCCCGGATGGACGCCGGCAGCCCGATGTCGCGCTCGGCCGCCTTGATCGCGTCCACCGCGTGGCCGAGGGCGACGCCGGGCGCCAGGTTGAACGAGATCGTCACCGCCGAGAACTGCCCCTGGTGGTTCACCGCCAGCGCGGTGGCCCCCGAGGCGAGGTGCGTGAAGGCGCTCAGCGGCACCTGCTGACCGGTGGACGATTTCACGTAGATGAACTTCAGCGCCTCGGGGTCCTGCTGGAAGGCCGGCAGTACCTCGAGGATCACGTGGTACTGGTTGAGCTGCGTGAAGATCGTCGAGACCTGGCGCTGGCCGAAGGCGTCGTAGAGCGTGTCGTCGATGGCCTGGGGGACCACGCCCAGGCGCGAGGCGGTGTCGCGGTCGATGACGAGCGAGGCGAGCAGGCCGCCGCTCTGCTGGTCGCTGGCCACGTCGCGCAGCTGGGGCAGGGCCTTGAGACGGTCGATGAGCCGCGGCGCGAACTCGCCGAGCTCGCGGACGTCGGCGTCCTCCAGCGAGTACTGGTACTGCGTGCGGCTGACGCGGTCCTCGACGGTGAGGTCCTGCACCGGCTGCATGTAGAGGGTGATGCCCTCGACCGCCTCCAGCTGGGGGCCGAGCCGGCGGATCACCGCCGAGGCGTCGGCCGCCCGGTGGTCGCGCGGCTTGAGGTTGATCTGGATCCGCCCGCTGTTGGGCGTCATGTTGACCCCGTCCACGCCGATGAAGGAGGACAGGCTCGCCACGTCGGGATCCCGGAGGATCACGCGGACCAGTGCCTGCTGGCGCTCGGCCATGGCGGTGAACGACACCGTCACCGGGGCCTCCGAGATCCCGAGGATCACGCCGGTGTCCTGGATCGGAAAGAACCCCTTGGGCACGACCACGTAGAGCAGGATCGTCGCCACCAGGGTCGCGACGGTGACGATCAGCGTCCCCGGCTGGTGGCGCAGCACCCAGCGCAGGGTCGTCGCGTAGCGGGCGATCACCCACTCGAACGCCTGCTCGGTGACATGGTAGAAGCGCGTGCGGCGGGCCTCGTGCTCGCCGCCCAGCAGCTTGGCGCACATCATGGGCGTCAGCGTCAGCGAGACGACCGCCGAGACGAGGATGGTCACCGCCAGCGTGACCGCGAACTCGCGGAAGAGGCGGCCGACGATGTCGCCCATGAACAGCAGCGGGATCAGCACGGCGATCAGCGACACGGTCAACGACACGATCGTGAAGCCGATCTGCTCGGAGCCCTTGAGCGCCGCCTGCAGCGGCGGCTCCCCGGCCTCGATGTAGCGGGCGATGTTCTCGATCATGACGATGGCGTCGTCCACGACGAAGCCCGTGGAGATCGTCAGCGCCATCAGCGACAGGTTGTCGAGGCTATAGCCGAGCAGGTACATGACGCCGAACGTCCCCACGATGGAGATCGGCACCGCCACGCTGGGAATGACGGTGGCCGCCACCGAGCGCAGGAACAGGAACATCACGAGGACGACCAGCGCGATCGTGAGCACCAGCGTGAACTCGACGTCCCGCACCGAGGCCCGGATGGTGCTGGTGCGGTCGGTCAGGATCGTGATGTCGATCGAGGACGGCAGCGAGGCCTTGAGCTGCGGCAGCAGCCGGTGAATGCGGTCCACCACGCCGATGATGTTGGCGCCCGGCTGCCGCTGGATGTTGACGATCACCGCCGGCGTGTCGTTCATCCAGGCCAGCTGCTTGACGTTCTCGACGCCGTCGACTACGTCGGCGACGTCGCCCAGCCGGACCGGCGCGCCGCTGCGGTAGGCGACCACGATCGCGCGGTACTCCACGCTCGAGAGGAGCTGGTCGTTGGCGCCGATCGTGAACGACTGCCGGGCGCCTTCGAGATTGCCCTTGGCCTGGTTGACGTTGGCCAGCCGCAGCGCCGAGCGCAGGTCCTCCAGGCCGAGGCCGTAGGAGGCGAGCTTCATCGGGTCGGCCTGCACGCGCACCGCCGGGCGCTGGCCGCCGCTGATCGAGACCAGCCCCACGCCCGGCAGCTGCGCGATCTTCTGGGCGAGGTTGGTGTCGGCCAGGTCTTCCACGCCCTGCAGCGGCAGCGTGTCGGAGGTCAGCGCCAGCGTCAGCACCGGCGTGTCGGCCGGGTTCACCTTGCTGTAGACGGGCGGGTTGGGCAGGTCGGGCGGCAGGAAGGCGGCGGCGGCGTTCATGGCCGCCTGCACCTGCTGCTCGGCGACGTCGATCTGGTACTCGATGATGAACTGCAGCGTGATCAGCGAGGCGCCGAAGGAGCTGGTCGACGTCATCTGCTTGAGGCCCGGCAGCTGGCCGAACTGGCGCTCGAGCGGGGTCGTCACCGAGGAGGCCATGACGTCCGGGCTGGCGCCCGGATAGAAGGTGACGATCTGGATCGTCGGGTAGTCCACCTGGGGCAGGGCCGAGACCGGCAGCTGCAGGTAGGCGACGAGACCGGCGAGCAGGATGCCGACCGTCAGCAGGGAGGTGGCGACCGGCCGCAGGATGAAGATGCGGGACGGGCTCACGGCAGGCGCACCCCGGGCATGGTGGCTTGGACGGGGCGCCGCCGCCGGCTATTCAGGCGAGATCACCCGCGTCCGACGAACGGCATCTTGGTCGCCATCACGGTCAGGAACTGGACGTTGGCGTCCAGCGGAAGGCTCGCCATGTAGACGACGGCGCTGGCCACGTGCTGCACGTCCATCACCGGCTCGACCGCGACGGTGCCGTTGGCCTGGGGCACGCCCTTCTTCATCCGCTCGGTCAGCGGCGTCTCCGCGTTGCCGACGTCGATCTGGCCGCAGGCGATGTCGTACTTGCGCCCGTCGAGCGACGTCGTCTTGGTCAGCCCGGTGATGGCGTGCTTGGTCGAGGTGTAGGCGACCGAGCCGGGGCGCGGGGCGTGCGCGGAGATCGAGCCGTTGTTGATGATGCGGCCGCCGCGCGGCGTCTGGCTCTTCATGATCTTGAAGGCTTCCTGCGTGCAGAGGAACGAGCCGGTGAGGTTGGTGTCCACCACCGCCTTCCACTGCTCGAAGGGCAGATCCTCGAGCGGCACCGCCGGCGCGCCGATTCCCGCGTTGTTGAACAGGACGTCGAGCCGCCCGAAGGCCTCCTTGGTGCGGGCGAACAGGTTGCGGATGGAGCTCCCGTCGGCGACGTCGGTCTGCACCACCAGCGTCCGGGCGCCGGCGGGGGCCGCCGTGGCCACCGCCTCCAGCATCTCCTTGCGCCGGCCGGCGAGGACGACCGCGTAGCCTTCCTTGGCGAGGGCGAGCGCGGCGGCCTTGCCGATGCCACTGCCGGCGCCGGTAACGAGGGCGACCTTGTCAGCCATGATGTCGGGTCCTTTCAGCGGAAGTGGGGCATGACCTCGCGCGCGAACAGCTCCATCGAGCGGCGCACCTGCGCCTGCGGCAGGCCGCCGAAGTTCATCCAGCAGAGCACCTCGCCGACGCCGAGCCGCTGCATCTCCTCGAGCCGGGCGGCGACGGTGTCGGGCGAGCCGACGGCGAGCGTCTCGGCGACGAGCTGCTCCCAGGTGATCGCCCCCATCCGCTCGGCCAGCGCGCGGAAGCCCGGCTGCAGCAGCGGGTGGACGCGGTCGATGTGCTCGGGGACGAGGAACCGGCGCAGCGCCTCCTGGTACCACATCTCGGCATCACGCGCCTCGGCGCGCGCCTGGGCGTCGGTCGGCGCCACGTAGATGTGGCGCGAGACGCCCCAGCGGGCGAGCAGGCCGGCGATCTCCTCGTCGGTGCGGCCGCCCTTGCGGCACGCCTTCACGTAGGTGTCGCGCTGGGTGACGAGCTGGTCGATGGGCCCGCGCAGGATCGAGTTGAGCATCGGCCACCCGCGCAGCGCGGTGGACTCGATCGTGTCGGGGCTGACGCACACGACGTAGATGGGCGGGTGGGGCTGCTGCAGCGGCTTGGGGATCACCCGCACCTCGGGGATCGTGAAGTGGCGCCCCTCGAACGAAAACCGCTCGGCCGTCCACGCCCGTAGCATGATCGCGAGGGTCTCTTCGAAGCGCTCCCGGCTCTCGATCTGGGGGACGCGATACCCCTCGAACTCGACCGGGCGGTTGCCGCGGCCGACGCCGACGTCGAGGCGGCCGCCGCTCAGGATGTCCACGATGGCGAGCTCTTCGGCCAGGCGGATCGGGTCGTGAAACGGCAGGATCGCGGCAGCCAGCCCGATCCGGACGCGCCGCGTGCGCATCGCGGCCGCGGTGGCGAGGATGGCGGGGGACACCGACAGCCCGTACTCGATGAAGTGATGCTCGGTGAGCCAGATGCTGTCGAAGCCCAGCTCCTCCGTCCACACCATCTGCTCCACCTCGCGCTGGACGACGTCGGGGTGGCTCAGGGCGGGCGGGGCCTGCAGGAAGTAGTACGTGCCGAAGCGCATGACGGGTCCACACTTTACCCCACCGGCGGCCGGACCACCACCGGGCCGAGGCGGGCGCGGTTGGCTATACTGAATACGTCGGCTGCGTGAGTCGTCCAAGCTGGCGTAGGAGGAGGCTGCCCATGAGAAAGCTCGCGACGGTCGCCCTGCTGCTGGTGGCCCTGCTCGTGGTCACCGCCGCTCCGAGCGATGCCTGGACCCGGGGCTTCCACCGCGGTGGTCCCCACGTGTTCGTGGGCTTCGGCTTCGGCCCCTACTACCCGTACTATCCCTACTACCCATACGGCTACCCGTACGGGTATTACCCGCCGCCGTACACGTACTCGCCGCCGCCGGTCGTGGTGCAGGAGCCGCCCGTGTACGTGCAGCAGCCGCCCGCGGCGGTGGCGCCCGGACCGCAGAGCCAGTCGGTCACGCCCGAGGCGTACTGGTACTACTGCGCGAGCGCCAAGGGCTACTACCCCGGCGTGCAGACGTGCCCAGAGCCCTGGGTGAAAGTTCCACCGCGACAGGACTGACGCCATGAAGACGCCGATCGCCCTCTGCGTGATCGCCAGCCTGTTCCTGGGCGCCTGCGCCACGGTCCCCTCGGGACCGAGCGTCATGGTGCTGCCGGGGACGGGAAAGGGCTTCAACCAGTTCCAGTACGACGACGCGGTGTGCCGGCAGTTCGCCCGGGAGCAGGTGGGGACGACCCCGAACGAGGCGGGCGCGCAGAGCACCGTGACCGGGGCCGCCGTCGGCACGCTGGTGGGCGCGGCGCTCGGCGCCGCCATCGGCGCGGCGGCGGGCAGCCCCGCGACGGGAGCGGCCGTGGGAGCGGGCGCCGGCTTGCTGGGCGGCACCGCCGTCGGCGCCGGCAACGCCGCCGCCTCGCAGGGCTCGGTGCAGCGCCGCTACGACGCCAGCTACATGCAGTGCATGTACGCCAAGGGCAACCAGGTCCCGGTCGCCCGCGGCTCGCAGCCGGCGTACAGCGCGCCGGCCGCCGCGCCACCGCCTCCGCCGCCGCCGCCCCCGCCCCCGGCCAACGTGCCGCCGTCCTCGGTGCCGCCACCGCCCGCGGGGACGCCACCGCCGCCGCCCCCGGGTGTGGGGACGTGGTCGCGCTAGTCGCGCGCTAGGCTTGGCTCAGGCGCGCGCGGCCAGCGGGCCGCGAAGCAGGCGGCCGGGCCGGGCGCCGGTCGGCTTGCCGTCGCGCAGCAGGATCTGACCGTTCACCACCGTGGCCGCGACGCCGCGGCAGCGCTGCACGAGGCGCCGGGCGCCGGCGGGCAGATCGTGGACCACCTCGGGCATCTCGGCCGCGATCGTGTCGGGGTCGAAGACGACGAGGTCGGCGGCCATCCCCTCGCGGATGAGGCCGCGGTCGGCGAATCCCCAGTGCGTCGCCGGCACGAGCGTGAGCATCCGGACCGCCTGCTCGAGGGTGAACGCCTGCCGCTCCCGCACCCAGTACGCCAGCAGGTGCGTCTGCAGGGAGGAGTCCATCAGCTGCGAGACGTGGGCGCCGGAGTCGGAGAAGGTGACGACGGCGCGCGGCAGCCGCATCAGCTCGAGCGCGATGTCCTGATCCTCGTTGGCGATGGGCTGCAGGAAGAAGACGTTGAAGTCCGTCTCCAGGGCGAGGTCGATCATCGCCTCGACGGGATCGCAGTTGCGGGCGCGCGCCACCGCCGCCACCGACGGATGCACGCCGTGCACGCTCTCCATCACGAACAGCCGGTCGAAGACCGCGGGCCGCGCCTCCGTGCCCCGCGGCTGCCCATCGAAGCGCGCCCGCGCGGCCTCCACCAGCTGCGGCCGCAGCGCGGGGTCGCGCAGCTTCACCTTCTGCTCGGCCAGCGGCAGCGCGCGGAGCTCCTTCCACACGGGCAGCTTGTCGAACGGTAGCTGGGTCCTGAACGACAGGACCGCGGAGAGCGCACGGCTGTGGACCTGGGCGAACATGCGGCCGCCCGCCGCCGCCGTCTCGTCGAGCAGGTTCACGTAGTCCCGGTAGACGCCCGGCGCATCCTGGCGGCTGAACAGGCCGAACGTGATGGGGCGCCCGGTCTCGACGGCCAGGTCGCGCAGGCGCACGTGGTAGTCACGGCGCATCCGGGGATCGACCTTGGTGCTCCGGTCGACGTTCTCGCCGGCCAGCTCGAAGATGCCCGCGTTGAGGTCGCCCATGGCGCCGACCAGCCGCCGCACCTCGGACCACTCGGCCATGCGGCTGGCCACCGGGCGCCGGTCGGGGGTCTCGTGGCTGGGCGAGCGCGAGGTGGTGAAGCCGATGGCGCCGGCCTGGATCGCGTCGCGCAGCTCGGCCTCCATCGCGCGCAGGTCGTCCTCGGCGGCCGGCCCGTCGAAGGCGCGCTCGCCCATGACATAGGTGCGCAGGGCCGAGTGGCCGAGGTAGCCGGCGTAGTTGATGCCCTTGGGCAGCCGCTCGAGCGTGTCGAGGTACTCGCGGAAGGTCGTCCACGACCACTCGATGCCCACGTTCATGGCGTCGGCCGAGATGTCCTCGGCGCGCTCGAGGTTGCGCATGACGAGCTGCTTGTCCTTGTCCGCGCACGGCGCCAGCGTGAAGCCGCAGTTGCCCATGACGACGCTGGTGATGCCGTGCCAGCACGAGCAGGTGCCGAGCGGGTCCCAGAAGATCTGCGCGTCCATGTGGGTGTGGCCGTCGATGAACCCCGGGGCCACCACGTGGCCCGCGGCGTCGAGGACCTCGCGCGCCTGCTCGCGGATGCGGCCGATCGCCGCGATGCGGCCCTGCCGGATGCCGACGTCGGCGCGGTAGCGGGGAAGGCCGGAGCCGTCGATCACCGTGCCGTTCTTGATCACCAGGTCGTACGGCATGAGCTTTCGCTCCTCTCACGGGACGCGGGTCACTGCGGGTCGTATGACCGCAATCCTACTACACCGGCGCACGCCTATACTCGGTCCGCCTGAAGGAGGGGGACCCATGGGGATGCTCGACGGCAAGGTGGCAGTGGTCACGGGCGGGGGGACGGGCATTGGGCGGGCGGTGTCGATCGGGCTGGCGGCAGCGGGCGCGGCCGTCGTGGTCAACGACTACGGCGTGAGCGTGGACGGCCGCGATCCTTCCAGCGAGCCGGCCAACGAAGTGGTGGCCACCATCCGCAAGGCCGGCGGCCGCGCGCTGCCCAGCCCCGAGAGCGTGGCGACGATGGCCGGCGGGCGCCGGGTGGTGGACCTCGCCCTCAAGGAGTTCGGCGACCTGCACGTCCTCGTTTGCTGCGCCGGGATCCTGCGCGAGCGGATGATCTTCAACATGTCCGAGGAGGAGTGGGACGCGGTCATCGCCGTCCACCTCAAGGGCCACTTCACGGTGATGCAGCCGGCCACCGCCCACATGCGCGAGAAGAAGCGCGGCTGCATCATCGGGTTCACCTCCACGGCGGGGCTGGAGGGGAGCCCGGGCCAGCCGAACTACTCGGCGGCCAAGGAGGGCATCGTGGGGCTCATGCGCTCGACGGCGCTGGCGATGGCGAAATACGGCGTGCGCTGCAACGTGATCTCGCCGACGGCCGACACGCGCATGACCCAGCGGCTGCCGGGCGAGCGCCGCGGCGCGGCGACCGCGACGCCGCCGGAGGCGATCGCGCCGGTGGTGACGTTCCTCGCCAGCGATCGCGCCGCCCACATCACGGGGCAGATGGTCGGCGTGCGCGGGGCGGAGGTGACGATCTTTTCGCATCCGGCGCCGCTGCGCACCGCGACCGCGGAGCGGTCATGGACTCCCGAGGCGCTCGCCGACGTCTGGGACCGCGCCCTCGGTCAGGACCGGCTACGCCGCCTCGACGCGCTGAAGATCCCGTGGCCGCCGGTGACTGCCGGATGAGCGCGAACCGAGGAGCGCCACGGGTTCCCCGGGGCGCTCCGAGCCGCCTGGGGGGTGTGGGGGCCATCTCGGGGCCCCCACTACGTTTGGGCATAGCCGGTGCCGGGTGTCTCCACGCCGCGACCGCGGGCGTCGGTGATCCAGCCGAACTCCTTGAGGATCTGCTGGCTGTAGGTCACGCGGCCGGTGACGCGGTCGAGCGGCTCGGTGGCGAGCAGCAGCACGGCCCGGGCCATCAGCTCGGGACGCTCGCCGCTCGGGTCGTCGAGCCCCTTGACCAGCTTGTGATAGACGGTGCCGGGCGTGGGCACGACCTGCGAGGGCGACACGCACGTCACCGACACCCCGTGCGGGTAGACCTCGGCGGCCAGCCCCTGCGTGAACCGCTCGAGCGCGGCCTTCTCGGCGCCGTAGCAGGTGCTGTTGCGGGCCCCGGCGGCGGCATCCGTGTACGGCCCGCGCCCCGGCCCGATCGCCGCGCCCGAGCCGATGTTGACGATGGCGCCGCGCCGCCGCTCGACCATGTCGCGCAGGACGAGCTGGCTCAGCACGAACGGCGCGTGGACGTTGACCGCCCACGAGGCGAGCCACTTGTTGACGGGATAATCGCGGATCGGCAGGAAGTAGGTGAGCGCCGCATTGTTCACGAGCACGTCGACCGGGCCGTACGCCTGCCGGGCGGCCTCCACGAGCTTTTCGCATTCCGCCGGGTCCGCGATATTGGCGGCGACGGCATGGGCCTGGCCGCCGGCCTTGCGGATCCCGTCGACGGTCGTCTGCAGCGAGCCGGCCAGGCGGTGGTCGCCTTCCTTGAGCGTGCGCGCCGCGCACACCACGCGGCCACCCTCGGCGGCGAGCAGGCGGGCGACGTCGGCGCCGATGCCACGGCTGGCGCCGGTGACCAGCACGACCCTGCCGTCGAGCTTGCCCATCAGTCGATGGGGATGAACAGGCAGTGGCGCAGCTTGCCGTCGAGCGCCTTGGAGAGGTGCCCCTTGCCCCAGGTGTCCTCGACCAGCAGGATCTCGCCGGCGCCGATCTTGCGCGTCTCGCCGTCGCTGGCGGTGATCTGGACGCCGGCGTCGAGGTTGACGATGTACTGGCGGCGCGGCGCCGGGTGCCAGTCGAGGTCGTAGTCCGGCTGGACCTCGCGGAAGATGATGCCGGTGGCCGGCATGCGGGCCGACAGGCGGCCGGCGCGCGAGGCCTCGGTGAGCGGAACCTCGACCGTCTCGAAGTGAGATTCCCCGTTGGGATCGGCGTACAGGCGGTGTATTTTCATGGCGGCCGATTCTAGCCCGGAGGCGCGATGATACGCTATGGCAAGCCCGCTCCCGAGTTCTCGCTGCCCTCGACCGAGGGCCGCCCGCTGACCCTCGCCGAGTTCCGCGGGCGCGATGTCGTCCTGGTCTTCTACTGCTACGACTGGGGCAGCATCTGAACCCCCGAGCTGACCGGCCTCGGTGAGGCCGTGACCGCGCTGCAGGCCCGGGGCGCCGTCGTGCTCGGGATCAGCGGCGACAGCCCGTTCTGCCACACCGAGTTCGCCAAGGCGCGCGGCGTGCGCTTTCCGCTCGTGAGCGACCTGCACCGCACCGCCATCGCCGCCTACGGCGTCCTCGACGAGGAGCGCAACGTCGCCTATCGCTCGACCTTCGTGGTGGACCGCGAGGGCATCCTGCGCTGGGGCCAGGCCGGCGACCGCCAGATGGTGCGCGGCGAGGGGCAGGAGATCCACCGCGTCCTCGACGTCATCGACTGGCTGCGCCGGGCGACGTAGCGGCCTACACCGGCACGAGGCTCAGAATCAGCCAGCCCAGCGCCAGGGTCACGAGGGTCAGCGGGACGCCGACGCGGCTGTACTCCACGAACCCGATCTCGACCCGCGCCTGGCGCGCCGCCTCGGCCACGATGAGGTTGGCGACCGAGCCGAGCAGCGTGAGGTTGCCGGCCAGCGTGGAGGCCATGGCGAGGATCAGCCAGGCGCGGTCGGGCTCGCCGAGCGCCGGGATCAGCGGCTTGAACAGGAGCACCGCCGGCACGTTGGAGACGAGGTTCGACACGACGGCCGCCGCGAGCGTCAGCACGATGGGCCGGTGGAGGTTGAGCCGCGCCGCCCAGCGGCCGAGCGCGTCGCCGATGGCGGCGTGCTCGAGCCCGCCGGTGATGACGAACAGACCGACGAAGAGGACCAGCACCCCCCAGTTGACCTCGCGGTAGACCTTCTCGGGCTTCACCCGGCGGGTCACGAGCGTGTAGGCGGCGCCGCCGATGGCGACCAGCGCGATGGGCACGCCGGCCAGGAAGAGCACGAGCATCACGCCGACCGCGACGAGCGTCTTCACCATCAGCGGGTAGTGGACCGGGTGGCGCTCGGCCGGGGCCGGCGCAGCGAACGCGCCGCCGAGCGCCTTGCGGTAGACGAGGCGCACGACCGCGTAGACACACCCCAGGCCGAGCAGGGCGATCGGCGCCTGGCGGATCAGAAACCCGCGGTAGGTCAGGGTCGAGAAGCTGCCGACCAGCATGTTTTGCGGATTGCCCGTCAGCGTGGCGACGCTGCCGACGTTGGCGGCCGCGGCGAGGGCGATCAGGTAGGGCACCGGCGGCAGCGCGAGCCGGCGGGTGGCAGCCAGCACGAGGGGAGCCAGCACGAGGCAGACCACGTCGTTGACGAACAGCGCCGACAGCACGCCCGCCGCGCCCACGATGGCCGCCAGCAGCCCGTGCGGCGTCCGGGCCCGGCGGATCGCCCACAGCGTCACCAGGCTGAAGAAGCCGGACAGCCGCAGGTAGGCGGCCACGATCATCATGCCGAAGAGGAGCACCAGCGTGTGGGCGTCCACGCTGCGAACGGCGTCGTCCCAGGTCAGGCCGCCGCTGAGGACCATGGCGGCGGCGCCGATGATCGCCACGCCGGTGCGGTCCACGCGCAGCCCGGGCACGCGGCCGAGGCCGAGCGCCACGTAGGCGGCGACGAAAATGGCGAGTGTCACGGGCTCAGTCGCCGGGCGTGAAGGTCCACTCGATCCGCCGCACGCGCTCCTCGCGGAACTGGAACTCCACCGTGTTGGGGTAGCCGTCGGCGTCGAGGTAGAGCACGCTGGTGGCGTCGGTGAGCTGCGGCTCGCCCAGGATGCGCTCCACCTCGCGGCGGGCGGCGCCCACGTTGAGCCCGCGCGGCAGCGCGAAGCGCGGCTCGCCGATGTCCACGCGACGGACTGTCGACGAGCGGCGCGAGACGGCGACGGCCACGCCCGGATAGACGAGCTCGTCGGCAGCCTCGGCGGGGAAGTTGGGGCCGGCCGGGAGCGTGAGCGACCGCACCGAAGCCGGCGCGCCAAGGGCGCGCTCCACCGAGCCCCGGCTGCGGCCGAACAGGGCGCGCGGCGCGTTGATGAAGTCGTCCACCGCGACGATGTCCGTCGCCCCCGCCGCCGCGAGGCAGGGGAGCGCGACCGCGAGGAGCAGGAGGAGCGCGGGACGGATGGGCACCTCCCCATCCTAATCCCGCGCTCCGGACGCGCCTAGCCGAGGATCGAGTCGACCACCGCGAGCGGGTGCTTGCCCGGCACGTACGTCACCTGGGTGACGCCGATCATCTTGCGCGCCTCAGCCTCCGGGATCTTCATGGGGCCGGGGGCGGGGGCGCGGCCGGGCGCTGGCTGCGGGAACGCCGTGGACATCGCGGTGTGGAACGTCACGTTACCCTCCACCTTCTGCAGCACCTGGTGGATGTGGCCGTTGAGCACGGTAACGGACCCGAAGCGGCGCAGGTAGCCGAGCGCGCGCTCGGCGTCCTCCGTGGTCCAGCCCCACGTGGGGTAGACCGCCCACAGGGGCACGTGACTGAAGACGACGATCGGCGTGCTGGTCGACAGCGCGCTGACGTCCTTCTCGAGCCACTCCAATTGCTCCGGCCCCAGCGATCCCATGCCCTCGCCCTTGTACTTGAGGACGTTGACGAGGCCCACGAAGTGGGTGCCCTTGTAGTCGAAGCTCTGCCAGCCGTGGCCGTCGACGGTGCCCTTGCCGTAGCGGCTGAGATATTCCTTGCCGCCGTCGAGGAAGACGTCGTGCTCGCCGGGAACGTAGAAGATCCGCTCGGTCTTCACGCCCTTGAGCAGCTCGGCCACCGTGTCGAAGGCGCCGGCCTTCTGGCCGTGGGTCTGGTCGCCCGTGTGCAGCACGAACGCGGGGCGGGGCGCCAGCGCGTTGACCTTGTCGATGACCTGCTGCAGCGTCGCCGCGGCATCGGGGTTGGCCTGCCCCTTGAAGCCGACGTGGGTATCGCTGATCTGCACGAAGCTGAAGGCGCCGGCCGGCGCCTCCGCGGCGGCCGCCGGCGAGACCAGCCGCGACGACAGGACGCCGCCGGTGGCCGTCCAGACGACCGCCGTGCCCGTCCACGCCATGCACTCGAGGAATCCGCGACGATCGATCCGATCCATGGTGTCCTCCCGCTCTCTCTGTGGGTGATGGTTAGCGGACGACGACGGTGGCCTTCATGTAGGGGTGAAGCGCGCAGAAGTACTCGTAGGTGCCCGGCCGCGTGAACGTCTGCGTGAACGTGTCGTCTCGGCTGAGGCCCGCCGAGCCGAACGCGGCGGTCGTCGAGGTGATCGTGTGCGGCTCCTCGTCGTGATTGGTCCACGTCACCCGGGCGCCGGTTGCGACGGTGAGCACGGGCGGCGCGAACTTGAAGTCCTTGACGTCCACCGCCGTCGAGGTCGCCGCCGGCCCGCGGACCATCATGGCCAGCATGGCCAGCGCCGCGACGAGCACCCCGGCGGCCAGGAGGCCGACGAGGAGCCCGGTGCGCTTCGAGTGCTTCGACGTCAGCGTGAGCGTTGTCATGGTTCGCTTCCCTCCTGCCTCTCATCTCTGCCAACGCAGGACCCCCTGCGTCGTTCCGTCGCGGGCGAAAGAGGGGGGCAATGGAACGAACGGAGGCGAGGCGCGTTAGCACTCGCGAAGGGACGTCCGGCCCCGGCGCGCAGTACCATGGGCCGGACATGACGGGAGGAGGCGGGCTGGAGCCGGGCGGACTGGGACGCGAGGCGCTGGCCTACGTGGACGCCCTGCACAACCTGGCGCGCTATCTCACCGGCAGCGCCAGCGACGCGGAGGACCTGGTGCAGGAGACGTACGCGCGCGCGCTGCGGTCGGCCGGGCAGTTCACGCCCGGGACCAACCTCAAGGCGTGGCTCTTCCGCATCTTGAGGAACACGTTCATCAGCGACGTGCGGCGGCAGCGGGTGAACCCGGTCGTGGGGGGGCTCGACACCGTCACGCCCGCGCGCCAGGACGCCGGCGAGACGACGTGGCTGCGCGACGACATCGAGCTGGACCGGCTGCGCCGGCTCGTCGCCGCCGACATCGAGGCCGCGCTCCTGAGCCTCTCCGAGGACGCGCGCGCGGTGATCCTGCTCGACATGGAAGGGCTGACGGAGACCGAGGTGGCCCAGGTGATGGAGTGCGCCGTGGGTACGGTGAAATCGCGGCTGGCGCGCGCGCGGACGGCGCTGCGCGAGCGGCTGAAGGACTACGCGCGCTGACGATGGACTGCGCCGACGCCCGCCTGCACCTGCTCGACCTGCAGCACGGCCGCCTGGCCGGCGCGCTGGCGGCCGACGTACGCGCGCACCTGGCCGGATGCGACGCGTGCGCGGGTATCGCCGAGGGCGAGCAGGCGCTCACCGGGGCGCTCGAGCGGCTGCCCCAGCACGCCGCCTCGCTCGCGCTCAAGCGCCGCCTGCGGGCCGCGTGGCCGGCGCCGGCGCTCCCGCCGCCCGCCCCGTGGTGGCGGCGGTTGCGCGTGCTCGCCCCCGCGCTCGCCACGCTGGCTGTGGTGGTCGTCGCGACGCCGGTCCTCTGGGATCGCCTGGCGGTCCGGCCCGACCGCGAGGCGGCGGCGGCGCTGACCGGCGAGGCGGTGAACGATCACGTGCGACTGCTCCAGAGCCAGCAGCCGCTCGAGGTCCGGAGCGGCGGGATCCATCAGGTGCGGCCGTGGTTCACCGGCCGCCTGGACTTCGCCCCGGTCGTGCCGTTCGGCGGCGACACGGAGTTTCCGCTGGAGGGCGGGGCCGTCGGCTACTTCCTGGACCGCAAGGCGGCGGTGCTCGTCTATCACTACCGGCTGCACACGATCTCGCTGCTCGTCTTCCGCGCCGACGGCCTGCGCTGGCCCCGCCGCGGCCTCACCCCGCTGGGGCCGGTGGCGGCCACCGCGGCCGTCGCCCGCGGGTTCAACGTGCTCGTCTGGCGGCAGGGCGACCTCGGCTACGCGCTCGTCTCCGACGTCGAGGCGGCCACGCTGCGGGAGCTGGCCGGCCGCCTCACCGGCGGCGCCTGAGCGACCGGAGCGCGTACCCGGCCCACGCAGACTACGCTATCATCGCCGGCGTGAGCCACCTGTTCGGCTGGCTGGCGCGCATGAAGTTCATCAAGCGCTGGGGGCTCATGCACGCCACCTACTCGGAGAGCATCCAGGAGCACAGCCACCGCGTCGCGGTGATCGCGCACGCCCTCGCGGTGATCCGCAACCGGCGCTTCGGCGGGCGCGTCGATCCCGCGCGCACCGCGCTGCTGGCGCTCTACCACGACGCCGCCGAGGTGCTCACCGGCGACCTGCCGGCGCCGGTGAAATATTTCAATCCGGAGATCCGCGCCGCCTACCGTGACATCGAGACCGCCGCCAACGCCCGGCTGCTGGCGATGGTCCCCGAGCCCCTGCGCGAGGACTACCGGCCGCTGCTCGTCGCCGCCGCGGACGATCACGCGGGCTGGGAGCTGGTGAAGGCCGCCGACAAGCTGTGCGCCTATCTCAAGTGCGTGGAGGAGGTGGCGGCGGGCAACCGCGAGTTCACGCGCGCCGAGCAGGCGCTGCGGGCGTCGGTGGACGCGCTGCCGCACCCCGAGGTGCGCTACTTCCTCGAGACGTTCGCGCCGAGCGTCGGCCTCACGCTGGACGAGCTCGGCTGAAGGGACCCCGATGAGCCGATCGCTCGACCTCGACGACCTGCTGACCACCGATCCCGCCGCCTTCGACGTCACGACCGCCGGGGCCGGGCCGGCGGGCAGCCTGCCGATCACCGCCGAGCAGCTGCGCGACAGCCCGAGCGGCGACATCTTCGGCCTCACGCAGAACGCGGGCATGGGCTGGGATCCGCGCGAGCTGGGGCGCCCGCAGTACCTGATCCTCAGCACGCAGGGGGGCATCCGCGCCGCCGACGGCCGGCCGATCGCGCTCGGCTATCACACCGGCCACTGGGAGGTGGGGCTGCTCATGCAGGAAGCCGCCGCCGAGCTGGCGGCGCGCGGGGGGCTGCCGTTCGCCGCGTACTGCTCCGACCCGTGCGACGGCCGCACGCAGGGGACCGCCGGCATGATGGACAGCCTGGCCTACCGCAACGACGCGGCCATCGTCTTCCGCCGACTGATCCGCTCGCTGCCGACCCGGCGCGGCGTGCTCGGCGTCGCGACGTGCGACAAGGGGCTGCCGGCGATGATGATGGCACTGGCCGGCACGCCCGACCTGCCGTGCGTGCTGGTGCCGGGCGGCGTCACGCTGCCGCCGATCGAGGGCGAGGACGCCGGCAAGGTGCAGTCCATCGGCGCGCGCTTCGCCAACGGCGAGCTGTCGCTCCAGTCGGCCGCCGAGCTCGGCTGCCGCGCGTGCGGCTCGCCGGGCGGCGGCTGCCAGTTCCTCGGCACCGCCGCGACCTCGCAGGTGATCGGCGAGGCGCTCGGTCTCACGCTGCCGCACAGCGCCCTGGCGCCGTCGGGCCAGCCGATCTGGCGCGACATGGCGCGCCGCTCGGCGCGGGCGCTGCTGGCATTGCAGGCGCGCGGCCTCACCATGCGCGACGTCCTCACCGAGGCGGCCGTGCGCAACGCGATGGTCGTGCACGCGGCCTTCGGCGGCTCGACGAACCTGCTGCTGCACGTGCCGGCCATCGCCCACGCCGCCGGGCTGCGGCGCCCGACCGTCGAGGAGTGGAGCGAGGTCAATCGGCGCGTGCCGCGGCTGGTGGACGTGCTGCCGAACGGGCCGGTCGGCCACCCCACCGTGCGCGTGTTCCTGGCCGGCGGCGTGCCGGAGGTCATGCTGCACCTGCGGCGCGCCAACCTGCTCGACCTCGACTGCCTCACGGTCGCCGGCGAGCGCCTCGGCACGCTGCTCGACTGGTGGGAGACCTCCGAGCGGCGCCGGCGGCTGCGCGAGCGGCTCCGCACCGCGGACCGCGTGGATCCCGACGACGTGATCATGGCGCCGGCCGAGGCGCGGCGGCGCGGGCTCACCAGCACGGTGACGTTCCCGCGCGGCAACCTGGCGCCCGAGGGGGCGGTCATCAAGAGCACCGCCATCGACCCGAGCGTGGTGGACGCCGACGGCGTCTACCGCAAGGTCGGCCCCGCGCGCGTGTTCACGCGCGAGCGCGACGCCATCGCGGCGATCAAGAGCCGGGGGCCGGAGCGGCTCCAGCCGGGCGACGTCATGGTGCTGATCTGCCGCGGGCCGCTCGGCGCCGGCATGGAGGAGATCTTCCAGATCACCGCCGCCCTGCGGCACCTGTCGTGGGGCAAGCAGGTGGCGGTCGTCACCGACGCGCGCTTCTCGGGTGTGTCCACCGGCGCGTGCATCGGCCACGTCGGCCCCGAGGCGCTGGCCGGCGGGCCGATCGGCCGCGTGCGTGACGGTGACGCGATCGAGATCGTGATCGACCGCAACCGTCTCGAGGGCAGCGTGAACCTGGTCGGGAACGGCGGCGCGCGCTTCGACGCCGCGCAGGGCGCGCGCGTGCTGGCCGCCCGGCCGCCGCGGCCCGACCTGGCGCCCGACCCCGAGCTCGCCGACGACACGCGCCTCTGGGCGGCGCTGCAGCAGGCCGGCGGCGGCACCTGGGGCGGCTGCGTCTACGACGTGGACGCCATCACGCGCGCGCTCGGGACGTGACACCGCCCCCCGGCGCCGCCGCCGAGGTCGCCCGGGTATTCCTCAAGCTGGGCGTCGTCTCCTTCGGCGGCCCCGCCGCCCACATCGCGCTGACGCGCCACGAGACGGTGCGCCGTCGCGGGTGGGTCAGTGACGAACGCTTCCTCGATCTCGTGGGGATGGCGAACCTCATCCCCGGCCCGACGGCCACCGAGCTGACGATCTATCTCGGCTACGTGCGCGCGGGGTGGCGAGGACTGCTGCTCGGCGGCGCCTGCTTCATCGCCCCGTCCATGCTCATCGTGCTGGCGCTGGCCTGGCTGTACGTGCGCTACGGGACGACGCCCGCCGCCGGCGCGGCGCTGTACGGCATCACCCCCGTGATCATCGCCGTCGTCGGCCACGCGATGTGGGCCCTCGGCCGCACGGCGGTGAAGGAGGTGACGCTGGCGGCGATCGGCCTGGCGGTGCTGGCGCTGGCGCTGCGGGGTGTCAACGTGCTCGCGCTCATGGTCGGCGGCGGCGCCCTGGCGATGCTGCGCGTCGCGCGCGGCCCGCGCGCCACCGCCGCCGCGCTCGCGGGGGCGCTCGGTGTGCCCGGCACGGTGCTGGCGCAGGGGACCGGCGCCGCGGCGGGCGTCACGCTCACCACCCTGTTCATCACCTTCTTCAAGATCGGCGCCGTGCTCTACGGCAGCGGCTATGTCCTGCTCGCGTTCCTGCGCGACGACTTCGTCGAGCGTCTCGGCTGGCTCACCGACCGCCAGCTCCTCGACGCCGTCGCCGTCGGCCAGTTCACGCCGGGCCCGGTGTTCACAACGGCGACGTTCATCGGCTACCTGCTGGCGGGCTGGCCGGGCGCGCTGCTGGCGACCGTCGCCATCTTCCTGCCCTCGTTCGGGCTGGTCGCCCTCAGCCAGCCGCTCATCCCCCGGATCCGCGCCTCGCGCGTGACCGGCGCCTTCCTCGACGGCGTCAACGTGGCGGCGGTCGCCCTCATGGCGGCGGTGACGTGGCAGCTCGCCCGCGCGGCGATCGTGGACACGTTCACGGCACTCGTGGCGCTCGTCACGGCCGCGCTGCTGCTGCGCACGCGCGTCAACTCGGCGTGGCTCGTGCTCGGGGGCGCCGTCGCCGGCCTGGCCTATCGCCGTCTCGCCGGCTGATCGGCGGCGCGGCGAGGTAGACTCACGGGATCGGAGGCCACGCCATGTCCGTCACCGCACTCGAGATCACCGCCCGCTCGCTCATCCTCGACGGCCGCCCGTTCGGCGCCGCCGGCGCCTACGAAAAGCTCGCCGGCACGCTGCGCTTCGCCGTCGATCCCGGCCACCGGGCGAACGCCGCGATCACCGATCTCGACCGCGCCGAGCGCGGCGCCGGCGGGCGGGTCGAGTTCCAGGGTGATTTCTACCTGCTGCGGCCGGCCGACGCGGCGCGCGGCAACCGAAGCCTGCTCCTCGACCTGCCCAACCGCGGCCGCAAGGTCGCGCTCGGGATGTTCAACAGCGCGGTGCGGGTGGCCGATCCCGCCACCGTCGAGGACTTCGGCAACGGCTTCCTCATGCGCCACGGCTTCACGGTGGCGTGGATCGGCTGGCAGCACGACGTGCCGCGCCGCGACGGGCTGATGGCGCTGGACGTGCCGCGCGCCCGCGGCGTCAGCGGTCTCGCGCGCTGCGAGTTCCGCCCCAACACGCCGGTGGACGAGCTGCCGCTGGCCGATCGCTATCACATCCCGCATCCGGCGGCCGAGCGCGACGACCCCGCCGCGCGCCTCACGGTGCGCGCGCACGGCGGCGCCGCGGCCGTCGCGGTTCCGCGCGGTGCCTGGCGGTTCACGGCGGACGCCGCGCACATCCGGCTGGAGGGGGGCTTCGCGCCCGGGCACATCTACGATCTGGTCTACCGCGCGAGCGATCCGCCCCTGGTCGGGCTCGGCTTCCTCGCCGTGCGCGACACGGCGGCGTGGCTGCGCGCGGCGCCGGCCGCCGCCGGCAACCCGTGTGCCGGCGCGCTCGACCGGGCCTACGTCTTCGGCGTCTCGCAGAGCGGCCGCTTCCTGCGCCACCTGCTCTATCTCGGCCTCGACGAGACGGAGGACGGGCGCCTGGCCTTCGACGCGGTGATCCCGCACGTGGCCGGCGCGCGCCGGGGCGAGTTCAATCTGCGCTTCGGCCAGCCCTCGCTCAACGCCCAGGAGGCGCTGGGGAGCCTCTTTCCGTTCATTGATGAGGTCTCGACCGACCCGGTCACCGGGCAGCGCGACGGGCTGCTCGCCCGGCTGAGCGCGCGCGGCCGTGCGCCGCGGATCGTCGCCATCAACACCGCCGCCGAGTACTGGCGGGGGGATGGCTCGCTCGTGCACACCGACGTCGAGGGGCGGCGCGACGTCGAGCCGGCCGCCGGCATCCGCGTCTATCTCTTCGCCGGCTGCCAGCACACGCCGGGCGCGCTGCCGCCGCCCGAGACGGATCCCAACACCGGCGGCCGGGGGATCCATCCGTTCAACGTCGTGGACTACGCCCCGCTCCTGCGCGCGGCGCTCGTCAACGTCGACCGCTGGGTCGGCGAGGGGATCGAGCCGCCGCCCAGCGCGGTGCCGCGCCTGGCCGACGGCACCGCCGTCACCGGCGAGGCGACGGCCGCGACGTTCCGCGCGATCCCCGGCGTGCGCTTTCCCGATCGGCTGGCGCGCCCCGCCCGGCTGGACTTCGGTCCCGAGGCGGCGCGCGGGATCGCCACCGAGCTGCCGCCCAAGGTCGGCGCGCAGTTCCCGAGCTACGTCTGCGCGGTGGACGCCGACGGCAACGAGGTCGCCGGCATCCGGCCGGTGGAGCTGCGGGCGCCGCTGGCGACGGTCACCGGCTGGAACCCGCGCCACCCTGCGCAGGGCGCGCCGGGCGACCTGATGCAGATGATGGGCTCGACGCTGCCGTTTCCCCGCACGCGCCAGGCGCGCGAGCGTGCCGGCGACCCGCGCCTCGCGATCGCCGAGCGCTACGCCTCGCGCGAGGCGTACCTGGCCGCGGTCCGCGCCGCCGCCGAGGCGCTGGTGGCGGCCCGCCACGCGCTGGCCGAGGACGTGGAGGCGATGGTGGAGCGGGGCGGGCGGCTCTGGGACTGGCTGACGCGGGAGGGCTGAGTCAGCCGCGCTCGCAGCGGATCATGGCCTCGGGGCGCTCGCCGAGGGCCAGGCGCAGCACCTCGAGGACGTCGGCCTCGAGGCCCTGCTCCTCGAGCGTATCCAGCGTGTCACGATCGATCGCGTAGTCGCCGTCCTCGAGCTCTTCTTCCTCGAGCGCCTCGACCAGCGCGTCGAACTGACGATCGCTCAGCGTGCCGCACAGGCGATTGCTGCCGCTCTCGTAGAGGCGCACCATCGCGCCCCAGAGTAGGGGGGGCGGGGGGCGCGGTCAAGGCGGGCAGCGGGCGATGC
>JBGQFW010000058.1:0-26390 GCA_041497115.1 Methylomirabilia bacterium
GGAGCCTGGGTCATCTCCTTACCACGGGGAGCCTGGGTGTCCTGACCACGCGGGGCCTGGGTGTCCTGTCCACGCGGAGCCTGGGTGTCCTGACCACGCGGAGCCTGGGTGTCCTGACCGCGCGGCGCCTGCGTGTCCTGGCCACGCGGAGCCTGCGTATCCTGACCACGAGGAGCCTGCACGTCCTGACCGCGCGCACCGGCCAGCGACCGAGGAGCCTGCACGTCCTGACCACGCGGGGCCTGGGTGTCCTGACCACGCGGAGCCTGCGTATCCTGACCACGCGGGGCCTGGGTGTCCTGGCCACGCGGCGCCTGCGTATCCTGACCGCGCGGGGCCTGGGTGTCCTGGCCACGCGGCGCCTGGATGTCGCGACCGCGCGCGCCGGCGAGAGAGCGAGGCGCCTGAATGTCCTGTCCCTTGGCCACGGAAGCCTTCTTCGCCAGCAGCTCCTTGGCCTTGGTCACCTCGGCCGGGCAGGAGGTCTGGGCCTCGCTGACGGGCGTGAAGGCGGCCAGGAAGGCCACGCTCATGAGGGTTGCAAACAATCTCTTCATCAGTCTCCCTATCCCTTCTCTATCTCTCTGCTGCGTTGGGGTTAGGTCCCGGCGACCTCCACTGGCCGCCATCTCAAGGACTCGCGACTAGGTAAGGCAAGGGGGGTGCCACGGACGATCCCGGTATTGGCGGTCTTAGAATCGAGCACTTACCACATGGTACCCCCCAGGTCGGGACGTAGTGCCCGGCGGCTCACGGCCTGAGGGTGCGGCATTTTGCCTTTCGGGCCTCCCCGCATTTTGCCGGTCTACGTCCGGGCGGTCAGAATGGGTCCACGACGATTCCTATGTGTTAGGCTTTTAAGGCTTATGTCGCTGCTGGCGAGGATTGCTGTGAGCCTGCTCCTGGCGGTAGCCGGGAGCGGGTGCAGCCTGATCCGGCCGGCTCCGTACGCGGCCTCGCCGGTGGGACCCACCCGCTATGTCCTCGCCAACGGCGTTCCCGTCATCATCGAGGAGTATCGAGGCAGCGATGTCGTGGCCATTCAGCTCTGGGTTCGAGCGGGGGCGCGCGACGAGGCATCGACGGAGCAGGGGCTCGCCCACTATCTGGAGCACATGCTCTTCAAGGGCACACCGTCGCGGCCCGCCGGCTTCGTCGAGCGCGAGGTCGAGGGTGTCGGGGGGCGAATCAACGCGGGAACCTCGTGGGACTACACTTTCTACCACGCGGTGCTGCCGGCGCGGCAGATGGCCTCGGGCGTCGAGATGCTGGTGGACGTCGGTGTGAATGCGAGCCTCGACGGTGCTCTGCTCGAGGCGGAGAAGCAGGTCGTGCTGGAGGAGATGCGGCTCAACGAGGACACCTCACGCCGGTTCCTCGCCCAGGAGCTCTTCTCGCAGGCCTTCGAGGGATATCCGTACGGGCGGCCGGTGATCGGCACGTCGAAGATCATCCGTGGCCTTACCCGCGAGACTCTCGTGAGCTTCTACCGGCGTCACTACGTGCCGGTCACGTTCGCGCTGGTCGTGGTGGGCGCGGTGGATCTGGACGACGTCCTGCGCGTGGCGCGCGCGACGCTGGGGGGGCTCCCGCGCGCCGGGACTCCACGGCTGCCGCCGTCGTCACCGCCACCGCCCCGTCGCGTGCGGCTCACGCTGTCCCGGGTGGGCGTTCAGGCGCACCTCGGGTTCGCCTGGCAGGCGCCGCGCCTCGACCACGCCGACACGCCGGCGCTGGACCTCCTCATGTCCATCCTCGGCCGCAGCAAGACCTCGCGCCTCGTGGCGGTGCTGCGCGAGCGGACGGCGCTGGTCAGCAGCATCAACAGCGGCCTCACCGCGCTGGAGGGCGCCGGGCTCGTCATGATCACCGCCCAGCTGGAGCCGCAGAACCTGGAGCGGGCGGAGGCCGAGGTGATGACCGAGATCCGCCGTGTCCGCGACGGCGGCGTGACGCCGACCGAGCTCAGGCGCGCCGTCAACGCTGCCGAGGTGGACTACCAGTTCTCGCGGGAGACGGCGGAGGGGCGGGCGCGCGCCTATGGCCAGGCCGAGACCATCTGGCGCCTCGAGGAGGAGCTGCTCTATCTCGATCGCGTGCGCTCGGTGACGGTGGCTCAGGTGCGGGCGGTGGCGCGCCGATATCTGGATCTCGACCGCTACGTGCGCGTGGCGCTCGTGCCGCCCAAATCATGAGCCGGCTGCTCCTGGCCCTCGTGCTCGCGGCGTCGGCGACCGCCGCCGAGGCGACGACGGCGCCGCCCGTCGTCCGCAAGGTGCTGCCCAACGGCTTCACCGTGCTCGTGCGCGAGGACGCCTCGGTCGGCGTCATGGCGGTCTCGCTCCAGGTGCGGGCCGGGTCGCTCTTCGAGGGGCCGGAGACGGCCGGCATCACGAACTTCCTGCACCGCGTGATGACCCGGGGCACGCGCCACTACAGCGCGGTCAAGCTCACCGAGGCGATCGAGGATCTCGGCGGCGGGCTGGACGCGTCGGGCGACGTCGAGTACGCCGAGGTGCGCGGCACCACGCTGGCGAGCAGCTGGGAGCCGCTGCTCCGACTGGTGGCCGAGATCGCGCTGCAGCCGACCCTGCCCGCCGAGGAGGTCGAGCGCGAGCGACGACTGATCGAGAGCGCGATCCAGGCGCGCGGCGACACGCCGTTCCAGCGGGCGTTCGACTCGATCATGCACGACCTCTACGGCGCCCATCCCTACGCGTGGCCGAGCATCGGGCGGCGGGAGAGCATCGCGCACATCTCGCAGGCTGCCCTGCGCGCGCACTACGCCGCGATCTACCGTCCCGACCGGATGGTGCTGGCGGTGAGCGGCAACGTGCCCGCTCGCAAGGTGGTCGGGCTGGCCGAGAAGCTCTTCGGGGGCATGGCGACGCCGGCGGTGCCGGCGCCGAGCCGCGGCGCCGGCGCGACGGCGCGCGGCGAGCGACGGCTGGTGGAGCGGCCCGTGGAGCAGGCGCAGGTGCTGGTGGGCTATCTCGCGCCCGCGCTCACGGCGCCCGACTACCCGGCCGTGCGCGTGCTCGGCGCCGTGCTGGGCAGCGGCATGTCCGGCCGCCTCTTCCAGGAGCTGCGCGAGCGGCGCGGCCTGGCGTACTCGGTGGGAATGCTGGGCTCCTACCGTACCGGCCCCTCGTTTCTCGTGATGCACCTCGGCACCGCGCCGCCGAACGCGCCGGCGGCCGAGGCCGGCATGCTGGCCGAGGTCGACCGCATCCGCGGCGACCAGGTGAGCGAGCGCGAGCTGGCGCGCGCCAAAGCCTACCTGCTGGGTGACCTGGTGATGAGCCGGCGCACCAGCGCGCGCCACGCCTGGTACCTGGCGTTCTTCGAGGTGATCGGCGCCGGCTGGGACTTTCCGGAGCGATATGCACGGGCGGTGGAGGCGGTGACCGTCGCCGACGTCGCCCGCGTCGCGGCTCTCTATCTCACGCGACCGACGGTCGTGGTGCTGCAGCCGCCGCAGGGAGCGCCGCGGTGATCCCGCTCCGGGACGACGTCCCCAGCCGCGCGACGCCCGTGGTGACCATCGGCCTCATCGCCCTCAACGTCGTCGCGTTCGTCTACCAGCTCTCGCTCGGCATCGACACCGGTGGTCCGGGCGCGGGTGCGGCGGAGGCGTTCGTGACGGAGTTCGGGCTCGTTCCCTGCCGGCTCACCGGCGGCTGCCTGGCCCCTGACGACTTTCCCAGCCCGGCGGTGACCATCTTCACCTCGATGTTCCTGCACGGCGGCCTGTTCCACATCGCGGGGAACATGCTCTACCTGTGGATCTTCGGCGACAACGTCGAGGACACGCTGGGCCACGCGCGCTTCCTGCTCTTCTACCTGGCCTCGGGGACGGCGGCGGCGCTGGGCCAGGCGTTCCTGAGCCCGGTGTCGCGGGTGCCCATGATCGGCGCCAGCGGCGCGGTCTCGGGCGTGCTCGGGGCCTACCTCCTGCTCTTTCCGTACGCCACCGTCCTCACGCTGGTGACGTTCGGCTTCTTCATCCGGGTCGTGCGTATTCCGGCCCTCCTCGTCCTCGGCTTCTGGATCGTCGTCCAGCTCGTCAACGGCTATTTCACGTACAGCGCCTCGTCGGCGGGGCGCGGAGAAAGTGGAGGCGTCGCTTGGTTCGCTCACATCGGCGGGTTCCTGGCAGGCATGCTGCTCCTGTTTCTCCTCCGGCCCCGGCAAAGCGCTCGCCTATAATCGAAGGCGTGGCGTCCCGGGTCCGGCTCGACAAGCTGCTGGTGGACAAAGGTCTCGTGGAGAGCCGCGAGAAGGCGGCCCGCCTGATCCTGGCCGGCGAGGTCCTGGTGGACGGCCAGCGCGTGGACAAGGCGGGGGCGCTCATCGCGACCGACGCCGACCTCGAGCTGCGCGGCCGCTCCCCCTTCGTGAGCCGGGGCGGCGAGAAGCTCGCGCACGCCCTCGGCCACTTCACCCTGGCCGTGAAGGGCCGGGTGTGTATCGACGTCGGCTCCTCGACCGGCGGTTTTACCGACTGCCTGCTCCAGCGCGGCGCCGGCCGGGTCTTCGCGGTGGACGTCGGCACCGCCCAGCTCGACGTCAAGCTGCGCAAGGATCCCCGCGTGGTGGTGATGGAGCAGACCAACGCGCGGGCCCTCGACCCGCGCGTCTTCGACGAGCAGCCCTCGCTGGCCGTCATCGACGTGGCGTTCATCTCGCTGGAGAAGGTCCTGCCGGCGGTGTTCGGCGTCCTGGCGCCGCGCAGCGAGATCGTCGCGCTGGTGAAGCCGCAGTTCGAGGTCGGCCGCGAGCACGTCGGCAAGGGCGGGGTGGTGCGCGATCCCGTTCAGCACCGGGCGGCCGTGCGACGCCTGGCCCGCTACGCCGTCCTGCGCGGCTGGCACGTCCTCGGCGTGACGGCCTCCCCGCTGCGCGGTCCCAAGGGCAACCGCGAGTTCTTCCTGCACCTGTCGGCGCAAGGGCGGACGGCCGCCAACCTCGAGACGCTGATCGAGCGCACTGTCGTGGAGGCGCTTGCGTGACGCGCGTCGGGCTGATCGCCAAGCCCGACGCGGCGCCGGCCCAGGAAGTCCTCCTGCGGCTGCTCGACTGGCTCGGGGGGCGCGGCCTCGGCGTCGTCCTCGAGAAGGAGACGGCGGGGCTGGTGCCGGCGGCCACCGCGCCCGCCGCGCACAAGAGCGAGCTGCCGGGCCAGGTGGACTTCCTGATCGTGCTGGGCGGCGACGGCACCCTGCTGTCGATGGCCCGGGCGGTGGGCGACCTCGGCGTGCCGATCCTCGGGGTCAACCTGGGCGGGCTGGGTTTCCTCACCGCCACCACGCTGGAGGAGATGCTGCCGGCGGTCGAGTCCATGCTGGCCGGCGCCATGGCGGTGGAGGAGCGCATGATGCTGGGCGCCCGGCTCGTGCGGGGCGGCCAGGCGGTCGGCGAGTACATCGCGCTCAACGACGTGGTCATCACCAAGTCGGCGATGAGCCGCATCATCGATCTCTCGGTGTCGGTGGACGGGCGCCACGCGATCAGCTACCGCGCCGACGGGCTGATCATCTCCACCCCGACCGGCTCGACCGCCTACAACCTCTCGGCGGGCGGCCCGATCCTGTTTCCCACGATGGACGCGGTGGTCCTCACCCCGATCGCGCCGCACACGCTGAGCAACCGGCCCGTCGTGCTGCCGGGCGGCCAGCGCATCGACGTCGCGCTGCTGGCCGAGCAGGAGGTCATGCTGACCATGGACGGCCAGGTCGGCGTGCCGCTGCGCGAGCGCGATGTCGTCCAGGTTGAGAAGGCGCGGGCGCGGATCCGCCTGGTCCGCTTCCCCCAGAAGGATTTCTTCTCCGTCCTGCGCACCAAGCTCAAGTGGGGTGCGCGCTAGCCGTCTCCGTTCGGATACCGCTTGAGCGCGATGGGCGCGTGTCCTAGCATCGGAGCGATGCTGCGCGAGCTGAGGCTGCGAAACTTCGCCGTCGTCGAATCGGTCACCGTTCCCTTCGCTCCCGGCCTCAACGTCCTCACCGGCGAGACCGGCGCCGGCAAGTCCATCCTGATCGACGCCATCGTCCTCGTCCGCGGCGGCCGCGCGCAGAGCGACGTGATTCGCGCCGAGGCGGAGACGGCGACGGTCGAGGCGGTCTTCGCGGTGGAGGGCGTCGGCGCCGCCCGGGGCGTGCTGGACGAGGCGGGCCTGTCCGCCGACGACAACGGGGAGGTCGTGGTGCGGCGCGAGCTCGCGCGCTCGGGCCGCCATCGCGCGTTCGTGAACGACTCACCGGTCACCGTCGGGCTCCTCGAGCGGCTGGGGGACGCGCTGGTGGAGGTGCATGGCCAGCACGAGCACCAGCGCCTGCTCGAGCCGGCCCGCCAGCTCGAGCTGCTCGACCGCTTCGCCGACGCCGAGGAGGCGTGCGGGCGGATCGGCGCCCTGCACGCCAAGTACCGCGCGGCCCGCGAGGAGACCGAGCGCGCGCGCTCGGCCGAGCGCGACCGCGCGCAGCGCGAGGACCAGCTGCGCTTCCAGGTGAAGGAGCTCGACGCGGCCCGCCTGCGGGTCGGCGAGGAGGAGGCGCTGCGCGGCGAGGCGCGCCGGCTGCAGCACGCCGAGCGGTTCACGACCGGCCTCGCCGAGGCGGCCGCCCTGCTGGACGAGGCGCCGCAGTCGGCGGGCGAGCGGCTGGCCCGCGCGCTGAAGGTCGTGCACGACCTTGCCCGGCTCGATCCCGCCTTCGCAGCGCCGGCCGAGGCGCTGGAGGCCGCGCGCATCCAGGTGGAGGAGGCGCTGGCCGCCGTGCGCCGGCTGCGCGACGGCGTGAGCGCCGAGCCCGGGCGGCTCGACACGATCCACGAGCGGCTGGACGCGCTGGCCCGCCTCAAGCGGAAGTACGGCGAGAGCGAGGAGGCGATGCTGGCCTTCCGGGCGGAGGCCGCCCGCGAGCTCGATCGCCTCGAGCGGCACGAGGAGCTGATGGCCGAGCACGAGCGCGTGCTGGGGCAGCTCGAGGGCGAGCTGACTGCCGCCGCGGGCGCGCTGTCCGAGCGGCGACGGGCGGCCGCCCAGCGGCTCGGCGGTCAGGTCGAGCGCGCCCTGCGCGCCCTCGGCATGGAGCGGGCGGTGTTCGAGGTGGCGCTCGAGCGGCTGCCGGAGACGGGGCCCCGCGGGATGGATCGCGCGGAGCTGCGGCTGTCCACCAACCCCGGCGAGGAGGTCCGGCCGCTGGCCCGCGTCGCCTCCGGCGGCGAGCTGTCACGCACGATGCTGGCGCTCAAGTCGGTGCTGGCCCGGGCCGACCGGATGCCGGTCCTGGTCTTCGACGAGGTCGACGCCGGCATCGGCGGCCGGGTCGCCTCGGTCGTGGCCCAGACGCTGGCCGCCGCCGCCGAGGGGCGGCAGGTGCTGTGCGTCACGCATCTGGCCCCGATCGCCGCCATGGCCGATCACCATCTGCAGGTGGCCAAGAGCGTGCGGGGCGGCCGCACCCGCGTCGCGGTCGGCGCGCTGGACGGCGACGGGCGGGTGGAGGAGATCGCGCGGATGCTCGGCGGCCCCACCACCACCGCGGCGGCGCGCGAGCACGCCCGGGCCCTGCTGGCGGCTCGCCGCGGGCGGGCCCGCGACTGACCTCGCCGGGAGGCGCGAAGCCCGCCTGTATAATGGACGCCGGATCATGATTTCCGCCATCCTGCGCACGATCTTCGGCACCAAGCACGAGCGCGACGTCAAGCGCATGATGCCGGTCGTCGCGCAGATCAACGCGCTCGAGGCCGAGATGCACGGGCTCGACGACGCCGGCCTCGCCGCCCGCACCGACGACCTGCGCAAGCGCGTCGCCGACGGCGCCGACCTCGCCGACGTGCTGCCGGAGGCGTTCGCGGTCTGCCGGGAGGCGGCCCGGCGGACGGTCGGCATGCGGCACTTCGACGTGCAGCTGATCGGCGGCATGGTGCTGCACGAGGGGACGATCGCCGAGATGGCGACCGGCGAGGGCAAGACCCTGGTGGCCACGCTGCCCGCCTACCTCAACGCGCTCACCGGCAAGGGCGTGCACATCGTCACGGTCAACGACTACCTGGCCAAGCGCGACGCCCAGTGGATGGGGCCCATCTACCAGCTGCTCGGCCTCACCGTGGGCGTGATCCAGCACGAGGCCTCGTTCCAGTACGACCCGGTCTACGTGACGCCCGACATCCGGATGACCGCGCTGCGCCCGATCGAGCGGCGGGAGGCGTACGCGGCCGACCTCACCTACGGGACCAACAACGAGTTCGGCTTCGACTACCTGCGCGACAACATGCGCTTCTCGCTGGAGGAGCTGGTCCAGCGCAAGCTGCACTACGCCATCGTGGACGAGGTGGACTCGATCCTGATCGACGAGGCCCGCACCCCGCTGATCATCTCGGGGCCGGCCGAGGTGTCGACCGACCTGTACTACAAGATCGACCGGATCATTCCCCGGCTCAAGCGGGCCGCCACGATCGTGGAGGGCAAGCTGTCGGAGATCGAGGAGCAGAAGGCCGGCGACTTCATCGTGGACGAGAAGGCCCGCACGGTGTCGCTGACCGAGCAGGGGATCGCCTCCTGCGAGCGGCTGCTGGCCATCGACAACCTCTACGACCCCGAGCACATCGACGCCCTCCACCACATCCAGCAGGGGCTGCGCGCGCACGCGCTGTTCCGCAAGGACGTGGACTACATGGTCAAGGACGGCGAGGTCGTCATCGTGGACGAGTTCACGGGGCGGCTGATGCCGGGCCGGCGCTGGTCGGACGGCCTGCACCAGGCGGTGGAGGCCAAGGAAGGCGTCCGGATCGAGCGCGAGAACCAGACGCTGGCCACGATCACGTTCCAGAACTACTTCCGCATGTACGAGAAGCTCGCCGGCATGACCGGGACCGCCGAGACGGAGGCGGAAGAGTTCGCGAAGATCTACAAGCTCGACGTCACGGTCGTCCCCACCAACCAGACGCTCATCCGCGTGAACCAGCCCGACGTCGTCTACAAGACCGAACGGGAGAAGTTCGACGCGGTCGTAGACGACATCCGCACGCGGCACGAGCAGGGTCAGCCGATCCTGGTCGGCACGGTGTCGATCGAGAAGTCGGAGCGGCTGGCCGCCCTCCTCAAGAAGCGCGGCATCCGCCACGAGGTGCTCAACGCCAAGTACCACGAGCGGGAGGCGGAGATCGTGGCGCAGGCCGGTCGCGAGGGCGCCGTCACGATCGCCACCAACATGGCCGGCCGCGGCACCGACATCCTGCTCGGCGGCAATCCCGACTTCCTGTCCAAGGAGATCTTGCGCAAGAAGGGGCTCGACCCCGCCACCGCCGAGGCGTCCGCGCAGGCCGTTGCGGTGGCGGAGGCGCGCCGCATCACCGAGCCCGAGCATCAGCGCGTCGTGGAGCGGGGCGGCCTGCACATCGTCGGCACCGAGCGCCACGAGTCGCGCCGCATCGACAACCAGCTGCGCGGGCGGTCGGGGCGCCAGGGCGATCCCGGCTCGTCGCGCTTCTACCTCTCGCTGGAGGACGACCTGCTGCGCATCTTCGGCTCCCAGCGGATCCAGGGGATCATGGACCGCCTCGGCATGGAGGAAGGGGAGCCCATCGAGCACAAGCTGGTGACGCGCGCCATCGCCACCGCCCAGAAGCGGGTCGAGACCCACAACTTCGAGATTCGCAAGCACCTGCTCGAGTACGACGACGTGATGAACAAGCAGCGCGAGATCATCTACGGCATGCGCCGGCAGATCCTCGACGGCGAGAGCCAGGCCGACACCGTCGCCGAGTGGGTCGAGGACATGGTCGCCGGCGCCCTCGACGGCTACGCG
This sequence comes from Methylomirabilia bacterium, assembly GCA_041497115.1. GTDB lineage: Bacteria > Methylomirabilota > Methylomirabilia > Rokubacteriales > CSP1-6 > AR5. The sequence goes on from JBGQFW010000058.1 coordinate 9,813, forward strand.
CCGGAGAACAGCCATCCCGAGGAGTGGGATCTCGCCGCGCTGGGCGAGACGCTCTATCGGGTCTTCGACGTGCGGATCCCGCCGGCGCGCTTCGAGGAGATCGGCGGGCGCGCCGGCCTCGACGAGCTCGTGCTGGAGGCGGTCCGGCAGCGGTACGCCGAGCGTGAGCGGGAGCTCGGCGCCGAGCTGGTGCGGGCGCTCGAGCGCCACGAGATGATGATCGTCATCGACACGCAGTGGAAGGACCACCTGTTGTCGATCGATCATCTCAAGGAAGGCATCGGGCTGCGCGGCTACGGACAGCGCGACCCGCTCACCGAGTACAAGAAGGAGGCGTTCGACCTCTTCCAGGACATGGTGAATCGGGTCAAGGGCGCCGTCGTCGAGCGGCTGTTCAAGGTCCAGGTGGTCCGCGACGCGCCGATGGAGCTGCCGGCCATGACGGCGTGGGCCAACGCGCGCGAGGGACGGGGCGAGATGCCCGGCGATCTGATGGGCGACGGCCGCTCGCCCGGCGCGCCCGCGCCGGCGCTCGCGCCCGCGCCGCGGCCGGCGGCGCGCACGCCGACCGGCCAGAAGATCGGCCGCAACGATCCCTGCTACTGCGGCTCCGGCAAGAAGTACAAGAAGTGCCACCTGGCACAGCAGGGGTGAGCGCATGAGCGATCGTCGCTACCGGCAACAGAACTACCGCGACACGTCGCGGCCCCCCGAGCGGCGCGAGCCGCCGCGGGAGCAGGGCGGCACGTTCGGGATCCTCCGGAGCAAGCCGACGTCGCGCTGTGCGGAGTGCGGCGGCATCCTGCCCGTCACTGCCGACTCGCTTGCCCAGTGCCCGCACTGCCGGGCCGCGCTGCACGCCTGCCGGCAGTGCGCCCACTTCGACCCGGCCCGGCGCTTCGAGTGCGTCCAGCCGATCGGCGAGCGCGTCGCCGACAAGCGGGCCCGGAACGACTGCCCGGCGTTCTCGCTGATGGTCACCGTCGAGCGCGACACGTCCTCGGGCGCGGTGCGCCCCCAGGACGCGCGCCGGGCCTTCGGCAACCTCTTCAAGAGGTAGGGGGCCGGGGGGCCCGGCCCCCTACGGCTGGTGGTTTTTGTTTGGTCTTTCGGCAGGGCCCGTGCAAAAATCACTCATGCGTCTAGAGGCGATCGTCCTTCACGGCTTCAAATCCTTCGCGGAGAAGACCGTCGTCAAGGTCCTGCCCGGTATCAGCGGGATCGTGGGACCGAACGGCTGCGGGAAATCCAACATCAGCGAGGCGGTGCGCTGGGCGCTCGGCGAGCAGAGCGCGAAATCGCTGCGCGGGCAGCGGATGGAAGACCTGATCTTCCACGGCAGCGCCTCCCGCAAGCCGGTGGGGCTGGCCGAGGTCGAGCTGATCTTCTCCAACGACGGGACGCTCTCGGTGCCGTGGAGCGAGATCGGCGTGGCCCGGCGCCTCTACCGCACCGGGGAGAGCGAGTACCTGCTGAACCGGCAGCCCACGCGGCTGCGCGACGTGCTCGACCTGTTCGCCGGGACCGGCGCCAACCCGCGCGCCTACTCGGTGATGGACCAGGACAAGCTCAACCACGTCCTCACCGCCAAGCCTCACGAGCGGCGCGTGTTCATCGAGGAAGCGGCCGGTATCGCCCGCTACAAGCAGCAGCGCAACGAGACGCACGGCAAGCTCGACGCCGCCCGCCAGAACCTGGTGCGCGTGCGCGACGTGATGGACGAGGTCCGCCGCCAGCTCGGCTCGCTGGAGCGGCAGGCGAAGAAGGCGCAGCAGTACAAGGCCCTGCAGGGCGAGCGACGGGAGCTCGCGCTCACCCTGGTGGCCGCCGACTTCGCCGGGCTCACCGCCCAGGCGGAGGCGTTGGCCGAGGAGCTCACGCGGCTGCGCGACGGCGAGCAGGGCGTGCGCGCCCAGCTCAGCGGCCTCGCCGCCCGCGAGGCCCGCCAGCGGGAGATCCTCCAGACGAGCGAGCACCGGCTCGGCGACCTCCGTCAGTCCGTGCAGAAGACCCAGGGGGAGCTCGAGCGTCTCCTCGAGCGCCGTGAGCAGATGGGCGTGCAGCTGCAGGAGCTAGGCGAGGAGGCGGCGCGGCTGGACGAGGAGGTGCGGGGAGCGAGCGAGCGACTCGGCGCCATCGTGAGCGAGCGCGAGGCCACGCGTGGCGCTCTCGCCGAAGCCGAGCGGCTCGGGGTCGAGCGCGGCGCCGCCGTCGAGGCGCTCGCCACGCGGGTCGAGCGCCATCGCGCGGCGCTCACCGCCGAGCGCGACCGGCTGGAGGCGCTGCGCCTCGAGCAGGTGCGCGTCGCCGCCGAGCGCGTGGATCTCATGCGGCAGGCCGGCGAGCTGCGCGAGCGCCAAGCCCAGCTGGGCCGCCGCGCCGAGCGGCTCGCCCAGGAGCTGGCCGAGGCGCGGGCGGAGGCCGAGCGGCTCACCGGGCAGCGGGCGGCGCTGGAGTCGGTGCGCGACCGCGCGCTCTCCGAGGTGTCGTCGCTGGCCGCCGAGCAGGAGCGGCTCGCGCGCGCGCTGGCCGACGGCGCGGGACGGCTGGCCGAGGCGGAGGCGGCCCTGGCCCAGGCGCGGCTGGACCTGGCCGCGCGCCGCTCGAGCCGGGACGCGCTGCACGAGCTGGAGGTCGCGCGGGAGGGCTACGGCGCCGGCGTGCGGGCGGTCTTCGGGGGGGGCGCGCCGGCGCTCGGCGGCGTGGTCGGCACGGTGGCCGACGTGCTCGAGGTCGAGCCGGGACTCGAGCGGGCCGTCGAGGCCGTGCTCGGCGAGCGGCTGCAATGGGTCGTGGTCGAGCGGTTCGAGCACGCCCGGGCGGCGGTGACGTGGCTGCGCGAGCGCGGCTCGGGCTCCGCGACGTTCGTGCCGTTGGACAACCTTGCCCCCGGTGGCGGTGGGACGGCCTCGGGCGATCTCCGCTGGATCGTCAACCACGTGACGGCGCGCACCCCGGGCGTGCTGCACGCGCTGCTCGGCCAGGTGGCCGTGGTGGAGCATCTCGATCAGGCCGAGGCGCTCTGGCGGCGCAACGGCGTGGTCGCGACCTACGTGACGCCCGCCGGCGAGGTGCTGTCGCCCACCGGGCGGCTGCGCGGTGGCGCGGAGACGGCGGCCGGCCCCCAGTCGCTGCTCACGCGCAAGCGGCAGCTGCGCGAGCTCGAGGACGAGGTGGGCCGGCTCGGCGAGGCGGTCGACACGCAGCAGGCGACGGTGGCCACGCTGAGCGGCGAGGTCACGACGCTGCGGACGCGTCTGGGCGGGCTCGAGCAGTCGCTGCAGGCGCGCCAGACCGAGCGGCTGACCAGCGAGAAGGATCTCGAGCAGTCGGTGCGGGAGCACGAGCGCGTGCACCGGCACGTCGAGACGATCGCCGCCGAGGCGCGCCAGGTCGCCGGCGAGGCGGCCGAGACGGACGCGCTCCTGGCCCGTCTGGGCCAGCACGTCGAGATGGCGCGCGAGGCGGAGATGCGTCACGAGACGGTGATGGCCGCCGCGCGGTCGGGCATCGAGACCGCACAGGGGTCGGAGACGACCCTGGTGGCCGAGCTGACCGGCGGCCGCGTGGATCTGGCGGGGATCACCGAGCGCGCCGAGGCGCTGCGGCGCGAGCTCGGGCGGCTGGACGACATGGAGATCGACTTCACCGCCCGCATCGAGCAGGGGCGCCAGCGGCAGACGCAGCTCGGCGAGCGCCGCACGTGGCTCGGCGCCGAGCGGGAGCGCACCGACGCCGCCGCCCGCGAGGTGGCCCTCGAGCGCGACCGGCGCGAGGACGAGGCGCGGCAGGCCGGCGAGTGTCACCAGGGGCTGGCCGACGAGCTGCGCGCGATCGAGGAGGACACGCGGGCGGTGCAGGGCCAGCTGACCCGCGTCGTCGCCGAGATGCACGGGATCGAGCTCAAGGCGACCGAGGGGCGTGTCCGCCGCGAGGAGCTGGCCCAGGAGGCGTACCGCACCTGGGGAGTGGACACCCCGACGCTGCTCGCGCGGCACGATCCGGCCCGCGAGCTGGCGGGGGTGCGCGAGCGCCTGGCCGACCTCGAGCAGCGGCTGGAGGCGATCGGTCCGGTCAACCTGGTTGCCGACGAGGAGTACCGCGAGCTGGACGAGCGGCTCACGTTCTTGAAGACGCAGTACGACGACCTCACCGCGTCGATCAAGGATCTCGAGAAGGCGCTGCGCGGCATGACCCGCACCGCCCAGGAGCGGTTCGCCCACGCCTTCGAGGAGATCAATCGCCACTTCGGCCAGATCTTCCAGCGCCTGTTCGAGGGCGGCCGGGCCGAGCTGCGGCTCGTGGAGGCCGAGGAGGGCGGCGATCCGCTCGATACGGGCGTCGAGCTGATGGCGCAGCCGCGCGGCAAGCGGCTGCAGGCGGTGTCGCTGATGTCGGGGGGCGAGCGCGCGCTGACCGGGCTGGCGCTCATGTTCGCGATCTTCTATTTCCGGCCGAGCCCGTTCTGCGTCCTCGACGAGGTCGACGCGCCGCTGGACGACGCCAACATCCACCGGTTCCTGCGCGTCCTGCGCGAGCTGACGAGCCAGACGCAGTTCCTCGTCATCACGCACAATCGCAAGACGATGGAGGAGGCCGACATCCTCTACGGCGTCACCATGGAGGAGCCGGGCCTCTCGAAGCTCGTCTCCGTCAACCTCGGCGCCGCCGTCGCCGCCACCGCGCCGACGGCGTGAAGAGCGGGGGCGGATAGGCTAGACTCGCCGACGGCAGTAATGTCTTCCGTCGGCGCCTACCTCCGCGAGCTGCGTCAGCATCGAGGGCTCTCCCTCGAGGAGATCGCTCGCACGACCCGTGTCGCCCAGCGATTCCTCGCGGCCCTGGAGACCGAGGATTTCGGCGCGCTTCCCGCGCCGGTCTTCACGCGGGGCTTCATTCGCGCCTACTGCCAGGCGCTCGGCACACCGCCCGGCGACGCGCTGGCCGCCTACGACGCCCGCGATGGCGGCGCGCCCCAGCCGCTCCCCGTCGCGCGCCCGGCGCCCGCGCGCCGGGCCGAGACCGAGCCGCGCACGCGCGGCGCCGTCCTCGTCAGCTTTGTCCTCCTGGTCGTGCTCGGCATGGCGCTCTTCACCGTGGCTCTCGTGCTCCACCCGCGCGAGCGCGCCGAGCGCGTGGCCGAGATCCGCCCGGAGCCCCGGCCGGTGCCGCCGCGCGCCGACTCCGAGCCGGCGGTCTCGACCCCGCCGGGGGTGGCGACGCCGGTGACGGGACCGCTCTCGCCCCCGGCCGCCGCCGCGACCACCCCCGCTGGGCCGACGGCACCGGCGGTCGCTCCGGCGCCCGTCGTGCCCGCGGTGTCGGCGGTCACGGCCCCCCCGACCGCACCGGCCGGGCTCGAGATCCTGGGGAGCGTGAGCTCGCCGTACCGGCTGGTCGCGCGGACGAACGAGACGACGTGGATCCGGGTACGCACCGAGGACGGCCGCACGAGCGAGGAGAACGTGCCGGCGGGCGAGGTGCGCGAGTGGGTCTCCAACCGCCCGTTCGTGCTTACGATCGGCAATGCCGGCGGCGTCAGCTTCGAGCTCAACGGCCGCCCGCTGCCGCCGCTGGGAGCCAAGGGCGCCGTCATCCCCCGAGTCGTCCTGCCACCGGAGAGTCGGTAGTAAACTAGTGTTCTATGAGGTTTTTCTCCGGCCTCGGTGAGAAGCTGCGCGAAGGGTTGCGCCGCTCCCAGGAGTATCTCGCCCCGGGGCTCGGCACGGTCCTGGAGCCGGATCGCCCGATCGACGAGGCGCTCTGGGAGGAGCTGGAAGAGCTTCTCATCGCGGCCGACCTGGGCGCAGCGGTGGCGGCCGACTTCGTCAACCGGGGGCGCGAAGAAGTGATGTATGGCACCGTGACGCGAGCCGGGCAGCTCCGGCCCGTCCTGCGCCGCTTCATCCTCGACACGCTGGGGCCGGCCCGCGGCCTGGCCCTCGACGCCCGGCCGAGCGTGGTTCTCATGCTGGGCGTCAACGGCTCCGGTAAGACGACGACGTCGGCCAAGCTCGCCGCCGCGCTCAAGGCCGAGGGACGCCACGTTCTGCTGGCGGCCGCCGACACGTTCCGCGCCGCCGCGATCGAGCAGCTCGAGACGTGGGGCCGGCGCATCGACGTGGAGGTCGTGCGCCAGGCGGCCGGCTCCGACCCGGCCGCGGTGGTGTTCGACGCGCTCAAGGCGGCGACCGCCCGCGCCGTGGACGTCCTGGTGATCGACACGGCGGGCCGCCTGCACACCAAGAGCAACCTCATGGAGGAGCTGGCCAAGCTCAAGCGCGTCATCCAGCGCCAGGTGCCCGGCGCGCCGCACGAGTCGCTGATGGTCCTCGACGCGCCCACCGGCCAGAACGGCTTCGCCCAGGCGCGCATGTTCCACGACGCGATCGGCCTCACCGGCGTGGTGCTCACCAAGCTCGACGGCACCGCCAAGGGCGGCATCGTCGTGCGCATCGTCCGCGAGCTCGGGCTCCCGGTGCCGCTGGTCGGCGTGGGCGAGAAGATCGACGACCTGCAGCCGTTCGACCCCGCGCGGTTCGTGGACGCGCTGGTGCCGGCCGAGTGAGCGACGCCGCCTTCATGCGTCGCGCGCTGGAGCTGGCCGAGCGCGGCCGGGGGCTGACGTCGCCCAACCCGATGGTCGGCGCCGTCCTGGTGAGGGACGGGCGCGTCGTGGGCGAGGGCGCGCACCTGCGCGCGGGCGGTCCCCACGCCGAGATCGCCGCGCTGCAGGCCGCCGGCGCCGCCGCCCGCGGCGCCACCCTCTACGTCACGCTCGAGCCGTGCGCGCACCAGGGCCGCACGCCGCCGTGCGCGCCGGTCGTCGCCGCCGCCGGCGTCGCGCGCGTGGTGGCCGCCCTGAGCGACCCTAACCCGCTCGTCGCCGGCGGGGGCGCCGCCCGACTCCGCGAGGCCGGCGTCGCGGTCGAGATCGGCCTCCTCGCGGAGGAGGCGGAGCGGCAGAACCGGGCGTGGCTGAGCGCGGTGCGCGAGCACCGGCCCCACGTCACCCTCAAGGCCGCCGCCACCCTCGACGGCAAGCTGGCCGATATCCATGGCGGCTCGACGTGGATCACCGGCGAGCCCGCGCGCCTTCACGCCCATCGCCTCCGCGCCGAGGCCGACGCCGTCGTCGTCGGTGTGACCACCGCGCTGCGCGACGACCCACAGCTCACGGTGCGCCTGCCGGAGCCCTGGCCGCGCGAGCCGTACCGGGTCGTGCTCGACACCCACGCGCGGCTCCCCGCCCAGGCGCGCGTGATCCAGGCCGGCACGCCGGCCCGGGCGCTCGTCGCGGTCGGCGCCGAAGCGCCCGCCGCACGCGTGGCCGCGCTGCGGGCGGCGGGCGCCACGGTGCTGCGCCTGCCCACTCGCGAGGGACGGGTGGACCCGTCCGCCCTGCTCCGGCGGCTGTTCGAGCTGGAGGTGCGGGCCGTGCTCGTCGAGGGCGGCGGCGAGACGCACGCCGCGTTCGCGGACGCCGGGCTGGTGGACCGCGTCGCGCTCTTCCTGGCCCCGCTGCTCCTGGGCGGCCGCGAGGCGACCGGCGTGCTCGGCGGCCGAGGCCGCGACCTCAAGGACGCCCTCCGTCTGAGCCCCCCGGTCGTGACTCGGCTCGGCGACGACCTCCTGCTGGAGGCCGACATTCTGCGCGAACCGTATTCGCCCGACCGTCGGGCCCCGGAGGCCCTGCGAAGGGGCCCCGACGGCGAATAGAGAAAATGTTCACGGGGATCGTCGAGGAGGTCGGCGCCGTTCGGGGCGTCGAGCGCCGGGGCGACGTCGTGCGCCTCGACGTCGGCGCGCGCGCGACGCTCGCGGGCAGCGAGGTGGGCGCCAGCGTGGCGGTCAACGGCGTCTGCCTCACCGTGGTCGCGGCCCGGCCCGACGGCTTCGTCTTCGAGGTCGGGCCCGAGACGCTCACGCGCACCACGCTCGCCCGCATGAGGGCGGGAGACGCCGTGAACCTCGAGCGCCCGCTCCGGTTCGGGGCCGCCGTGGGGGGGCACCTGGTGCTGGGGCACGTGGACGGGATCGGAACCGTGACCGACCTGACCCGTGTAGAATCGACGGCGCGGGTGCGGATCGCGCTGCCGGGGCCGGCGCTGGCCCCGCTGCTGGTCCCGCAGGGGTCGGTGGCGGTGGACGGGGTCAGCCTCACGATCGCCGGGCTGGAGGCGCTGGCGTTCGAGGTGATGGTGATCCCGCACACGCTGGCGGTGACGACGTTCGGGCGGCTCGCGCGCGGCGCGGCGGTGAACATCGAGACGGACGTGATCGGCAAGTACCTGCAGCGGTCGCGGTTACTCAAGGGGGCGACATGAGCCCGTTCGCTTCGATCGAGGAAGGCATCGAGGAGATCCGGCAGGGTCGGGTCCTGCTCGTCGTCGACGACGAGGACCGCGAGAACGAGGGCGACTTCCTGATGGCGGCCGACAAGGTCACTCCGGAGGCCGTCAACTTCATGGCCACGCACGGGCGCGGTCTCATCTGCATGCCGATGATCGGCGAGCGCCTGGACGAGCTGAAGCTCGGCATGATGGTGAGCGCGAACACCGCGCCGATGGGCACCGCGTTCACGGTCACCGTGGACGCGCGCCGCGGCGTCACCACCGGCACCTCGGCCTACGATCGCGCGGTCACCGTCCGCACGCTGGTCGATCCTCACATGCGCGCCGAGGACCTCACGGTCCCCGGCCACATCTTCCCGCTGCGGGCGATGGAGGGCGGCGTGCTGCGGCGGGCCGGCCACACCGAGGCGGCGGTGGATCTCGCGCGGCTGGCCGGCTGCTATCCCGCCGGCGTGATCTGCGAGGTCCTCGACGAGGACGGCTCGATGGCGCGGCTGCCCCAGCTCACCGAGCTGGCCCGCCGCCACGGCTTCAAGATGATCACGATCCGGGACCTGATCGAGTACCGCACCCGCAAGGAGAAGCTGGTCCGGCGGATCGCCGCCACCCGGCTGCCGACGGACTTCGGCGAGTTCACCGCGATCGCCTACGAGTCGTCGGTGTACAACCGCGTGCACCTGGCCCTCGTGATGGGCGACGTGGCGGGCGAGTCGCCGGTGCTGGTGCGCATGCACTCCGAATGCCTCACCGGCGACGTGTTCCACTCGCTGCGCTGCGACTGCGGCTCCCAGCTCCACAAGGCGATGGGCGTCATCAAGGAGGCCGGGCGGGGCGTCATCGTGTACCTTCGCCAGGAGGGGCGCGGGATCGGCCTGCACAACAAGATCCGCGCCTACGAGCTGCAGGAGCAGGGCATGGACACGGTCGAGGCCAACCAGGCGCTCGGCTTCAAGGCCGACCAGCGCGACTACGGCATCGGCGCCCAGATCCTCGTGGACCTCGGCCTCAAAAATCTCAGGCTGCTGACCAACAACCCCACCAAGCGGGCCGGCCTCGAGGGCTACGGGCTGTCGGTCGTCGAGCGGGTGCCGGTTGAAGTGCCGCCGAATCCCGAGAATCGCAAGTACTTGAGCACCAAGCGCGACAAGCTCGGGCACCTGCTCACCTCCGACCTCGATTGACGATGGCCGGTCGCGCCCCGCGGCCGCCGAAGCGGGACCGGGCCGGACGGCGCGGCCCGCGCGGGAGATTCGCCGTGGTGGCGGGGCGCTTCAACGAGCCCATCACCAAGCGGCTGGTGTCGGGCGCGCTGCGGGTGCTGGCCGCCTGGGGGCTCCCCGAGGAGGCCGTCGAGGTCCACTGGGTCGCCGGCGCGTTCGAGCTCCCGCAGGCGGCGAACCACCTCGCCCGCACGCGCCGCTACGCCGCCATCGTGTGCGTCGGCTGCGTGATCAAGGGGGAGACTCCCCACTTCGAGTTCGTGGCCGGGCAGGCGGCGGCCGGCATCGAGCGGGTCGCCCTCGACACCGGCGTGCCGGTGACGTTCGGCGTCGTCACCGCGCTCACCGAGGAGCAGGCGATGCAGCGCTCGGGCGGAGAGGTGGGCAACCGGGGCGCGGAGGCCGCCGAGGCCGCGCTCGAGATGGTCGCGCTCGTGCAGGATCTGGAACGACATGGGAAAGCGGCGAAAGGCTAGAGAGGTCGCGCTGCAGTTCCTCTACCAGCTCGACCAGCACGGGGCCGACGATCCCATGCCCCACGAGCGGGAGTTCTGGGAGCGCCATCCGGTGGACCCCTCCACCCGCGATTTCGCCGAGGGGCTGGTGCGCGGCACCAAGCAGCAGCAGGCGAAGATCGACGAGCTCCTCGCGCTGTACGCCGAGCACTGGGACCTCGACCGCATGGCCGTGGTCGATCGCAACATCCTCCGCATGGCCGTGTACGAGCTGCTCTGGCAGCCGGAGGTGCCGCCCAAGGCCGTGATCAACGAGGCGATCGAGATCTCCAAGAAGTTCGGCACCACCGAGTCGAGCCGCTTCATCAACGGCGTGCTCGACCGGGTCCTCCGGGAGCATCGGCCCCCCTCCGCCTGAGGCGGTCCTCGCGCGTGCGGTACGCGATCCTGTCCGACATCCACGGCAATCTCGAAGCGCTGCGCGCGGTCCTCGCCGACTGCGCGGGCGCCGCCGACGCCGTGCTCTGCCTGGGCGACACCGTCGGGTACGGCGCCGACCCGCTGCCGTGCGTCGAGCTGGTGGCCGACCGGGCGGAGGCGGTGGTGGGCGGCAACCACGAGCACGCGGTGGCCGGCCGCATGGACCTCGCGTGGTTCAATCGCTACGCGCGCGCCGCCGCCGAGTGGACGCGCGAGCGTCTGGACGACGACCACCGCGCCTGGCTCGGCGCGCTGCCGCTCGTGCGCGAGGTCGCCGGCGCCACCCTGGTGCACGCCTCGCCGGCCCAGCCGGAGGAGTGGGACTACCTCGTCACCGCCGAGGACGGCTTCGCGGCGTTCCCGCACTTCGCCACCCGCTGGTGCTTCGTGGGGCACAGTCACGTCCCCGGCGCGTGGTCGCTCGGCTCGTCGGGCCCCGACCACCATCCGGGCGTGTCGCGGCTGGACAGCGAGCGAGGGCGCCGCTACATCGTCAACGTCGGCAGCGTCGGACAGCCGCGCGACCGCGATCCGCGCGCGGCGTACGCGCTGTGGGACCCCGAGGGCGGGTGGGTGGAGATCCGGCGCGTCGCCTACGACGTGGCCGCCGCCCGCGCCAAGATCCTCGCCGCTGGGCTGCCGCGCTTCCTCGCGGACCGCCTCGCGGCGGGCGCCTGAGGCGCGGGTCGGTGCGCGACCGCCTCGGTCAGGCGGGGCTGCTGGCCGGCAGCGCCTTCGTGCTGGCGCTGGCGTTTCCGCGTACCGACTGGGAGATCGCCGCGTGGTTCGCGCTGGCGCCGCTGCTCGTGATCGCGCTCGGCGCGCTGCCGCGCGTGGCCTTCGCGTGGGGGTGGCTCTACGGCACGGTGTTCTTCCTCGTCCTCCTGCGCTGGCTCGACTACACGCTCCGCACGTTCAGCGCGATTCCCTGGCCGCTCACGTGGGGGCCGACGTTCCTGCTCGCGGCGTGGTGCGGCCTGCACGTGGCGGTCGTGAGCGGCCTCGTCGCCTGGCTCGCCCGACGAGGGTCGCCGGCGTGGGCGCTGGCGACGGCGCCCTGCCTCTGGGTGGGCGCCGAGTGGCTGCGCGGCCACCTGCTGGGCGGCTTTCCGTGGGGCACCCTCGGCTACTCGCAGTACATGCGGCTGACGGTGATCCAGGTGGCCGAGCTGGGCGGCGTGCACGCCGTCTCCTTCGTGCTGGTCGCGGTGAACGCGGCGCTGGCCGGCGCGCTCACGCTGAGCTGGCGACGGGCGGTGGGCGGGGTGGGGCTGGCGGCGGCGCTGGTGGGCGCCGTCCTCGCCTTCGGCGCAGCGCGGCTGCGCGAGCCGCCGCCCCCCGGCGAGATGCGTATCGCGCTCATGCAGCCGTCCATCGAGCAGCCGCTGAAGTGGGACCCCGATCACGTCGCCACCACGCTCGGGATCTACCTCGAGCTGACGCGGCAGGCGGGGGCCGGCCGCCCGGATCTCATCGTCTGGCCGGAGACTGCCGCGCCGAGCGTCCTGCGGCGCGACCCGCCGCTGCTGGGGGCGCTGTCCGCGCTCTCGCGGCAGCTCGGGCCGCGGCTCCTGGTCGGGTCCATCGACGTGCTGGACGACCGCCCCCAGCGCTTCAGCAACACCGCGTTCCTGGTTGGCACGGCGGGGATCGTCGGCCGGTATGATAAGATTCATCTCGTTCCGTTCGGAGAATACGTGCCGCTTTCGGGCGTGATCGGGTTCGTCAGGGGCTGGGCGGAGTTCATCGGCGATCTCGAGCCCGGCTCTCGCGTTGTGGTGTTCCCGGGTCCGCCAGCCCCGTTCGGCGTGGTGATCTGCTACGAAGGTATCTTCCCCGATCTCTTTCGCGAGTTCGTGAACGGTGGCGCGCGGGTGATGGTGAACATGACGAACGACGGATGGTTCGGCCGCACGAGCGGCCCCGAGCAGCACCTGACGATGTACCCGTTCCGGGCGGTGGAGCACCGCATCGCCGTCGTCCGGGCGGCCAACACCGGGGTGTCGGCGTTCATCGCGCCGACCGGTCAGATCGTGCGCCACCTCGGCCTCTTCCACCGCGGCGTGATCAGCGACAGCGTGCCGCTGCGGCGCGGGCGCACGCTGTTCACCCGGCTGGGCGACTGGGTGGCGTGGCTGTCCCTCGGCCTCGCCGCCGCCTCGGCGGGCGCCGCCGCGCGGAGGCCCGCGTGATCGGCGACCTCAAGCGCGAGGTCGGCGAGCTGACCCGGCGTGTGGACGAGCTCCGGGGGCATCTTTGACCTGCCCGCCAAGCAGGACCGCCTCGCCAAGCTCGACGCCGAGATGGCGGCCCCGGCCTTCTGGGACGACAACCGCCGCGCGCAAGAGCTGATTCGCGAGCGGGCCGAGCTGGCCCGGACCGTCGGCCGGCTGGCCGAGCTGGGCCGCCAGGCCTCCGACCTCGGCGTGCTGCTCGAGCTGGCGCAGGAGACCGGCGACGACGGCAGCCTCGACGCCGAGATCGGCGCCGGGGCGGCCCGGCTGCGGCGGGAGCTCGACGAGTACGAGCTGAAGGTGATGCTCTCGGGCTCGCACGACAGCAAGGCGGCGATCCTCTCCATCCATCCGGGCGCCGGCGGCACCGAGTCGCAGGACTGGGCGCAGATGCTCATGCGCATGTACCTGCGCTGGTGCGAGCGGTCGGGGTTCAAGGCGGAGGTTGTGGATCTGCTGCCGGGCGAGGAGGCGGGCATCAAGTCGGTCACCATCGAGGTGAGCGGCGAGTACGCCTACGGCTACCTGCGCGGCGAGGCCGGCGTGCACCGGCTCATCCGCATCTCGCCCTTCGACGCCTCCAGCCGGCGGCAGACCAGCTTCGCCTCGGTGTCGGTGGTGCCGGAAGTCGACGACGTCGAGGTGACGATCCGTGAGGACGAGATCCGGGTGGACGTGTACCGCTCGTCGGGCCCGGGCGGCCAGGGCGTCAACACCGCCGACTCGGCGGTGCGCATCACCCACCTGCCGAGCAACCTCGTCGTGGCGTGCCAGAACGAGCGCTCGCAGCTGCGCAACCGCGACACCGCGCTGCGCATCCTCAAGGCGCGACTGTACGAGCTGGCCGAGAAAAAGCAGAAGGACGAGCTGTCGCAACTGACCGGCCAGAAGAAGGAGATCGCCTTCGGCAGCCAGATCCGCACCTACACCTTCCACCCCGACCAGCGGATCAAGGACCACCGCACCGGGGTGGAGATCGGCAACGTGGAGGCGGTGATGGACGGTGACCTCGACCCCTTCATCAAGGCCTATCTGCTGTGGGCGCGGGGACCGCAGGCGTGAGCGAGCCCGACGGCAACGAGCTCATCCGCCTGCGCCACGAGAAGCTGGAGCGCATGCGCCGCGACGGCCTCGATCCCTTCGGGGGCCGGTATCCGGTCACCTACTGGGCGGGGCCCCTGCACGAGCGGCTCGGGAAAGCGGCCGACGACGAGCTGACGGCGGAGGGGCCGGTGAGCCTGGCCGGGCGGATCGTGGCCCTGCGCCATCACGGCAAGACCTGCTTCGTCCACCTCATGGACCAGAGCGGGCGGCTGCAGCTGTACGCGCGCGCCGACCGGCTCGGCGACGCCTACGCGCGCTTCACCGACCTCGACCTCGGCGACTTCATCGGCGTCACCGGCTCGCTCATGCGCACGCGGACGGGCGAGCTGACGCTGGCGGTCGAGACCTTCGCCTTCCTGGCCAAGTCGCTGCGGCCGCTGCCCGAGAAGTGGCACGGCCTCAAGGACGTGGAGACGCGCTATCGCCAGCGCTATGTGGACCTCATCGTCAATCCCCACACGCGGGAGGTCTTCCAGCTGCGCTCGCGGGTGGTGAAGTTCCTGCGCGCGTTCCTCGACGCGCGGGGCTTCGTCGAGGTGGAGACGCCGATGATGCAGCCGATCCCCGGCGGCGCCATCGCGCGGCCGTTCAAGACGCACCACAACGCGCTCGACATGGATCTCTACCTGCGCATCGCGCCCGAGCTGTACCTCAAGCGCCTGGTGGTGGGCGGCTTCGAGCGCGTCTACGAGATCAACCGCAGCTTCCGCAACGAGGGCGTGTCCACCCAGCACAATCCCGAGTTCACGATGCTGGAGTTCTACCAGGCGTACGCCGACTACACCGACCTCATGTCGCTCACCGAGACGATGTTCGTCGAGATGGCCCAGGCGCTGCTGGGGCGCCTCGCGCTCGCCTGGGGCGAGCACGCGATCGACCTCGCGCCGCCCTGGCGGCGGCTGCCGTTCTTCAGCGGGGTGTCGGCGGCCCTCGGCGTGACTGTCACGCCCGACACCGACGCCGCCACGCTGGCGCGGGCGGCGGGCGCGGTCGGCCTCGACGTCGAGGGGCAGCCGGCCGACAAGATCTGGAAGGAGGCGTTCGACGCCCGGGTGGAGCCGACGCTGGTGGCGCCGACGTTCGTGACGGACTTCCCGATCGAGCTCTCGCCGCTGGCCAAGCGCAAGCGTGAGAACCCGAAGCTGGTGGACCGGTTCGAGCTCTACATCGGCCGGCGCGAGATGGCCAACGCCTACAGCGAGCTCAACGACCCCATCGACCAGCTCGGCCGCTTCCGCGAGCAGGCTGCGCTGCTGGCGCGGGGAGACGAGGAGGCGCACTGGCTGGACGAGGACTACGTGCGGGCGCTCGAGTACGGCATGCCGCCGGCGGCCGGCGAGGGGATCGGCATCGACCGCCTCGTGATGCTGCTGGCCGACCAGCCCTCGATCCGTGAGGTGATCCTCTTCCCGCACCTGCGCCCGGAGGCGCCCGGCCCGTGAAGCGCGGGCTGCCGTACGAGCTGCTGCTCGGCCTGCGCTACCTCGGGTCGCGGGGCCATCGCGCGAACCTCTCGCTGTTCGCCTGGATCGGCATGGGCAGCGTGTTCCTCGGCGTGGCCGCGCTCATCGTCGTGCAGGCGGTGATGACCGGCTTCCAGGACGGGATCCGCGAGCGGATCATCTCGGCCAGCCCGCACCTGCTCGTTTTCCAGACCGGGTCGGCCGGCATGGCCGACCCCGATCGGGTGGCCGCGAGCGTGCGCGAGGTGCCGGGGGTGCGGGCGGCCACGCCCTTCGTCCTCCAGCAGGCGCTGTTCACGAGCGCGGGCGGCGACGCCCACGGCGGCCTCGTGCGCGGCGTGGACACCGGTGACGCCACCGTGATGGGCGATCTGCGCACCCAGCTGCGCACCGGGCGGCTGGACGGGTTCGGCGGGAGCGAGGGCGGCATCCTGCTCGGCAGCGAGCTGGCGCGCCTGCTGGGCGTGCTGCCCGGCGACGCCGTCACGGTGATCTCGCCCAAGGGCGCGCTCACCGCGGTCGGCATGGTGCCCAAGATGCGCCGGTTCACGGTGGCGGGCACGGTGCAGGTCGGCATGTACGAGTACGACTCGTCCATCGCCTATCTCTCGCTGGCGGCGGCCCGGGACTTCGCCGGGCTGCCCGGCGTGACGGGCATCGAGGTGAAGCTCGTCGACCCGTTCGCGGCCCGGGCGGTCGGCCGCTCGATCGCCGGCCGGCTCGGCTTCCCGTACTGGGTGCGGGACTGGATGGAGATGAACCGCAACCTCTTCAACGCGCTGCAGCTCGAGAAGCTGGCGCTGTTTCTCGTGCTCGCGATCATCTCGCTGGTGGCGGCCTTCGCCATCCTCGGCCACCTCGTGCTGCTGGTGGCCGACAAGCGCAAGGAGATCGGGATCCTCAAGTCGCTGGGCGCCACCGGGCCGTCGATCACCGGCGTCTTCTTCACGGTCGGTATGGCGATCTACCTGGTGGGCACCGTGGCCGGCAGCCTCGTTGGCCTGACGCTCATCTGGGTGCAGAACACCTACAAGATCATCCGCCTGGCCGGCGACGTCTATCAGATCGACTACCTGCCGATGCGACTGTCGGCGGGCGACTTCCTGATGACCGTGAGCGTCACGATGGTCCTGTCCTTCCTGTTCACGATCGTGCCCGCCCGTCGCGCCGGCGCCCTGAACCCGGTGGACGTGCTGAGATATGAGTAAGGGCGTTCTCTTTCCAGACCGTCGGGCGGCGGAGCCCGGCGCAGGCGCCCCGACGGCGAA
>JBGQFW010000059.1:0-26212 GCA_041497115.1 Methylomirabilia bacterium
CCCACGGCGGGGGGCCGCATCGCAATGTACACGTATACGTGCCCGACGCGGTGGCGGGGGCGCTTACCGGTCCCGGGGGGCCCCCGCCCGGGGGGGGGTGGGCCCCCCGCTCGGAGAGCCTGATGAAGCGACGACCGCGCAAGGCCCGCGCCGTTCACCGCCTGCGCGTGGCCGGGATCGACCGTCACAGCCTGGAGTCGCTCTGGCTCGAGCTCCGCCGGATGGGGCGCGCGTACGGGCTCGAGATCGACATCCGCATCGAGCGAACGGCGGTGCGCCGCTCCGCCTAGCGTCGCGGATCGAGCGCGGCCGCTTCCGTCTCGCAGGCGGCCAGCAGCGGCCGCAGCCCGAGCGCGCGCGCCAGCGCGATGGCCCCGGCGTAGTGCGCGGCCGCCGCCGCCGGATCACCGGCCGCGGCGGCGATCGCCCCGAGCATGCGGGTGGCCGCCGCCTCGTAGCCGCGCTCGCCGTGGCCGCGCGCCAGCTCCAGCGCCCGGCCGGCCGTTGCCCGCGCATCAGCCGTCCGGCCGGCCGCGAGGTACGCCTCGCTGAGCGCCGCCAGCCGTGCCGCGTGGCTGCCCACGCGCCTCATGCGCGTCTCGTGCTCGGCCACCTCCTCCAGCACCGCCACCGCCTCCGGCACCCGGCCGGTGGCGACATAGGCGAGGCCGAGGGCGGCGCCGACGGTCGGCAACCAGAGACCGATGCCCGATTCCCGCACGATGGCCAGGCTCTGCTCGAGTGGCGACACCGCGTCCACCCCGGCGCCGCGGCGAAACGCCGTGTACCCCGTGGCGAAGGCGGCGACCGCGCGGCTGAGCAGGTGGTTCGCGGCCTCGGCGATCGCCACCGCCTCCCGCGCGAGCGCCGCCGCCTCCTCGAAGTCCCCCAGATCGGCGAGGCACGCCGCCAGCCAGGCCCGCGAGTGGACGGCGGGAAGCTGCGCCATGCCCAGCAGGTGACGCTCGACGTCGCCGACGAGACGACTGACGTTGGCGCGGAAGAACTCCATCGCGCGCGCGTGCTCGGCCCGCGTGTAGAACGCGAGCCCGAGATAGGTGTTGGTGATCACCTCGAGCGCGAAGTCGCCGTCGGCCCGCGCGATGTCGAGGGCGCGCAGGCCGGCGGCGATCGCCCGTTCGGGATCGCCCATCAGCCGGAAGTAGTCGCTGACGTACGCCGAGACGCGCGCAAGTCGCCGCCGATCGCCGATCGACTCGGCGATGGCCTCGGCCTCGCGCAGGACTCCCCCGAGCCGGCCGTACTCCGCCAGCGGCGTGAGCGACGTCCGCAGGTCGAAGCGTAGATCGATCGCCCGCTCGAGGGCCTCCGACGGGCGGGGCAGACGGTCGAGCGCGAGCAGCGCCCGCTCGAAGCCCGTCACGGCCTCCCGGTGCGCCGACCGCGCCGCCGCCTGGTTGCCGGCCTGGCGCAGGTAGCCGACCGCGCACTCCCACAGCTCACCCCGGAAGGCATGATGGCCGAGGCGATCGACGTACTGCTCCAGGCGCCCGGCGTGCAGACGCTCGAGCGCCTCCACCACGCGCGTGTCCACCGCGCGGCGCCGGTCGACCGGCACGCTGGCATAGGCGACTTCCTGCGTGAGCGCGTGACGGAACATCAGCTCGTTCCCCGCCGCGCCGGCGTCCTCGATCAGAAATTCCGCGGCCACGAGCCGGCCGACCGCGGCCGCCACCGCGGCCGGCGGGTCCCCGGTCACGGCCTGCAGCAGATCCAGCGAGAGGTCCTCGCCGACGACGCTGGCGGTGTGGAGCAGCGCGCGATCGTCCGGGGCCAGGCGATCGATGCGCGCGAGCAGCACGTCCTGGATCGTGTCGGGGATGGCGGAGGGCGGCTCGTCACCCTGCCGCTCGCGGAGCGCGCGGGCCAGCTCTTCGAGAAAGAACGGGTTGCCCTCGGCCTTGGCGAGGATGCGCTCCTCGAGGCCCGCGTCGAGATGGTCGGCGCCCAGCGCCTGCAGCAAACGCCGGCTGTCGGCGGGGGGCAGCGGACGGAGCGCGACCTGGGTGGCATACGAGCGCTCGATCCAGGGCGGTCGATACCCCGAGCGATACGTCGTCAGCAGCAGGAGCGGCGCCGCGCCGGCGCTGGCGGCGAGCGCCGACAGGCATTCCTCCGAAGCCCGGTCGATCCACTGCAGGTCGTCCACCACCACCACCAGCGGCCGGCGGCGGGCCATCCGCAGGAGCAGCTGGCGGAACGCGTCGAGCAGGCGGGGCTTCAGCGCGTCGGGCTGCAGCTCCGCCAGCGTTTCGGTGCCCGGCTTCACGCCGACGAGCCGCAGCAGATACGGCGCCGAGGCCCCGACGTCGACCCCGAGATCGGCGAGGACCGATTCGACCTTGGCGCGCATCTGCTCCGGCGTGTCGAGATCGTCCAGGCCGCAGGCCGCATGCAACACCTCGAGGACCGGCAGGTACGGCATGTCCGCGCCGTAGGCGGGACAGTGGCCCTCGAAGTAGGTGACACTGTCGGCCGGCAGGGTCTGGTGCAACTCGAAGATGAGGCGCGATTTGCCGATCCCGGCGTCGCCGACGAGGCCGACGACCTGGCCCTGGCCGCCGATCGCCAGCGCGAGACAGCTCTGCAGGAGGTCCAGCTCCTGCCGGCGGCCGACCAATTCCCCGACTCGACCGCCCAGCCCCAGCCCGGTACGCTCGCGCCCGACCAGCACGTGCGTGGGGCGATGGCCGATGGGCGCGGGGCCGGGCGTCAGCTCGAAGCGACGCGTCAGGAGACGCGCGGCCTCCGCGGTGACGAGAATGCCGTCGAGCGGCGCCCGTTCGATGAGCTCGTCGAGCAGCGGCCAGAGACCGCGGCGCTCGTCCATGTCGAGGTCGGCGTCGCCCGACCGCGAGCCGACGAGCACCGCCGTGGCGTGAACGCCGACTCTCACGCCGACCTCGCTGCGCTCCTCGCGGCGCGCGCGCTCGATGGCCTTCACGATCGCCAGCGCGGCGTGGGCCGCGCGGTCCGCCGCATCGCCGCCGGCCTCGATGCCGAACACCGCCGCGAGCCCGATGGGCCCGAGCCCCTCCATCCGGCCGCCGAACGTGTGGACCTTGTCCACGAGCAGCTCGAGCGCGCGCGCGGTTTCCAGCGCGGCGTCGGGCGTGCCGGGGGGCACCAGGGCCGCTCGGAGTAGCGCCACCCGACGGCGCTCCCAGCGCCGCCCCGACGTCGGCGAAGCCGCCAGCGACGTCGCCGCCGGCGGCGCCGACACCGCCGGGGCCGCCCGCATCGGTGAGACGGTCGGGGCCGCCCGCGCGCGGGGCGCCGGCTTCGGCGCTCCCTCGCGCTCGCGCAGGCCGTACTTGTCCATCCGTGCCCGCAGCGTGTTGCGCGAGATGCCGAGCAACGCCGCCGTGCGCGAGATGTTCCAGCTCGTCTGTGTCAGCACCTCCACCAGGTGCTCCCGCATGGCGTCGTGGAGGGAGACCGCCTCCGGCCGCGCCGCCGGCGCCGCCACCGTCTCCGCGAACCCGAGCTGCTCGGCGGTGATCAGCTCGCCGGCCGACTGCAGCATCGCGCGCTCCATCACGTTGGAGAGCTCGCGCACGTTGCCGGGCCAGGGATAGGCGCGCAGGGCCGTGTGGGCGTCGGCGGTCAGCGTTCGCGCGGGGACGCCGTAGTCCGCGCACACGCGGGCCAGGAAGTGCTCGGCCAGCGCCACGATATCGTCGCCGCGCTCGCGCAACGGCGGCAGCGTGACGGTGAGCACGGCCAGGCGGTGATAGAGGTCCTCGCGGAAGCGGCGCTGGCGGATGGCGCCGCGCAGGTCCTCGTTGGTGGCGGTGAGGATCCAGACGTCCAGCGGCTCGTCGCGCGTGGCGCCCAGGCGCCGCACCGAGCGGTCCTCCAGCACCTTGAGCAGCTTCGCCTGCAGGGCCTCGGGCAGCAGGCCGATCTCGTCGAGGAAGATCGTGCCGCGGTGAGCCGCCTGGAAGAGACCGGGCTTGGAGCGCCGCGCATCCGTGAACGCGCCGCGCTCGAAGCCGAACATCTCGGCCTCGAGGAGCGTCTCGGGAATGGCTGCGCAGTTGACGTCCACGAACGGCCCGTCCGGCCGCGGCCCGGTCCGGTGCAACATCCGCGCGAGCAGCCCCTTGCCGCTGCCGGTCTCCCCCTGGATCAGGATCGGCGGCAGCCGGCGGGAGTCCGTCGGGCGCTCGAGCAGCCGGGCGATCTTGTCGCGCACGGCGCGGATGCCGGGGCTATCGCCCAGGAGGTCGCCCAACGCCTTCATCCCCGGCATCTTACCCCCTGCCGGACGGTGCCGGTGTTCAACTGCTGACCACCTCGGGGTACCCTGACCGGCTGACCATCCTTCAACCGTGTGATTTCTCGGACGTCTCTCTTGGCACCCGGCGTGCGTATTCCACCCCGTCATGAGCAAGCGGGAACACCTGACGGGCGGGATGGTGGCGAGCGAGCCGTGGCTGGCGCGCTGGTACGCGCCGCTCGTGGCGATCGCCCTGGGGCTGATCGTCCTCATGGTGGTGGCGCTGGCGGTCGTCGAGATGCTGGTCGCCAACGCCCCGGAGCCCGCCAACTCCTCGATGTGGACCGCGCCGCTCGAGCGCGCCGACGCGGCGCCGCGCGAGGGTGACGGCGCCTGGGCCCGCCGCGTGGTCCCGCCGGCCGTCCGCATCGCCGTTGCCGACCGTTGGACGACCCCGCACGAAGCCGGACACCCCCAGCCGATCCCGGGAGGACTGCAATGATCACGGAGCCGACCCCGACGCTCACGCCGTGGGCCACGCACCTGGACGCGATGGACACGGGAATCGCCGGCAGCAACGCCAGCGCGGCGGTGCTGGCCTGGCGGCACGCGTACGCGGCCGCGCTGGATCAGCCCGGCTGGCGCGGGCTGGTGGAGGTCGCCGGCGCCGCTCTGCGCATCGGCGCGATCCCCGGCTTCCGGAAGGCCGCCGAGTCGCGCGCCCGCGAGAGCTACTGGACCGCGCTGTTCCGCGCGCGCCGGCAGGGCTCGCTCAACGGCGTGCTCGACACCGCCGAGGCGTTCGGCGCGCTGGGCGATCGGGTGATGGTCGAGCAGTGCATCCGCATCGCCGAGCGGCTGGCGGTGCTGGCCGGCGACTCCGACGCCGCCGACCGCGTGCGCGTCCTCGCCGCCGACCTCGCCCAGCGCTACGTCGAGGCCGAGCGCGGCGAGCTCACCGGCCGGACGGCCGCGCGGCGCTGAGGCTCACCCCTCGGCGGCGATCTTCCGCAGCGCCTCCAGCTGGGTGTGGTCGGCGCAGGCGATGAGCACGTCGCCCGCCTCGAGCCGGCGGTCGGGCGGCGGGTTGAACACGTGCTGGCGGGTGGTCCCCGCCCGCACCGCGAAGACGACGACGCCGGCGCGCTCCTGCAGCCTTAGCCCACTGAGCGGCCGCCCGGCCACCGCCGGGCCCACCGTGACCTCCTCCACGCGCACCGCGCCGGGCTCGCGCAGCATGGCGTCGAGCACCGAGACGACGTGCGGGCGCAGCATCTCGGAGGCCAGCCGCAGCGCGCCGATCGTCTTGCTCGACACCACCGCGTCGGCGCCCGCCCGGTGGAGCTTGGGGCGCGAATCCTCGGTGGACACGCGCGACACGATGCGGACCTGCGCGTTGAGCTCGCGGGCGGTCAGCATCGTGAAGAGGTTGTCCTTGTCGGAGGGCATGCACGTGATGACGCCGCGGGCCGCCTCGATGCGCGCCGCCCGCAGCACGTCGGGATCGGTCGCGTCACCGACCAGGTAGAGGAAGTCGGGGCCGAGCTTCCGGAGCGCCGGCTCGTGCGCCGGATCCAGCTCGATGACCACGAACGGGGTGCGGGTCGCCAGCAGCTCGCTGGCGATGGCGCGGCCGGTCTCCCCGCCGCCGCACACGATCACGTGCCGGCTCAGCATCGCGATGCGTCGTTCCATGGTCCGCTTCTCCCAGATGTGCGAGAGGTCGCCTTCGACCCAGAAGGCGGTGATGGTGCCGAGGCCGTAGGCCACCGTGCCGAGGCCGATCACGATGAGCACCATCGTGAAGACGCGGCCGGTGACGGACAGTGGGTGCACCTCCGTGAAGCCGACCGAGGACACCGTGATGACCGTCATGTACAGCGAGTCGAGGGCGCTCCACCCCTCGATGACCTGGTAGCCGAGGGTGCCGACCGCGATCACCCCGGCGAGCAGGATGACGATCTGGAGCAACCGCTCGCGCGGGGTCACGCGGGAGCGGCGATACCGGCCGCCGGCGCGACGGCGACGTCGGGGAGGAGCCCGCTCAATACCGTCGAGACGACGGCGGCATGAGATCGTTCGCGTGCGGATCCTTCGGCGTCTCGGCCTTGCCCCCCGGGTTGACGGCCAGCCAGCCGCGGGCTCGCATGCACACGTCGTTGAGCTTGCCGTCCTTCGTGCACGCCGCCCGGTCGCGCCGGAAGTCCTCGACGGTGTACTTCGAGTCGAGCTTCATCCACTCCCGCTCGTCCGTCGCGCAGCCGGCGAGGACCGCCAGGAGGAGGAGCACCAAGGGAACGCGTCTGCGCCATTGCATTGCGTCGCATTGTACGGGTGTCAGATCCGAAAGGGAACCCGTCCGGTCGCCTCAGCCGCCCAGGGGGAACAGCACGTAGCCGACGCCGGCGCGCTCGAGCCACACGCGCGCCAGCTCGTCGATGCGGTAGCGGCGCGCCACCGCGGCGGCGCTCGGCGCGGCGGGGTCGTTGACCAGCGCCCGGTCGCCGTCGAGGCCCGTCAGCACGAGCAGGTGACCGCTCGTCTCCGTGATGGCGGCGCCGGTCAGCTCGCCGGCGCCGTAGCGCACCGAGACGATGACGGGCAGTCCCTCGGCCAGACACCACGCCGCCGACGTCCAGTCGGGGAAGCGCAGCAGATAGCCGGCGACGCCGTGACGGCCGGCCGCCATCACCGCGGCCGGCCACACGCCGTAGCGGTCGGTGGGGGCATGGAACATCTCGGCGGCGAGCGTGGCCG
Organism: Methylomirabilia bacterium; assembly: GCA_041497115.1. Taxonomy (GTDB): domain Bacteria; phylum Methylomirabilota; class Methylomirabilia; order Rokubacteriales; family CSP1-6; genus AR5. The sequence continues at coordinate 7,001 of JBGQFW010000059.1, forward strand.
GGTCGGCCGGACGGCGCCAGAAGTCGAGCACCATCGCCACGCTCGTCGGCGAGCAGACCCGCGGCGCGAGGGCGGCGCCCCACTCCATCTGGCTGAGCGGCGGCACCGCCAGCCGCACCGCACGGCCGCCGGCGCGCGCCCTGCCCGCCGCGCCGGGCGACGCGGCGGACAGCGTGAGGAGCCACGGCGCGCCGAGCACACCGTCCGCGCCCCGCAGCCGCGCGCGCACGCGCACCGCCTCGACCGGCGCCGGCGCGTGGAACTCGTCGATGTCCACGCTGAGCGGCCCCTCCGCGGTCAGCGGCGGGAACGGCGCGGCGCCCAGCGAGGCGCCGGCGGCCCACGGCGACCAGCCGCCGCCGACCCGGACACTGAGCTCGAGCCGCACGCTGTAGGCGGCTTCGGTGAGCGCGCTGAAGGACGGCACGAAGTGCGTCGCGCCGGCGGCGGGCCACGTCGGCGTCTCGAGGACCGCCTCGTCGGCGGCGATCCCCGCCGAAGCCATGTCCACGCGACGCCGGCAGGCCGGGGGGATCACCGCCAGCAGCCTCTCGGCGGAGGCGCCCGAGGCGGTCACCCACAGTCCGGTCGTCACGAGGGGCGCGACAGAGGGAGGGCGGAGTCGGGGGCCGCGAGCGGACTCGCGGTCCGCTCGCGGGACTCCCCTTGATCTCCTGCGCGGCGCTCCGGCCGCGCGCTCCGGCGTGCGCCGGAGCTTTTCAACTGCCAATCCCGGCGGCGGTCGCGACGGCTAGCGCGCCGCGCCCGACGCGGTGCTCAGGTCCGGTGGCGTGTTGTCCATTCGCACCCCCTTGTCGCTGGTTGTGCGTCCCGACGGGGCGGGATCCGCGTCCCGTCATCCCCTCTGTACGCCCCACCCCGCGCGGGGTCAAGGCCGGCCGCGGCGAGCGCGTGCCGAATTTCACGACCCGCGCAGCCGCGGATCGAGCACGTCGCGCAGCGCGTCGCCGAGCATGTTGAAGCCGAACACGGCCAGCGAGATCGCCACGCCCGGCCAGACGGCCATCCACGGCGCGCGGAACATGTACGTGCGCCCCGACCCCGACAGCATACCGCCCCACGACGGGTGCGGCGGCGGCACGCCGAACCCGAGGAACGACAGCGCGGACTCGGCCAGGATCACCGCGCCCAGGCCGATGGTGGCCAGGATGATGATCGTGGCCGCCACGTTGGGCAGCAGGTGGCGCACGATGATCCGCGCGTGGCCGCACCCCATCGCCCGCGCCGCTTCCACGTAGGTGTGCTGCATGGCGGCCAGCGTGGCGCCGCGGATGACCCGCGAGTTGGTGGCGGCCAGCAGCACCGCCAGCGCGACGACGACGTTGCCGAGGCCGGGGCCGAGGACGGCCATGACGGACAGGATGATGATGAGGTACGGGAACGACAGCCAGGCGTCGACGACCCGCTGGACGACGAGATCCCACGTCCCGCCGAAGTACGCGCTCGTCACGCCGATCGCCGCCGCCAGCACCACCGCGAGCGTGACGGTGAGGAAGCCCACGGTGACCGACACGCGGGCGCCGTACACGATGCGGCTCCACATGTCGCGGCTCAGGTTGTCGGTGCCGAGCCAGTGGGCGGCGCTCGGGGCCACCATGCGGGCGCCGCGGATCGACTCGTCGTAGGGGTAGGGCGCGATCCGCTCGGCAAACGCCGCCATCACCAGCATCGCGACCACGATCGCCCCCCCCACCACCCCCAACGGCTTCCGCCTCACGAACCGCCCCAGCGCGACGAGGAATCGAGCGACGGCCGATGAACGGGCGCCTTCGAGCGCCGGCTTTGCCGGCGCCATCGAACGATCGAGTTCAGCTCGTGTGCTCAATATCGCCTCACGCCGTTCCGCGCTGGGGGGTCATAGGGGGGAGCGGCGCGCTCCCCCCTATCAATATCGAATCCGCGGGTCGAGGACGGCATAGAGCGCGTCCACCCCGAGGTTGACGAGCACCACGGTCGAGACCACTAACAGATTCACGCCCTGGATGACGGGGTAGTCGCGCTGGTTGATCGCGTCGAAGAGGAACCGGCTCATGCCGGGCAGCCCGAACACCGTCTCGATGACGACCGTGCCCCCGATGATCTGCGGCAGCTGGGTGCCGAGCAGCGTAACCACCGGGATGATCGCGTTGCGCAGGCCGTGCTTGAGCACGATCGTGCGGCCGGCCAGCCCCTTGGCCCAGGCCGTGCGCACGTAGTCCTGGCGCAGCACCTCCAGCAGCATCCCGCGCGTGAGCCGCATGAGCGCCGCCGAGGCGGCGATGCCCAGGATCGCGGCCGGCAGCAGCATCTGGCGGACGTAGCCGAGCGGATCGGCGCGGAAGTCGGTGAAGTCGCCCACCGGCCGCCACCCCCACCAGATGGCCGGCAGCACGATGAGCAGCGTGGCCAGCCAGAACCCGGGCACCGACAGGCCGAGGATGGCGGCGCTGCGTGCGACGAAGTCGGCCGCGGAGTCCTGGCGGGTCGCCGACAGCACGCCGACCGGCAGCGCGACGGCCAGCGCGAACGTCAGCGCGAAGACGGCCAGCGTGAGCGTCACCGGCAGCCGCGTGCCGATCTCCTTCAGTACCGGCCGCCGCGTCCACAGCGACTCGCCGAGGTCGCCGCGCACGACGTGGCCGAGCCAGTCCACGTACTGCACGGCCATCGGGCGATCGAGGCCGAGCTTGACCCGCAGCTCGGCGATGTCCTTGGCGTACGCCGTCTCCGCCAGCATGAGCTGCACCGCGTCGCCGGGAATCAGCCGCGGCAGCGCGAAGACGATCAGCGACGCGATGAGCAGCGACGGGATCGCGACCAGCAACCGCTTCGCGACATACCGCTTCAGCACTACCCGGCTTTCACCGATCGAGCCAGGCCGCCATCAGCCGGCCGCCGTAGTCGTAGCCCATGTTGGGCCCGTAGTTCTTGAGCGCCCCCTCCCAGACCGCGACGTAGACCCCCGACGGCATCTGCACGTAGTACTGCTGCTTGGCGAGGTGCCGCTGGATGTCGTAGATCAGCTCGCGCCGCTTGGCGACGTCGGACATGCGCCGCTGGCGCACGAGCATGTCGGCCACCACCGGGTCGGTGATGTGGCTCTGGTTCTTCAGCTCCTCGGGGAAGTACTGGCCGAAGAGGAAGTTGTCGGGCTCGAGGAACCCCGTCTGCGGTCCGAGCGTCATCGAGTCGAACTTGCCGTAGAAGCACGTCGAGATGTAGGCGCCGTACTCCTTCTGGTCGATCTTGGCGTCGATGCCGACCGCCCTGAGGTCCTTCGTGACGAGCTGCATGAGGTCCACCAGCAGCGTCGAGCCGTACGTCGTGAAGCACATGCTGCCCGGAAAGCCGTTGGGATACCCGGCGGCGGCGAGCAGCCGCTTCGCCTCGGCCGGATCGTACTTGTAGTATTTCGCCCCCTCGCCGAGCTTGTCGAACGGGATCGACCACTCGCGGAGAGCCGCCGGCACCGGCGGGTTCAGCACGCCCACCCCCTCGTACACCGCGTCGATGAGCCCCTTGCGGTCGATGGCCAGCGACATGGCGTGGCGGACCCGCACGTCGCTGAACGGCTTCTGGTCGGTGCGCATCGAGATGTGGGTCATGACCGGCGACGGGTACTCGAGCGTCTTGAGGTTCGGCCGCTTGGTCTTGAGCGTGTCCTTGATCTGCACCCAGTCCGTGCGGTTGATGGTGCCGGGAAACTCCCAGCCGAGGTCGTACTTGCCGCTGAGGAACGCCGCCATGCGGGAGGCGTTGTCCTCGTCGACCGTGAGCTCGATCCGGTCGATGTACGGCTGGCCGGCGGTGAAGTAGTTCGGGTGCCGCACGTAGGAGAGGCCGACGTTGGGCCGGTACGAGTCGAGCATCCACGGGCCCGTGCCGATCACCGCCTCGGCCTTCTTGAAGTCGCCGTGCTTGTCGAGCACCTCCCGGGCGACGATCGCGACGGCGTGCGGGTTGGACAGCATGTCCAGGAACCAGACGAACGGCTCCTTGAGCGTGAACTTGACCGTGTGCTTGTCGAGCGCCTCCACCTTGTCGAGCGACTTCAGCATGTAGGCGTTGGCGTTGCCCTTGACGGTGAGGAAGTGGTTCACGCTGAACACCACGTCGTCGGCCGTCACCTCGCGGCCGTTCACCGGCGCCTTGTTGTGCCAGCGCACCCCCTTGCGGAGCTTGAACACGTAGGTGGTGTCGGTGGGCTGCGTCCACGATTCGGCGAGGTCGCCCTCGAGCGGAAACGTCCCGGGCGTCACGCCGGGGCCGGCCTTGTGCCGGAGCAGCCGGCTGTGGGTGAAGCTGAGCGCGATGTGCGTCTTGTAGGAGATCGTCAGGAACGGATCGAAGTGCGGCGGATCCCAGGCGCGCACGGACAGCGTGCCGCCGCGCTTGGGCGTCTGGGCGTGGGCGAGGCGCGGGGCGAGGGCGGCGCCGGCGAGGGTGAGGCCCCCGGCGGCGAGCAGGTCACGACGGCTGAGATCCATGACGGTCTCCTCCTCAGGGGCTAGGACGTGCGGGCGGCCACCGCGGCGAGCGCCGCGTCGAACACGCCGAGCGTCTCCCCGATGTCCTGCGCGGTGTGGGCGAGCGAGACGTAGATCTTGTTGGCGGCCTTCACGACGCCGCGCCGCAGACACTCCTCGTTGAAGAGCGCGATGCGGCGGCGATCGGCGGTGAGCGTGGCGCGATAGTCCACGATGGGGCGGTCGGTGAAGATGATGTCGAACACCGGCGGCTCGCCGCTCACCTGGGCGGCCAGGCCGTGCTTCTTCGCGGCGGCAGCCAGCCCGTCGCGCAGCGACCGGCCGCTGGCGAACAGCCGCTCGTACGTCCCGGGCTTTCGCAGCTCGCCGAGCGTGGCGAGGCCGGCCGCCGCCGCCACCGGGTTGCCGTTCAGCGTGCCGGCCTGCCAGACGTAGTCGGGCGACCCCTCCAGCGCGGCGTCGAAGTGCTTCATGATGTCCGCTCGGCCGGCCACCGCCGCCAGCGGGAAGCCCCCCGCCAGCACCTTGCCGAACGCCGCCACGTCGGGGACGGCGCCGTAGTACTCCTGGGCGCCACCGTAGGCGAGGCGGAAGCCGGTGACGATCTCGTCGTAGACCAGCGGCACCTCGTAGCGGCGCGTCACCTCGCGCAGCCCCGTGAGGAAGCCCGGCTGCGGCACGATCACGCGCTGGTAGGGCTCGACGATGACCGCCGCGAGGTCGTTGTGGTGGGCGGCGATCAGCGCCTCGGCGGTGGCGAGGTCGTTGTAGGGCGCGATCAGCACCTCCTCGCTGATCGCGTGCGGGATGCCGGCCGAGTCGGCCATCGCCGCCGGGAACGCCTTGGGCGAGCGCGGGCTGACGCTCATGAGGGCGTAGTCGTGGGTGCCGTGGAAGCCGCCCTCGAACTTCATGATCTTGTCGCGCCGCCGGAAGGCGCGGGCCGCCCGCAGCGCGAAGAACGTCGCCTCCGAGCCGCTGGACATGAACCGCACCTGCTCGGCGCAGGGCACCGCGCGGACGATCTCCTCGGCCAGCTCGATGATCGGCTCGTTGAGGAGGAAGAACGTGGTGCCATGAGCCGCCTGGCGCTGCACCGCCTCCACCACCGCGGGGTGGGCGTGGCCGAGGAGCATGGGGCCGGAGCCGAGCAGGTAGTCGAGATAGCGCTTGCCGTCGGCGTCCCAGAGATAGGGGCCGCGCGCGTCCCGGACGACGAACTCGAGGCCGGGACCGCTGCGGTGGCTGCCGAGGACCCCGCCGGGAAGCACGCGGGCGGCACGTTCGATCAGGTCACGCTGATTCGCCATGTTGATCGCCGTTGATCCAGGAGGTTGATCACCCCGTCGGGTGGTGGAGTGGGGCGATCATACCCGGAAACGCTCGTCGGTCAAGAGAACCCCGGTGCCCGAGATCGCGCCGGCCTTGAGCAGCTCCAGCGCCTGGTTGGCGACCTCCAGCGGAAACTCGGTGGTGGCCAGCCGCACGCCCGCCCGCGCCGCCTCGGCGAGGAAGGCGGCGCCGTCGGCGCGCGTGTTGGCGGTGACCGAGCGCAGGACGCGCTCGTAGAAGAGATCGGCCTCGTAGTCCAGCGGCGGGATCGGCGTCATGTAGATCCCGGCGAGGGCGAGCGTCCCGCCGCGGGCGAGGTTGCGCAGCGCCACCGGCACCAGCTCGCCGGCCGGCGCGAAGAGGATCGTCCCCTCGGTGCGATGGGGCATCGGGTCGCGCAGGTCGCCCACCCAGGCGGCCCCGAGCGACGCCGCCAGCGCGCGATGGCCGGCCTCGCGGGTGCACACGTAGACCTCCATGTTGCGCGCGCGCGCGATCTGAATGGTGACGTGCGCGGAGGAGCCGAAGCCGTACATGCCGAGCCGCCCGCCCGGCCGCACGCCGGCCAGCGCCAGCGCGCGGTAGCCGATGATGCCCGCGCACAGCAGCGGCGCCGCCTCCACGTCGGCGAACTGCGGCGGGATCGCGTAGGCGTACTCCTCGTCCACCACCGCGAACTCGGCGTAGCCGCCGTCGGCGTGCCAGCCGGTGAACTCCGCCCGCTCGCACAGGTTCTCGCGGTCGGTCGCGCAGTAGCGACACGCCCCGCACGTGCGGCGCAGCCAGGCGATGCCGACGCGGTCGCCCTCGCGAAAGCGCGCGGCGTCGGGACCCCGCGCGGCGACGCGGCCGACCGCCTGGTGGCCGGGCACCACCGGCGCGCGCAGCAGCGGCAGCTCGCCCTCGACGACGTGCAGGTCGGTGCGGCAAATCGCGCACGCGTGGACCTCGACGAGGATCTCGCCGGGGCCGGGGGTGGGGACGGCCACGTCCTCCATCCGCAGCGGCCGCTCGGCGACCGGCGCCGGCCGCCGCACCAGCATCGCCCGCACGGTCAGCGCACGGCCGAGGCGATGATCTTGAGCGCCCGCGTGAGGTGCGGGGCGTCGACCATCTGCCCCTTGAAGCGGAACGCGTAGACGCCGCGCCGGCGGTGGTCCTCGAAGGCGGCCACCAGCTCGCGCGCCTCCGCCACCACCGCCGGCGCCGGCGTGAACGCCTCGTTGATGACCTCGAGCTGCGAGGGATGGATCGAGATCTTGCCGCTGAAGCCCATCGCGACGCCGTCGTCGCACTCGCGCCGCAGCCCGGCGAGATCGGCGATGTCGGTGTACACGGTGTCGAGCGCGTCCACGCCGGCGGCCGAGGCGACGATCGCGCACCTGGTGCGGGCGTAGCGCGGGATGTCCAGGTAGCGCCCCTCGGCGTCGCGCACGCGCGGCAGCCCCATCGCCGCCGACAGGTCCTCGATCCCCCACGACACCGCCACGATGCGCGGGCTGGCCGCCGCCACCTCACGGATGTTCAGCAGCCCCTCGGGCGTCTCGGTGGCGATCAGCACCAGCTTCGTCGTCCCCTGAGCGATCGCGTGGCGGTGCTCGAGGCGGTCGAGGATCCCGGCGATCTCGCGCACGTCGCCGGCGTGGCGCGGCTTGGGGACGACGTAGCCCTCGGGGCGGCCGGCGATCGTCGCCTCGAGGTCGTCGGTGCCGAGGCCGGTGGCGATCGGGTTCATCCGTACCCAGCGCTCGCGGCCGCCGAAGTCCAGCGCGGTGAGCCAGCGGGTGACGACGGGGCGCGTCGCCGCCTTGAGGTCGGGCGCCACCGCGTCCTCGAGGTCGAGGATGAGGCCGTCGGCCGGCAGCGTGAGCGCGCGGGCGATCATCCGCTCGTTGCCCCCCGGCACGAAGTGCAGCGACCGCCGGCGCGTGGCCAGCGCCACGGTCAGGCCGGCCGGCGGCGCATCATCGCGTTGCGGCGGGCGCGCATCACGAGGTCGCCGTGCTGGTTGCGGGCGCGGTGCTCGAACGTCACGATGCCCCACTGCGGGCGCGACTTCGAGTCGCGCTTGTCCACCACCTCGGTCTCCGCGTAGATCGTGTCGCCGTGGAAGACCGGCTTGGGGAACTCGACCTTGTCGAAGCCGAGGTTGCCGACGGTCGTGCCGAGCGTGGTCTCGCCGACCGACAGCCCCACCGCGATACCGAGCGTGAGCAGGCTGTTGACCAGCGGCTTGCCGAACTCGGCCTTCGCCGCCGCGTGGAAGTTGATGTGCAGCGGCTGGGGGTTCATGGTCAGCGTGGAGAAGAAGACGTTGTCGGCCTCGGTGATCGTCCGCCCGACCTCGTGGCGGAACGTCTGGCCGACCTGGAGCTCCTCGAAGTGCTTGCCCGCCATGGCGATGGTCCTCCCGATGGTCGTGCGCGGCCGGTGGCCGGCATCCTATACCAGGCGGTGCGGCGCCGCTCGCGGTATGATCCCCCACCACGCCACGCCAGGAGGCCGCCCGATGATCTACGAGTACCGCGCGTACTACGTGCTGCCCGGCCGCATGCCCGACATCCAGAAGCGGTTCGCCGACGTCACGATGGGGCTCTTCAAGAAGCACGGCATCCACGTGGTGGGGTTCTGGCAGACGGCGGTGGGCGAGTCCAACGAGCTCGTCTACATCTGCGCCTTCGACGACCTCGCCCACCTCGAGCGCGCGTGGAAGTCGTTCCAGGCCGATCCCGAGTGGCAGGCCGCCCGCAAGGCATCGGAGGCCAACGGGCCGCTGCTCGAGCGGGTGGTCAACAAGATCTGGCGGCCGACGTCGTTCTCGCCGCTGCAGTAGCGGCGCGGGGACGGCTATAATACGCCCCGCATGACGTACGACATCGCGGTCATCGGTGGGGGCATCGTCGGTCTGGCGACCGCCCGCGCCCTGCTCGAGCAGATGCCCTCGCTGAGCCTCGTGCTCTGCGAGAAGGAGGCCGAGCTGGCCACCCACCAGACCGGCCACAACAGCGGCGTCATCCACTCCGGCCTCTACTACAAGCCGGGGTCGTTCAAGGCGCGCCTGTGCGTGGAGGGCGCGCGGCTGATGGTCGAGTTCTGCGACAAGCACGCGATCAAGTACGACCGCTGCGGCAAGGTCGTCGTCGCGACCTCCGAGGACGAGGTCCCCCGCCTGCGCGCGCTCTACGAGCGCGGCGTCGCCAACGGCGTGGCGGGGCTGACCATGATCGACGCGGCGCGCGCGCGCGAGATCGAGCCCCACGTGCGGGCGGTGGCCGGCATCCACTCGCCCGCCACCGGCATCGTGGACTACGGCGAGGTGGCCGCCACCATCGGCCAAGAGCTGGTCGCGCGCGGCGTGACGATCGAGTACAACTTCCCGGTCAGCGCGATCACCCGCGTGCGCGGCGGCGGTGTCGCCGTCAGCACCGCGCACCACACGATCACCGCCCGCCGCATCGTGAACTGCGCGGGGCTGTACTCCGACGTGGTGGCGCAGCTGGCCGGCGCCGACCCCGAGGTGCAGATCATCCCATTCCGCGGCGAGTACTACTTCGTCCGGCCGGAGCGCGAGCACCTCGTGCGCGGCCTCATCTATCCGGTGCCCGACCCCGAGTTCCCGTTCCTCGGCGTGCACTTCACCCGCACGATCCACGGCGAGGTCGAGGCGGGCCCCAACGCGGTGCTGGCGCTGGCCCGCGAGGGCTATCGCTGGTCGAGCGTGCGGCCGCTCGAGCTGGCCGCCACGCTGCGCTACGCGGGGTTCTGGTCCATGGCGCGCCGCTACTGGCGCGTCGGCGCCTACGAGATGACCCGCTCGCTATGGAAGAAGAAGTTCGTGGAGGCGCTGCAGCGGCTCGTGCCCGACCTCCGAGCGGAGGACATCACCCCGGGCGGGGCGGGCGTGCGCGCGCAGGCGGTCCGGCCCGACGGCAGCCTGCTCGACGACTTCAGCATCGCGTCCTCTCCCGACGCGATCCACGTCCTGAACGCGCCGTCACCGGCGGCCACCGCCTCCCTGGCGATCGGCCGCCACATCGCCTCGCTCGCCGCCGAGACCTTCGGCCTGGCCGCCAGCTAGCCCCCGAAATTCCGCGAGGTTAGAGAGGGGTCCGGGGGGCAAAAACCCCTCTGTTGACAGGGGTTTGCCGATCAGTTACATTAGCGGCCCAATGATCAGCGTCCCGGCACGCCGAGTCAAGCAGTTCGGTGTCGAGTTCTACCAGGCGGGACTCAGCGCCAAGGACATCGACCGTCTCGTGAAGTTCGAGGTGCTCGGCTACACCGGCGGTCCCGACGCCGAAGCGCCCACGGCCAAGAAGACCAAGCCCTCCCGCGCGCGCGTGAACTGGGACATGCTGGAGAAGCGCATCAGCGAGAGCGAGGCCGCCTACCAGCGGCCGGTCATCCGCCGCAAGATCGACGAGCTGGCGGCGTACTACCGCGAGTGCAAGGACGCGGCGACGCTGCCGGCGATCCCCGGCGCGGTGATCATCACCTCCGAGAAGCGCTTCACGTTCACGCCGGTGGCCGGCCACCACGACCTGGGGCTGCTGCAGATCCCCGAGGAGCACGGCGTGCTGCGGGTGCTCGACGGCCAGCACCGGCTCCTGGCGCTCCACGCGCTGAGCCAGAGCGGCGAGGCGGCGGGCATCGAGGTGCCGGCGGTGCTCTTCGACACGCTCGACGCCCGGCAGATCGTCGAGCTGTTCGTGACGATCAACGCCAAGCACACCCGGCTGAACCCCTCGCACATCATCAGCCTGAGCGGGCGCAAGCTCTATCCCGACCCCAACCAGGCCCTCGCCCACGACGTCATCCGCTCGCTCAACGAGGACGAGACCTCGCCGCTGCACGGCGAGATCAAGATGCTCGGCACCGGGCGCGGTCGCGTGAGCCAGGCGCCGCTGGCCGAGGAGATCGTGGATTTCCTGGAGACGGTCGAGAAGGTCGGCGGCGGCCCCCGCATCCAGGAGGTCCGCCAGCACGCCAAGCGCTTCTTCCTCAACTACATCAAGGCGCTCTCCACCACGTTCCCGGCGGCGTGGGCGGGGCGCAAGTACTCCATCAAGACCGGCGCCGCGCTCCGCGCGTTCATCCGCACCGCGCCCGACGTCATGGCGCGCGCCAAGGAGCTGCGCCGCGACGCCTACGACCTCAACGCGATCCGCGAGGCGATCAAGCCGTGGGGCGAGCGGCTGCGCGATCGCCGGTTCGAGACCGAGGGCGAGTGGAAGCTCAAGCTCGCCGGCGGCACGCGCGGCACGGTGGACGCCCTCACGCGCGAGCTGCGCGACGTGCTGCGGTAGCCTCCCGCACGCGGCCGAGCTAACCCGTTCCGACCAGCTGCAAAAACGCGTCGGCGATCCGGGCGGGCAGATCCTTGTCGCGGGCGGACTCGCGCCCCCAGCCGAGGTCGTGACCGCCGTCCACCCTCAGCAGCGCGGTGGGGCCGGGCACGAGCGCGCGCGCCGCCTCCAGCTCGTCCGGCGTGGCGAGCGGGTCCTTCGTGCCGTGGACGAAGAGGGTCGGCACGCGGAGCCCGGGCAGATGCTTGCTCCGCACGTCACGGGGCTTGCCGGGCGGGTGGAGCGGGTAGGACTGCAGCAGGAGCGCGCTCGCGAGGTCGGGATGCTCGGCGACGAGCAGCGAGGCCTGGCGACCGCCGTAGGAGTGGCCGCCGAGGAAGAGCCGCCCGCGCACGCGCCGGCGCAGCACGCCGAGCGCGGCCTCCAGCCCCTCGCGGTCGCGCGGGGCGCCCGACGGGGACGGCGGGCCGCCGGCGCGCGCCTGGCGATACGGCAGGTCGCAGCGCAGGACGGCGACGCCGCGCGCCGCGAACGCCTCCGCCACCGCCACCAGCAGCGGCGCCTCGGCGTTGCCGCCGGCGCCGTGCGTGAGCACGAGGCCGTCGGCGCCCGCGGCGGTGTGCAGGAAGCCGCGCACGGGCGGGTCGCCGGGAACCGCGACGCGCTCGATCGACACGCCGGCGGTCAGCGACCGCCGGTACGGTCGACCGGAAGGGTCGCCGATCCCGTCTGGGAGGCGGGGTCGCGGCGCGGCCAGCGCCCGGCATCGACGGCGGTGAGGAAGTCGAGCACCGCGCGATTGAAGAGATCGGGCTCCTCGAGGTTGATGGCGTGGCCGGACTTCGGGATCACGACCAGCCCCGCGGCGGGGATCTTCCGCTTCATGAAGACCGCCGGCTCCAGGCACGGCTCGTCCTCGTCGCCGGTCATGATCAGCGTCGGGACCTCCAGCCGCGCGAGCTTCGGCTCGAGGTCGAAGATCGACGGCCGCTGCCGCTGCACGCCGCGCAGCGTGTTCGCGTGGCCGAGCGCCGAGCCGGCGGCGAAGCGCTCGTGGAACTCCCGCCAGCCGACGGGATCCTTGGCGATGAACTGCACGCGCGTCGGACCCCGCGTGTAGAACTCGGCCACCGCCGCCATGCCGGCGTCGAACTGCCGCACGAGGTAGTCGGTGTCCTTGTGGAACGTCGCGCGCTCGGTGCCGCTGCCGTAGCCGGCGCCGCCGACGGTGAGCGACAGCGCGCGGTCGGGATGCATGAGACCGAAATGCAGCGTGGCGTAGCCCCCCATCGACAGCCCCACGACGTGCGCCCGGTCGAGGCCGAGATGATCGAGCACGGCCTTGATGTCGTCGGCCGCCTGGGTCTGGGAGTAGCGCGCGGCGTCCTCGGGCACGTCGGAGGGCGGGTAGCCGCGCGCGTTGAAGGCGAGCGTCCGGTACCGTCGGGCGAAGAACTTCACCTGCGGCGCCCAGCCCCGGTAGTCGTCGGCGAACTCGTGGACGAAGACGATCGGGGTGCCGGCGCCGACCTCCTCGAAGTACAGGCGGACGCCGTCGGCGGTGAGCGCGTGGGGCATCAGCCGCTCACTGGGTCCAGGGGAAGTTGACTTCGAGGATCTCGAACGTCTTCGTGCCGGCCGGGAGCTGGGCGGTGACGCGGTCGCCCACCCGCTTGCCGATCAGGGTGCGGGCCAGCGGGGCGAGGATCGAGATCTTCCCCCGGGCCGGCTGCGCCTCGTCGGAGCCCACGATCCAGTAGCGCACGTCCTTGCCGGCCTCGTCCTCGAGGCGCACGGTGGAGGCGAACGTCACCCGGTCGCTTCCGGTCGGCAGGTCGATGACCTCGGCCGCGCCCACCTTCCCCTCGAGGTCGTTGATGCGCCCCTCGGTGAAGGACTGCTTCTCGCGGGCGGCGTGGTACTCGGCGTTCTCGGAGAGGTCGCCGTGGGCGCGCGCCTCGGCGATCGCCTTGGTGATCGCCGGCCGCTCGATGCGCTTGAGCCGCTCGAGCTCCGCCTTGAGCGTCTCGTAGCCGGCGCGGGTCATCGGGGTCCTCGGCATCGCCATGGCGAGTACGGTAACACGCCCCCTCTAGAGCTCGATCAGCACCTTCATGACGGGACCGCCGCGCAGCGCTTCTTCCATCCCCTGCTGCAGCGACTCGAGCGGCAGGTGACGGCTCACCAATGGCGCCGGCGTCACGGCGTTGGCGGCGGCCAGCCGGATCGCCTCCTCCCAGTCCTCGCGCGCGTAGAGGCGGCTGCCGTGCATGGTCAGCTCGCGGGCGAAGAACCGGTAGAGGTCCACCGGGGTCGGCTCGGCGTGGATGGCCACCATGCTGATCGTGCCCTGCACGCGCACGAACCCCGCCATCGCGGCGACGGCCTCGGCCCGGCCGGTGACCTCGAAGACGACGTCGGCGCCGTCGCCCGCCGTCCACTCGTCCACGAACGCCGCCAGGTCGCGGCCGGGGCCGACGACGTCGAGGCCGAGCCGGCCGAGCAGCTCGACCCGGAAGGGGTTCATCTCGCTGACGACCACGCGGGCGCCGCGCTGGCGGCACACCATCGCGATGAGCGCGCCGATGGGCCCGCCGCCGAGGACGAGCACGGCGTCGCCCGCCGCGACCGCGGCCCGCCGCACGTCGTGGGTGGCCACCGCGAGGGGCTCGATCACGGCGGCCGCATCGTCGCTCAGCGCGGCGGGCACGCGCAGCAGCCGCGCGGTCGGCACCGCCCAGTACTCCTGCATGCCGCCCGGCTCGTCGACGCCGAGGACCTTGAGGCGATAGCAGAGATAGGGGGCGCCGGTGCGGCAGGCACGGCAGACGCCGCACACGCGCAGCGGCTCCACCACCACCCGCTCGCCGGCGCTCCAGCCCGAGCCGGCCGGCGCCTCGGCGATCTCGGCCAGCGTCTCGTGGCCGATGACGCCGCCGCGGGGCACGCGATGATCGAGGTGGCCCTGGAAGATGTGCAGATCGGTGCCGCAGATGCCCACGCGCCGCACGCGCAGCAGCGCCTCGCCGGGGCCGACCGCCGGCAGCGCGGCGGTGCCGATGCGGAAGCGGCCGGCGCCCTCGTAGAACGAGGCGCGCATCAGCCGCGCCGGGCGGGCTTCTGGCCGAGGATCTCGATGCGCGCGTCGCCGCGCGCGGCCAGCACCCACCGCTCCCACGCCTGGCTCTGCTTCTGGCCGGCCAGCTCGCGCTCGAGCTTCTCGCGCTCGGCGGGCGCCACCGCGCCGGCGGGGGTGCGCTCCAGCACCTTGATTACGTAGTAGCCCTGCGGCGTCTTCACCGCCGGGCTCGTCTCGCCGGCGGGCGTCTGCAGCGCGGCGATCTGCGCGTCGCCCGGCAGCTTCTCGGCGGGCTTGCCGCGCGAGAACCTGGGCGTCTCGCCGTACGTCGCGCCGACCTTCTTCGCCGCCGCCTCGAGCCGGCCGCCCGCCGCTTCGTCGGTGAGCTGCTTGGCGCGCCCGGCCGCGAGGGCCTCCGCCTTCTGGCGCCGGACCGTGACCGCCACCCGCTCGCGCACCTCGGCCAGCGGCGGCACGCCGGAGGGCAGCACCTCGACGACCTTGAGCACGACCCAGCCGGCCGGCGTCTTCACCGGTGTCGTCACCCCGCCTGTCGCGAGGGCGAAGGCGGCATCCTCGAGCGTCTCGGTGCCGCCCATGCCGGGCGGGCGGGTCGTCCTTCCCATCGTGGTCTCGATGGGCGCCAGCCCGAGGGTGCGGGCCTGGGCCATGAAGTCCGCCGCCCCCTGCAGCGACGGTCGCACCTCGTCGGCCTTGGCGCGGGCGGCCTTCTCGGCCGCCTCGGCGGCCAGGCGGTCGCGGATCGGCGCGGCGGCATCCTTGAGCGGCTTGCGCGTGGCCTCGCGCACGTCCACCACCTTGATCGCATGGAACCCGTAGGGCGTGCGCACCGGCGCCGCGCTCAGCTCGCCCTTCTTCAGCGCGAACACCGCCTGCTCGAACGGCGCCACCATCTCGCCCTGCCCCACCCAGCCGAGGTCGCCGCCCTTGTCCTTGGAGCCGGGGTCCTCCGAGAGCTCGCGCGCGAGCGTGGCGAAGTCCTCGCCGGCCCGCGCGCGGCGGATCACCTCGGCGATCTTGTCGCGCGCCTTGTCCTCGGCCTCGCTGCCGCCGGTCTCGCCGACGCGCGCCAGCACGTGCAGGGCGTGGACCTGGCGCGGCGTCTCGTACTCCTTGGCGTGCTCGGTGTAGTACTTCTCGACCTCGGCGTCGCTCACCTTCGGCGTGAAGTCCTTGGCCACCAGCGTCACGTACTGCACGCGCCGGCGCTCGGGCGCCTTGAACTCCTCGGGGTGCGCCTGGAAGTATTCCGCCACCTCCGCGTCGGAGGCGGCGACGGCGGTCATCAGCGGCCCCAGCTCGACCAGCGCCCACGCCGCCCGCACCTCCTCGCGGCGCAGCTGCCAGGCCTGCTCGACCTCGGCGTCGGTCACCCGCACGCCTCCCACGATCAGCCGCTGGACCTTGCGCAGCGTCAGGTAGCGCCGCAGGTCGCGCTCGGCGTCGACGCCTTTCATCAGGATGAAGCGCTGGTAGCGGTCCATCGAGAACCGGCCGTTGTCCTGGAACGCATCCATGGTGTGGACGGTGGCGTTGAACTCCTCGTCGTCGAGGCCGAGCCCCTCGGCCTCCGCCCGCTGGACGACGACCGCCTCGGTGACCAGCTCGTCCACGACCCGCTGGGGCAGCCCGAGCTGCTCGGCCATCTCGGGAGTGAGCCGCCCGCGGTTGACCTGCGCGTAGTAGTCCATGATCGCTTTGTAGCGGTCCTCGTACTGCTTGCGCGAGATCTTCTCGCCGTTGACGGTGGCCACGCGGTCGCCCGCCTCGCCGCCGGAGCCGTCGAAGGCCCGCGAGCCGAAGAGGAAGAGCGAGGCCACGAAGGTGCCGATGACGACCAGCAGGCCGATCTGCAGTCCCCTGCGGTACTGGCGCATGAACGAGATCATCGGAGCTCCTCGCCCGGCGCGGGCGGCTACTCGTCCCGCTCGGGCGGCGCGACCCGGGGCGGCGCGGCGCCCTCCTCGGGCACGACGCGCCGGGCCACGGTGATGAAGCCGGTGTGGGCTACCATGCGATGGAAGGGGCGGACCGAGGTGCCCTCGATGTTCCAGGGGCGCACGAGCGTCTCGAACGTCTCCACCAGCGCCCACGTCCGCTCGCGGTGCAGCGTCTCGGTGATCTGGTGCGACTGGATGATCGTCGGCACGTAGCAGAGGAAGATGCCGCCCGGGCGGAGCACGCCCGCCACCGCCGCGCTCAGCCGCCACGGCTCGGGCAGGTCGAGGATGACGCGGTCCACCGGCTCCTCCTCGCCCAGCCCGTCCTCGACGGGCCGCAGCCGCACGGTGAGGTTGGACACCTCGCCCAGCCGCGTGTGGATGTTGGCCAGCGCGCGCCGCGCGAACTCGTCGCGCTGCTCGTAGGTGACGACCCGCCCCTCGGGGCCCACCGCCCGCAGCAGCGCCAGCGTCAGCGCGCCGGATCCGGTGCCGGCCTCGAGCACGCGGCAGCCCGGGTAGACGTCGGCCCAGAAGAGGATCATCGCCAGGTCCTTGGGGTAGATGACCTGGGCGCCGCGCGGCATGTCCAGCACGAACTCGGCCAGCGTGGGGCGCACCGCGAGATAGCGCAGCCCCATGGACGAGCGCGTCCACGACCCCTCCGGCCGGCCGATCACCGAGTCGTGCGGGATCCAGCCGCGGTCGGAGTGGAACGTCTCCGACTTGCGCAGAAAGATCAGGTGGCGCTTGCCGCGCTGATCGATGAGCAGCACCTGCTCACCATCCTGGAAGGGCAGCCGCTCGTTCACGCTGCGGTGTGGTCCCGCGGCGCGGGCAGGAATCGTGTGAGGACGAACCCGGCCAGCGGCGTCAGGGCGCTGATCCAGAGCGCGGTCGGCACGCCCCAGCGATCGGCCACCCAGCCGAGGGCGGTCACGCCGGCGCCGCCGAGCCCGATGGCGAAGCCGACGATGAGGCCCGACGCCATGCCGGCGTTGCGCGGCAGGTAGGCCTGGCCCAGCACGATCGACACCGAGAAGCTCGAGGTGAGCACGCCGCCGAACAGCGCGAGGGTGACGAAGGCGAGCGGGCCGCGCGAGACGAGGAAGAGCGCGCCGAACGGGATCGCCGCCAGCAGCACCCACTTCATGAAGACGCGCGCGCCCACGCGGTCGGCGATCGGCCCGGCGATCACGGTGCCGAGCGCCCCGGCGCCGAGGAACACGAACAGCAGCGCGCCGACCAGCCGCGGGTCGGCCCCGAGCGTGTCCAGGTAGTAGAAGGGCACGAAGGTGGAGAAGCCGAGGGTCGCCCACGCGCGCACCGTCACCACCGCGATCAGCAGCGCCATCGCCCCCGGCATGTTGGCGCCGCGGGCGGTCCGCGCGGCCTTCGGGGCGTCCGCCTCGCGCGTGAGCAGCGGCAGCACGATGAGCAGCAGCGTGCCCATCACCAGCGTGGGCCCGAGCATCCCGAGGGTGTGCGAGAGGTGCACGCCCTCCCCGCCGAGGCCGAGGATGAGGAACGTCGCCAGCGGCGGGCCGACGGCGATCCCGACGTTGCCGCCCAGCGAGAACCACGACAGCGCGGTGGCCTTGCGGGCGCCGGCCACGCCGGTGGCGGTCTTGTACCCCTCCGGATGCCACGACGCCACGCCGATTCCCATGAGGACGACGAGCGCCAGGATCGTGCCATACCCGGTCGCCACCCCCAGCAGCGCGATGCCGGCGCCCGACACGAACACCGAGACGGGCAGGATCCAGCGCCGCGCGATCTGGTCGGACAGGTAGCCGAAGAGCGGCTGGATGATGGACGAGGTCAGGGTGGAGGCGAGCACGATCATCGCAACCTGCGCGTAGCTGAGGCCGTGGATCTGCTTGAGGAACGGCAGCACCGCCGGCAGCGCGCCCTGGTTCACGTCGATCACGAAGTGGCCCAGCGCGAGCAGCGCGATGAGCTTCGTGTGCGGCTTGACGCGCTCGGAGGTGGCGAGAAACCCGCTCGCGACGGCGCCGTCCAGTGCCGCCGGCTTCGAATCAGCCATGACCAGGCAATGTTACACTACTGCCCGCGATGGAGACAGGACGCCTCGCCGTCCGCGAGCTCGGCCACGTCTCCTTCTTCGTGCGTGACCTCGACGCCTGCCGCCGCTTCTACCGCGACGTCCTCGGCCTCGCCGAGACGGGCACCGGCAAGAACGGCCGGATCGTGTTCTTCTCCGCCGGCGCCCATCATCACGACGTCTCCTGCGAGCTGGCGCGGGCCGACGGGCCGGGGCCGCAGCCCAAGGGCGTGCCCGGCCTCTACCACGTCGCCTTCACCGTCGGCGCGACGCTCGAGGAGCTGGCGGCGGCGCGGCGCTGGGTGGAGGCGCACGGGCTCACGCCGTTCGGCGAGTACGAGCGCGGCTTCTGCGTGCGCGATCCCGACGGCCACGAGATCGAGCTATATGTGGAGGCGGGCCGCTAGGTGACGCGCCGGCGCACGAACGCCGAGCCGGCCTCGGCGACGACGACGATCGCCAGGATGATGACGAGGATCAGTCCCACCCGCCGCCACTCGAGCCCCAGGATTGCCTCGTTCAGCGCGAAGCCGATGCCGCCGGCGCCGACGAGGCCGAGCACGGTGGACTCGCGGATGTTGATGTCCCACCGGTAGATGGACACGCCGGCGAACACCGGTCGCACCTGCGGCACGATCGCGTAGAGCAGCACCCGCCAGCGGTCGGCGCCGGTCGCCACGATCGCCTCGACCTGCCCGCGCTCGATCTCCTCGATGCCCTCGGCGAGCAGCTTGGAGACGAAGCCGATCGAGCGCACCGCCACCGCCAGCACGCCCGCCAGCGAGCCGGGGCCCACGACGATGATGAAGATCAGCGCCCAGATGAGCGTGTCCACCGAGCGGCTGACGACCATGACGAGCCGCGCCGCCGCGTAGGTCGCGCGGTCGGGCGTCGTGTTGAGCGCGGCCAGGTACGCGACGGGCAGCGAGAGCGCGATGGCCAGGGCGGTGCCGAGCGTGGCGATGTTGAGCGTCTGCACGAG
>JBGQFW010000060.1:0-26140 GCA_041497115.1 Methylomirabilia bacterium
CGAGGTGATCTACGGCTGCCTGATGATCAACGACCTGATCGCCAGCGGCGACATCCGCGCGTGGGCCAACGCCGTCTACAACGACTGGGCGGCCGACTTCGCCCGGCGCTCCGACCCCACCCGGGTGTTTCCGCTGGCCATCATCCCCAACAACGATCCGCTGGCGGCCGCCGCCGAGGTGCGCCGGTGCGCCAAGCTGGGGCTGCGCGGCGGGGACCTCGCCTTCAAGCGGATGAACGTGCCGCTCTACCAGCACGAGTGGCACCCCATGTGGGAGGCGGCGGCCGAGTGCAACTTCCCCATCTCGTTCCACTCCACCGGCTTCAAGGCCGTGCGCGCGCCCGACACGCCGGAGATGGAGCAGAAGTACATGGTGCAGTGGCGGCTGGTGCGCTCCGCGCTCTTCCAGCTCGACACCATGGAGGTGCTGGTGTCGGTGATCGCCTCGGGCGCCTGCGAGAAGTACCCCGCCATGAGGTTCGTCCTCGGCGAGTCGGGGGTGACGTGGCTGCCCTACGTCTTCGACCGCCTCGACACCGAGTACGAGGACCGCGGCCGGGCGCTGGGGTTCACGCTGAAGCCGAGCGACTATTTCCGGCGGCAGGGGTACGTCACGTACCAGCAAGACCAGTACCTGGAGCCGATCATCCCGCTGATCGGCGAGGACAACATCATCTGGGGGGCGGACTATCCGCACCCGGACTGCGTGTGGCCCGACTCGCGCGGCCACCTCGACAAGCACCTGGGCGGTCTCCCCGAGCGCGTGCGCCGCAAGATCACCTGCGACAACGTGGCGAAGCTCTACAACATCTGACCCGAGAGGATCCACGATGACGACCAGCGCGCTGGAGATTCCGTCGCTGCAGGGCAAGGTGTCCCCCGAGGAGTGGGCGGTGCGCGTGGACCTCGCCGCCGCCTACCGGCTGGTGGCGCTGTTCGGCTGGGAGGACCTCGTCTTCACCCACATCTCGATGCGCGTGCCGGGCACCGAGGACCAGTTCCTCATCAACCCCTACGGCGTGTTCTTCGACGAGATCACCGCCTCCAGCCTGGTGAAGATCGACCTCCACGGCGACAAGGTGCAGGACTCGCCGTTCCCGGTGAACGCCGCCGGCTTCGTCATCCACAGCGCGATCCACGGAGCGCGCCACGACGCCCGCTGCGTGCTGCACACCCACACGCTCAACGGCGTGGCGGTGTCGGCCCAGCGCGAGGGGCTGCTGCCGCTCTCCCAGCACTCGCTGTTCGTGCTCACCAGCGTCGGCTACCACGACTACGAGGGGCCGGCGCTGAACGACGCGGAGAAGCCGCGGCTGGTCGCCGACCTCGGCGAGCACGGCTCGCTGATCCTGCGCAATCATGGATTGCTCACCGTCGGCGAGACGGTCGCCGACGCCTTCATCCGCATGTACTACCTGGAGGCCTCGTGCGCGATCCAGGTGCGCGCCCAGTCGGGCGGCGGCGAGCTGATCCACGTCTCCAAGGAGATCATCGACCGCGGCTACGCGTCGGCCGCCGCCGAGCAGCGCCGCCGGGGCGGCCAGGGACGGCTGGCGTGGCCGGGGCTGCTGCGCCGCCTCGACCGCCGCGACCCCTCGTTCCGCAGCTAGGCCGACGGCCATGCGATTCCAGTCCAAGGTCGCGCTCGTCACCGCGGCCGGGCGCGGCATCGGCCGCGTCACCGCCGAGATCATCGGCGGCGAGGGCGGCACCGTCGTCGCCGTCGACAACGACAAGGACGCCCTCGAGCAGGTCGTCGGCGCCATCCGCGCCGGCCGCGGCGTCGCCCACGCGCTGCCCGCCGACGCGCTCGACGCCGCCCAGGTGGAGGACGCCGTGCGCCGCACGGTGGACACCCACGGCCGGATCGACATCCTGGTCAACGCGGTCGGTGGCTCCACCATCATCGGCAAGCCGGCGGCGCCGCTGGAGGAGCTGACGCTGGCCGAGTGGCAGCAGCTCCTGCACTTCAACCTCACCGGCACGTTCCTCTTCTGCCACACCGTCGTCCCCGTGATGAAGCGCCAGCGCGCCGGCAAGATCGTCAACATCTCGTCCATCGCCGGCCGCGGCAAGAGCGCGTCCAGCAGCAGCGCCTACGCGACGGCCAAGGGCGGCATCATCGCGCTCACCCGCAAGCTCGCCCTCGAGCTCGGCCCGTACGGCATCAACGTCAACGCGATCGCGCCCAGCCTCACGCTGAGCCCGCGGCTGCGCCCCCGCTGGGACCGGATGTCGGCGGCGGAGCAGGCCCAGGAGATCGAGAAAGTGCCGCTGCGCCGGATCGCCGAGCCCCGGGACCAGGCGCGGGTCATCTGCTTCCTCGCCTCGAGCGACGCCGACTTCGTCACCGGAGTCACCATCGACGTGACCGGAGGACTGTGAGAGTCATGACCACGTACAACCGGATCTCCGCCGACTGCCACATCGACATGCCGTGGATCCCCGCCGACCTCTTCACCGCCAACGCCTCGGTGGCCATGCGCGACCGAATGCCCTACGTGACCGACGGCCCCGACGGCCCGCAGTGGACGTGCAAGGCCGGGACGTCGTTCGGCCTGGTCGGCGGCGTGGGGCCCTCCGGCCAGAAGCTGGTGCCCGGCCAGAACTACCGCGTCGACAAGATGGCGGAGACCGGGCTCTACACCGACGGCAAGAAGGGCATCCGCCGGCCGACCGATCCGCACCTGCGTCTCAAAGACATGGAGCGCGACGGTGTGGACGCCGAGGTCATCTTCGGCATTCTCGGCGCCGCCACGCGGCTGAGCGATCACGAGGCGGCCAAGGAGATGTTCCGCATCTACAACGACTGGCTGGCCGACTTCTGCCACCACTATCCCGACCGCCAGATCGGGCTGGCCTGCCTCCCCTACGGCGACATCGACGCCGCCGTGAAGGAGATCCACCGGGTGGCCACGCTGGGCCTGCGCGGGCTCGAGCTCTCGTGCTCGTGGGACATGGAGCCGATGTGGCATCCGATGTGGGAGCCGCTGTGGAAGGCCGTGAACGAGGTGAACCTGCCGCTGCACTTCCACACCTTCCCCAGCACCTCGCCGGCCATCCGTGAGAAGGCGACGGGCATGGCCAAGCGCGCCGCGCTCTTCACGGGCGTCTCCGGCTTCCAGATGAACCTCGTCAACATCCTGGCCGCGATCATCGGCGCCGCCGTGCTGGAGCGCTACCCGAACATGAGGATCTCCTTCGGCGAGAGCGGCATCGGCTGGATCCCCTACGCGCTCGACCGGATGGACTTCGAGTGGGAGGACCGCTTCCGCGACCTCGGCCTGACGATGAAGCCGAGCGACTACTGGCGCCGCCAGTGCAAGGCGACGTTCCAGTTCGACCGCATCGGCACCAAGCTCATCGAGGACATGGGCGCGGAGACGCTGATGTGGGCTTCCGACTACCCGCACACCGACGGCGTGTGGCCGGAGTCGTCGAAGTACATCGCCGAGCAGTTCGGCCACCTGCCCGCGGAGGTCACCCGCAAGATCACCTGCGAGAACGCCGCGAAGTTCTACGGGTTGATGGCCTGATGGCCGAGCCAGTCCAGCGGACCGCGGGGCCGCAGCCGGTCGGGGAGCAGAAGGGCGAGTTCAGCTGGACGATCCCCTTGAGCGCAGCGCCCTCGCGCGAGTGGCTCAAGTTCTTCAACACGCCGAGCGAGTCCGCCGCGATCTACATGCCGAGCCTCGTGACGGTCCGCGACCGCGCGATGGTGTTCGCCTGCAGCGAGGAGCGGATCAAGGACTGGGTGACCGCCATCGACCAGTGGATCGCGACGGCCAACGAGCGCGTCGCGGCCGCGGAAGCCCAGCGCGGCCAGACGCACGAGCACCAGCAGCGCAGCGCCGAGGAGACGAAGCGGCGCCTCACGGACGCCGACAAGTACCGCAGCCTCTGACGTGGCCGCGCTTCGCATCGGCCTCGTCGGCTCGCGCTTCGCCGCCCACCTGCACCTGGCCGCCTACCGCCGCGTCTACGGCGTGGACGCGCGGCTGGCCGGCGTGACGTCGCCGACGGCCGGGCGACGCGAGGCGCTGGCGCGCGAGAGCGGCGCCGCGCCCTACCCGACGCTGGCCGCGATGCTGCCCCACGTGGACGTCGTGGACGTCTGCGCGCCGCCGAGCACCCACGAGCCGGCCGCGCTGGAGGCGATCGACGCCGGCAAGCACGTGATCGTGGAGAAGCCGTTCACCGGCGCGTTCGAGCGCACGCGGGGCGGCCCGGCCCTCCTCGAGGACGCGCTCGCCAGCGCCACGCGCATCGTCGGCGCGGCCCGCCGGCGCGGCGTGGTGCTCGCCTACGCCGAGAACTGGATCTACGCGCCCGCCGTGCAGAAGGAGCGCGAGATCGTCGAGAAGACCGGCGCACAGATCCTCTGGATGCTGGGCGGCGAGTCGCACAGCGGCTCGCACTCGCCCACCTACGGCATCTGGCGTCACGCCGGCGGCGGCTCGCTGGTCGGCAAGGGCTGCCACCCGCTGAGCGCGTGCCTGTACCTCAAGCAGGTGGAGGGGCGCGCCCGGGACGGCCGGCCGATCCGCCCGGCGGCGGTCTCGTGCCGCGTCCACGCGATCACGCGGCTGCCGGCGTTCCGCGACCGCGGCTTCCTGCGCACCGATTACGAGGACGTCGAGGACTACAGCCAGCTGCACGTCGTCTTCGACGACGGCACCGTGGCCGACGTGTTCGCCAGCGAGCTGGTGCTGGGCGGCGTGTCCAACTGGCTCGAGGTCTTCGCCAACAACCACCGCACGACCTGCCGGCTCAACCCGGTCAACCTGCTCGACACCTACAACCCGGCCGCCGACCAGCTCCGGGACGTCTACGTGGTCGAGAAGACCGGCACCAAGGAAGGCTGGAGCCACCCCGCCGCCGACGAGGAGTGGCAGCAGGGGTTCTACGCGGAGATCCAGGATTTCCTCGAGTGCTGCGCGGCCGGGCGGCGCCCGCAGGCCGGCGCCGCCGTCGCCCACGACACGGTCGCCACGCTCTACGCCGGCTACCTCTCGGCCGAGCGCGGCGGCCAGGAGACGCGCGTGCCGGTGGCGCCGCTCGACGCGCTGGAGTAGACAGGCCAGGGAGGGACTCATGCTCATCGCCGACTCGCAGGTGCACCTGTGGCATGCCGAGACCCCGGACCGCCCGTGGCCGCCCGGGCGCGCCAAGGAAGCGCAGAAGCCCTACCCGATCACCAGGGAGACGATGCTGCTCCAGATGGATCTCGCCGGCGTGCGGCGCGTGGTGATCGTGCCCCCCTCGTGGGAGGGCGATCGCAACGACGTGGCGCTGGAGGCCGCGCGCGCCTACCCCGACCGCTTCGCCGTGATGGGCCGCCTGCCGCTGGGCGATCCGGCCAGCCGCGCGCAGGTCGCCGACTGGCGCCGGCAGCCCGGCATGCTCGGCATGCGCCACACCTTCCACAACGAGCACTACCGCCACTTCCTCACCGACACCACCGCCGACTGGCTGTGGCCGGCGGCCGAGAAGGCCGGCGTCCCGCTCATGGTGCTGATGCCGGGGGCGCTCGATCACCTCGACCGCATCGCCGGCCGCCACCCCGGGCTCAAGCTCGTGATCGATCACGTCGGCCTCAACGTGCGCGGCAAGGGGCCCAAGGTGTGGGAGGACCTGCCGGCGGTGTGCGCGCTGGCGAAGCACAAGAACGTCGCGGTCAAGGCCTCGGGGATGGTGTCGCTGTCGAACGAGACGTACCCGTTCCGCGACCTGCACCCGCACATCCGCACGCTGGTGGACGCCTTCGGCCCGCGCCGCGTGTTCTGGGGCACCGACCTCACGCGCATGCCGTGCACGTACTACGAGTGCATCACGCTGTTCACCGAGCACCTGCCGTGGCTGAAGGGCGAGGACCTCGAGTGGGTGATGGGCCGCGGCGTGTGCGAGTGGCTGGGGTGGCCGGTATGAAGCGCAGCACCGAGCGCATCCTGACGACGCACACCGGCAGCCTGCCGCGCCCGTGGGATCTCACCGCCACGCTGGAGGCGCTCGACGCCGGCACGCCGCCCGACCCGGCGGCGTTCGCCGCGCGCGTGCGGCAGGCGGTGGGCGAGGTCGTGCGCAAGCAGATCGGCGCCGGCGTGGACGTGGTCAACGACGGCGAGCAGGGCAAGGTCGGCTACTCGACGTACGTGCGCCACCGGCTCACCGGCTTCGACGGCACCAGCCTCGTCAGCCAGCGCGCCGACTGGAGCGACTTCCCCGAGGCGCTCGCCCGCAACCCGCGCCAGTCCGTCTCGCGGCCGTCGTGCACGGGGCCGATCGACTGGCGCGACCGCGACGCCATCGCCGTCGACGTCGAGAACCTCCGGGCGGCGGTGGCGGCCACCCCGCCCGCCGAGGTCTTCATGACCGCCGCCTCGCCCGGCGTCATCGCCCACTTCCTGCGCAACGAGCACTATCCGAGCCGCGAGGCGTACCTGGCGCGGCTGACCGACATCATGAAGGACGAGTACGACGCGATCGTCCGGGCCGGGTTCGTCCTGCAGGTGGACTGTCCCGACCTGGCGATGGGACACCACCTGGCGTTCCCCGACCTCAGCACGGCGGAGTTCCTCAAGATCGCCGCCGCCAACGTCGAGGCGCTCAACCACGCGCTGCGCGACGTGCCGCCCGAGCGCGTGCGCATGCATCTCTGCTGGGGCAACTACGAGGGGCCGCACCACCGCGACATCCCGCTGCGCGACATCCTGCCGGTCGTGCTCCGGGCCCGGCCCTCGGCGATCTCGCTGGAGGGGGCCAATCCCCGCCACGAGCACGAGTGGGTCGTCTTCAAGGAGACGAAGCTGCCCGACGACAAGATCCTGATCCCCGGCGTGCTCGACTCGACGACCAACTTCATCGAGCACCCCGAGCTGGTGGCGCAGCGCATCGTCCGCTACGCCGAGGTGGTCGGGCGCGAGCGCGTCATCGCCGGCAGCGACTGCGGCTTCGGCACGTTCGCCCGCTCGCGGCCGCAGGTGGAGCCGGAGATCGTCTGGGCCAAGCTGGCCGCCATGGCCGAGGGGGCGCGCCTGGCGACCGCCGCCCTCTGGAGGAGCCGCGCATGACCGCGCCCCTCGTCGACTACCGCGTGGACGGCAAGGTCGGCATCGTCACGCTCAACCGGTCCGAGAAGCTCAACGCGATCACCGCCGAGCTCAAGCGGCTCCTGATCGAGCGCTTCCACGAGGCCGACCGCGATCCCGCCACCAGCGTGGTCGTGCTGCGCGCCGAGGGGCGGAGCTTCTCGGCGGGCTACGACATCGCGCCCAGCCCGGCGCGCGCCGCCCGCAAGGGCAACGCGCTGGCGTGGCACGAGTCGCTGACCGACGACGTGACGCTCGAGATGACGCCGTGGGACATGCGCAAGCCGGTGATCGCCTCCGTGCAGGGCCACTGCCTGGGCGGCGGCTGCGAGATGGTGATGATGTGCGACGTCACGGTCGCCGCCGACGACGCGCTCTTCGGCGAGCCGGAGATCCGCTTCTCCAACGTCGGCCCTGCGCTCATCATGCCGTTCATCGTCGGCCTCAAGCGCGCCCGCGAGCTGCTCTACCTGGGCGACCCGATCGACGCGCGCACCGCGCTGGCGTGGGGCATGGTCAACCGCGTGGTGCCCCGCGCCGAGCTGGAGAGCGCCACGCTGAAGCTGGCCCGGCGGATGGCGCTGATCGCGCCGGAGGCGCTGGCCGCGACCAAGCTGGCGGTGAACCGCGGCGCCGACGCCGCCGGCTTCCGCAACGCCATCCGTGCCGGCCTCGACGTGCTGGCGCCGCTCTACGCGGCCCGCACCGAGATCGGCACGACGTTCGACGAGATCCGGGACAAGGAGGGGCTCGGCGCCGCCCTGCGCTGGCGCGCGGCGCAGTTCAAGGAGTAGCGCGGTGTCGTTCCTCGCCTCGCGCACTCACGCCGCGCGCCACGGCATCGGCAAGCCCGTCGCGCGCAAGGAGGACGCCCGGCTCGTCGCCGGCGCCGGCTGCTTCGGCGACGACGTCAACCTGCCGGGGCAGGCCTACGCGTGCCTGGTGCGCTCGCCCCACGCCCACGCGCGCATCCGCGCGATCGACGGCCGCCGGGCGCTGAAAACGCCGGGCGTGCTCGCCGTGCTCACCGGCGCCGACGCCGCCGCCGACGGCGTGGGCCCCATCCCCCATCGCCCGGTGCCGGCGAACCCGCACGAGGTCCCGCTCACGAGCCGCGACGGCACGCCCTTCTTCCTGGCCCCCCACGTCCCCCTGCCCGCCGACCGGGTGCGCTGCGTCGGCGAGCCGGTGGCGATGGTGATCGCGACGACGGCCGCCGCCGCCCGCGACGGCGCCGAGCGCGTGCGCGTGGAGTGGGACGTTCTGCCCGCCCTGCCCACCGCCGCCGCCGCCACCGCGCCGGGCGCGCCGGCGCTGTACGACGAGGCGGCGTCGAACGTGTGCGTGGACTCCGAGGCGGGCGACGCCGCGGCCGTCGCCGCCGCGTTCGCGCGGGCCGCGCACGTCGTGACCCTCGACACGCGCGTGAACCGCGTGACCGGCGTGCCAATGGAGCCGCGCGCGGCGGTCGGCGCCTGGGACGCGGCGACCGGGCGCTACACCCTCTACGCCGGCTCGGGCGGCGTGCAGCGCTGCCGCGCCGACCTCGCCGGCACGCTGGGCGTCCCCGAGAGCGCCGTCCGCGTCGTCGCCCGCGACGTCGGCGGCAACTACGGCACGCGCAACGCGTCGTATCCGGAGTTCGCGCTGGTCGCGTGGGCGGCGCGGCGGCTGGGCCGGCCGGTCAAGTGGACGTGCGAGCGGCGGGAGGCGTTCCTCACCGACTATCACGCCCGCGACCTCCTCGCCCACGCCGAGCTCGCGCTGGACGCCGAGGGCGCGTTCCTCGCGTTCCGCGGGACGAACGTCAGCAACGTCGGCGCCCACGCGGTGTCGTTCATCCCGCTCGCCAAGGGCATCGCGATCTCGACCAGCGTCTATCACGTGCCGGTGTCCTTCATGCGCGGGCGCGCAGTGCTCAGCACCACGTCGCCGACCACGCCGTACCGCGCGGCCGGCCGGCCCGAGGTGATGTACGTCGTCGAGCGGCTGATCGACCTGGCCGCCCGCCGCCACGGCTTCGACCGGGTCGCGCTGCGTCGGCGCAATCTCGTCCCCGCCGGCGCGATGCCGTACCGCAACCCGCTCGGCCTCGTCTACGACAGCGGCGACTACGCGGCGGCGCAGGACCGCGCGGTGGCGCTGGCCGACTGGGCGGGCTTCGAGGCGCGCCGGGCCGCGGCGCGCCGGCGCGGGCGCTACCGCGGCATCGGGCTGGCGAACTATCTCGAGCTCAACACCGGCGCGCCGCGCGAGCGCGCCGAGATCACCGTGCGGCCCGACGGCACGGTGGACGTCGTCCTCGGCACGCTGTCGGCCGGCCAGGGCCACGAGACGTCGTTCGCCCAGCTCGTCGTCGAGTGGCTCGGCGTGGAGCACGACCGCGTGCGCCTGCTCACCGGCGACACCGACGTGGCCGCCGTCGGCGGCGGCTCGCACTCCGGCCGCTCGATGCGGCTGGCCGCGGTCGTGATGGCGAGGGCCGCCGACCAGATCGTCGAGCGGGGCACGCGGCTGGCGGCGTGGCGGCTCGAGGCCGCCGCCGCCGACATCGAGTTCGCGCACCGCCGCTTCACCGTGCGGGGCACCGACCGCTCGGTGGACCTGTTCGCGGTCGCGGCGGCGGCGCTGCGCGCGGAGGCGCCCGCCGACCTGCGCGGGCCGCTCGCCGGCGTGAGCGACGAGACGATGAGCGTGCCGTCCTATCCCTACGGCTGCGCGGTGTGCGAGGTCGAGGTGGACCCGGAGACGGGCGCGGTGGCGGTCGTGCGCTGGACGTCGGTGGACGACGTGGGCCGCGCGGTCAACCCGCTGATCCTGCACGGGCAGACCCACGGCGGCATCGCGGCCGGCGCCGGGCAGGCGCTGTGGGAGCTCTGCCACTACGACGCCGACGGGCAGATGCCGTCGGCCAGCTTCATGGACTACGCGCTGCCGCGCGCCGACGCGCTGCCCGCGTTCACCACCGAGCTCAGCGAAGTGCCGTCCACCACCAACCCGCTCGGCCTGCGCGGCGGCGGCGAGGGCGGGACCACCCCCGCGCTCGGCGCGATCGTCAACGCGATCGTGGACGCGCTCGCCGAGCTGGGCGTCGAGCACGTCGAGATGCCGGCCACCCCCGAGCGCGTGTGGTCCGTGATCCGGGCGGCCGGACGCTACACGGCCAGGTAGCCGCCGTCCACCACCAGCTCGGTGCCGGTGATGTAGGAGGCTTCGTCGGAGGCCAGGAACAGCACGGCGTGGGCGACTTCCTCCACGCGCCCCTCGCGCTTCATCGGCACCGCCTTGAGCATCTTCGCGCGCCACTCGGGGTCGGCGGTGAGCCTGGAGGTCCGCATCGGCGGCATGAAGCCGGGGTGCACGGAGTTCACGCGGATGCCGTCCTTCGCGTACTGGACGGCGGCGGACTTGGTCATGATCCGCACCGCGCCCTTGGAGGCATTGTAGGCCATGTGGATGCCGGTCTGGCCGGCGAACCCCGAGATGGACGAGATGTTCACGATGGCGCCGCCGCCGGCGCGCTGCAGGGCGGGGATCGCGTGCTTCATGCCGAGGAAGACGCCCTTGGCGTTGACCGCCATCAGCCGGTCCCACGCCTCGGTGCTCAGCGTGTCGGGATCGAACGTCCCGCTGATGCCGGCGTTGTTCACCAGCACGTCGAGGCGGCCGTAGGCGTCCACCGCGGTCTTGATCGCCTTCTCCCATTCCGGCTCGCTGGTGACGTCCAGGCGCACGAAGCGCGCCTGGCCGCCGGCGGCGACGATGGCGTCGGTCACCTTCCGCCCCTCCGCCTCGAGCAGGTCGGCCACGACGACCTTCGCGCCTTCGCGACCGAAGACGAGCGCCTCGCTCTGCCCCATGCCGCTGGCCCCACCGCTGACGAGGGCGACCTTGCCCGCGAGTCGCATGTGACGCCTCCTATTTGAGCTCGAAGGTCTTGACGTAGACGCCGGGCGAGCCCGGCGCGTGGCGCATGTGCCCGCGCATCGCCACCGAGGCCGGCACCGCGTCGCGCTGGGCGTTCCACGCCGCGCTCTCCGACACCTTGGGATGCTCGAACTCGTAGAGCGTCAGATAGGTCGGCGTGCCGGTGGCCGCGCGGTAGCGCCGGCCGCGGATCACGCCGGGGACCTTCTCGTAGTTCGGGACGTAGATCGTGCTGTACCAGTCGTTCCACTCGCGATCGACCGCGGCCGGCACGTCCATGCGCCCGATCTGCAGGGCGGGCGCCATGCCGCTGCCGGCGGCGGCCGGGCTCAGCGTGCGCGGATGGATCATCGTGTAGATGTTGCGGATGAAGGTGGAGGCGACCGCCTGCGGCCCGCTGCGCTGCGTCCACGGGGTCGGGCTGGCCTGGACCTTCTTGTAGGCCGCGCTGTCGAGCACCGCCGCGCTCTCCAGCTCGTAGTAGGCGAGGTGCTTGGGGCCGCCCTTCACCGCCTCGTAGCGGGCGGCGGCGAGAAAGCCGGGGACCGCCAGCCGCTCGGCCAGGTGCTCCTCGTTGTACCAGCGGTTGAACTCCGCCTCCTTGTCGGCCGGCACGTCGGTCCAGACCATCAGCAATCCGGCGCCCTTCTTCGCGCTCATCGGGGTGCTCCTCTCTGGGGAGACCGGTCGCGGTCCCCCGTCTCAGTCATAGCGGGGCGGGCGCTTCTCGCGGAACGCGGCGACGCCCTCGCGGAAGTGGGCGCCGGCGCGCACGCGGTCGCCGAGCTCCTGGTCGAGGGGCTCGCGCGCGCGGGCGTGCTCCGCGAGCGTCGCGCTGATCTGCTGCTTCACGGCCTGCACGGCGCTGGGGCTGTTCGCCGCGATGCGCTCGGCGGTCTCGAGCGCGATGGGCAGCACGCGCTCGGCCTCCACGACCCGGTTGACCAGCCCCAGGCGCGCCGCCTCGGCGGCGTCGATCAGCCGCGCGGTGAGCAGCAGGTCCATGGCGTGCACGTGGCCGATCTGCTGCACGAGCTTGATCGTCGCGCCGCCGAACGGGTAGATGGACCACTTCACCTCCGGCAGGCCGAAGCGCGCGTGCGGCGCCGCGACGCGGAGGTCGGTGGAGAGCAGCAGCTCGAGGCCGCCCCCCACGCAGTCGCCGTTGACCGCGGCCACGATCGGCTTCGTGTAGACGCGGCTCTTGAGCAGGGCGCGGCCGACCATCGCCGCCGTGTCGGTCGACGCCGAAAGGTCGCCGCTGATGTCGGCGCCGGCGCTGAAGGCCCGCCCGCCGGCCCCGGTGAGGACGACACAGCGGCAGCTTCCCCGCTCGAGCTCGTCCCATACGCGTGAGAGCTCCGCCATCATCGCCCGCGTCATGGCGTTGAGCCGCGGCTGGTTGTCGATGGTCACAACCGCGACGTGGGGCCCGTGGGCCTCGAGCCGGATCTCCATCTAGGCGCGCCCCGGGACGACGACGACCTTGCCGTGGGCCCGGCGGCTCGTCAGCAGGCGGATCGCCTCCGCGCTGCGCGCCAGCGGCAACCGGTGGCTGATGCACGGCCGCAGCCGGCCCGCGCGGTACCAGCCGAGGAGCTCCTCCACCGAGCGGCGCAGCTTGTCCGGCGCGTGCCAGCGGTAGTAGCGCAGCGACGAGCCGAGCGCGGCGCGGTTCTTCACCAGCAGCCGGTTGGCCGGGATCTGCGGCACGCCGCCGACGAAGCCGACGAGGAGGATGCGGCCGCCCCAGCCCAGCGCGGACAGCGCGGCGTCGAACAGCGGGCCGCCGACCGGATCGAAGCAGACGTCGGCGCCCTTGTCGTCGGTGAGTCGCATGACCCGCTCGGTCAGCTTCTCGGTCGTGTAGTTGACGACCTCGTCGGCGCCCCGCTCGCGCGCCACCGCGAGCTTGTCCGGCGTGCTGGCGCCCGCGATGACGCGCGCGCCCATGGCCTTGCCGATCTCCACCGCGGTGAGGCCCACGCCGCCGGCGGCGCCCAGTACCAGCAGGGTCTCGCCGGCCTCCAGCCGGCCCTGCCAGCGCAGGGCGACGTGGCTGGAGATGTAGGCGACGGGAAAGGCGCCCGCCTCCTCGAAGCTCATGCCGTCGGGAATCGCGAACGTCTCGGCCTCGGGGGCGACGGCCTGCTCGGCCAGGCCGCCGTGGGCCAGGATCGCCATGACGCGATCGCCGGGGGAAAAGCGCGTCACGTCCGCGCCGCAGGCGGCCACCACGCCCGCCGTCTCCAGCCCGGGGCTGAACGGCAGCGGGGGCTTCGTCTGGTACGTGCCGGCGACCAGCAGCGCGTCGGCGTAGTTCACCGCCGTCGCCCGCACGTCGATCAGCACCTCGTCGCGCGCCGGCGTCGGCGCCTTCACGTCCTCCAGCGTCAGCCCCTCGACCTCGCCCCACGCGCGGCAGACGACCGCGCGCATCAGGCCACCCCGTCCTCGCGGACCCGCCGCTCGAGCTCCTCGCGCAATCGCGGCTTCTGCACCTTGCCGGTCGCGGTCCGCGGGAACTCCTCGGCCGTGCGGAACACGATGCGCGCGGGCACCTTGTAGCTGGCCAGCCGCTCGCGGCAGAACGCGGTGAGCGCCTCCGCGGTGGCGGCGCCGGCGTGATGCAGCTCGACGGCCGCGACGCCGACCTCGCCGCGGGCGCGGTCGGGCACGCCGACGACATAGGCCTGCTTGACGGCCGGGTGGGCCATCAAGATGGCCTCCACCTCCAGCGGCGCCACGTTGGCGCCGCCCGTCTTGATCAGCTCCTTCAGCCGGCCGCGGAAGCTCACGCGCCCGTCCTCGCGGACGAGGCCGAGATCGCCCGTCATGAACGCGCCGTCGGCGTCGAAGGCCCCGCGTGTCTGCTCGGGATCGCGGTAGTACCCGGGCGTGAGATGGCCCCGCACGCGGAACTCGCCGATCTCCCCGCACGGCACGCGACGCCCGGTGCCGGGGTCGGCGACGTGGATCTCCATGCCGGGCAGCGGCCGGCCCTGCGTGGTCAGCCGGACCTCGAGGGGATCGTGGGCATCGGTCACCGCGCAGTTGCCGTAGGTCTCGGTGGCGCCGTACACGTTGCACAGCTCGGGCGCGCGCACCGCCTCGATCGTCATCGCGATGTCCTCGGGCAGGCCGATGGTGAGCCCCGTGCGCATCGCGGCCAGCGGCCGCCGCGGCCGATCGGGATGCTCGAGGATCGCGCGCGCCATGTTGGCCATCCCGTAGTACACGCTGCAGCGCTCGCCGTCCAGCAGCGCCAGCGCCTCGCCCGGCTCGAAGCTCTCCTGCAGGACGAGCGCGCCGCCGTGGCTGAGGATCGCCGGGAGCGCGTTCGCCGAGCCGAACGACCAGAAGAGCGGCACCGACAGCCACAGACGGTCCGCCGCGGTCAGCCGCTGGCGCTCGCCGATGTCGAAGCCGTTGGCGACCACGCCGCCGTGCGCGAGCGTCACGCCCTTGGGCGTGGCCGTCGACCCCGACGTGTAGAGGACGAAACAGATGTCGGCGGGACCGACCGCGGCCTGCGCCGCCGCCAGTGCCGCCGGCTTGACGGCCGCCGCCCGCGCCGGGAGATCGGCCCAGCGAGCGAGACCGTCGTGCCGGCGGTCGTCCACCGACACGACGGCGCGCAGCTCGGGCAGCCGCTCACAGCGCAGCGCGCCGGGCGTGGCGGATGCCAGCTCGGGACACAGCGTGTGGAGCGCGGCGAGATAGCCGCGACCGCGGAACGACTCCATGGTGACGATGACGCGCGGCCGCGCGTGCTCGACCGTCCACGCGATCTCCCGCGGCGTGGAGAACGTGCTGATCGCCACCGTGAGCGCGCCGACCTTGGCGGCGGCGAAGGCGCCGACGAGCCACTCCGGCCGGTTGGGCAGCAGCAGCGCCACGCGATCGCCCTTCCCCACGCCGAGGGCCAGCAGCGCGCGCGCCACCGTCTCCGCCTGCTCGCGCAGCGCCGCGTAGGTCACCCGCTCGCCCTGGAAGACGATCGCCTCGGCGCCCGGCCGCGCCGCGGCGACCTCGTCGAGCAGGCCGCCCAGCGTGCGCGCGCGCACCGCCATCGAGAGCATTGCGGCCAGATCTTACGGCATAATGGTCGCGCCAAGGAGGGAGAGTCCCATGATCCGTCTCTACGATCCCACCGCCGAGCCGCGCGCCGTCGCCGCCCAGCTCGCCGCGCGCCTGCCGAGCCTGGCCGGCAAGCGCATCGGCATCCTCGACAACGGCAAGGCCAACGCCGGCACCCTGATGCTGGCGGTGGCGAAGACCCTGCAAGAGCGCTACGGCGCCGGCGAGATCGTCAAGCGCGAGAAGCCGGTGGCGGGGCCGCCGTCGCCCGAGGTCCTCGAGGCGCTGTCGCACTGCGACCTCGCCCTGGTCGGCAGCGCCGACTGAGGGTCGTGCACGTCGTGGAGTATCCACGGCGCCATCATGCTGGAGCAGCGCGGCGTTCCCACCGCCGTCATGGGCACGTTCGAGTTCGAGGCGCTCGCGCGCCTGGAGGCGAAGAACCGCGGCATCGCTGACCTGCCGCTGGCCCTCGTCCCCCACCCGCTCGGCGGCATTCACGAGGACGAGGTCGTCCGCAAGGCCGATCTCGCGCTCGAGTCCGTCCTCAAGGCGCTGACGCGCTCATGAGCGCGCCCGGCCCCGCCGCGGTCACGTTCGAGTTCGACGGTACCTACGAGACGATCGACGCGCACTACCAGGAGCGGGGCTGGACGGACGGGCTGCCGATCGTGCCACCCACCGAGGCGCGCGTGCGCGAGATGCTGGCCTTCACCGACCGCGACCCGCGCGAGGTGCTCGGGGTGCTGCCGCCGCGGCAGGGCGAGGCCACCGTCGAGAAGATCGCGGTCAACGCGGTGATGGCCGGCTGCCGTCCCGAGTACTTCCCGGTGATCCTCGCCGGCCTCGAGGCGCTGGCCGACCCGCTGTTCAACCTCGACTCCGTGCAGGCCACCACGCACCCGGTGGCCCCGCTCCTCGTCGTGAACGGGCCGATCGCCCGCGAGATCGGCCTCAACGGCGGCTACAACGCCTTCGGCCAGGGGTTCCGCGCCAACGTCACGATCGGGCGCGCGGTGCGGCTGGTGCTCATGAACGTCGGCGGCGGCCTGCCCGGCAGCGGCGACCGCGCCACCCAGGGCAGCCCCGCCAAGCTCGCGTACTGCGTGGCGGAGAACGAGGCGGAGAGCCCGTGGGAGCCGCTCTCCGTCGAGGCCGGCTTCCCCGCCGACGTCAGCGTCGTGCACGCGTTCGGCTGCGAGGGGCCGCACAACATCCAGGACCACTTCAGCAACACCGGCCTCGGCGTGCTGCTCACGGTGGCCGGCGCCATGGGCCAGGCCGGCAGCAACAACCTGCTCGGCTGGGGGTGGCCGCTGCTCTCGCTCGGCCCCGAGCACGCCGCCACCATCGCGCGCGACGGCTACACCAAGAAGGCGGTGAAGGAGTTCCTGTTCGAGCACGCGCGCTTCCCGCTGGCGCGCCTGGGGCGCGAGTACCAGCAGCAGCAGATCGAGCGGCACCGCGCGGTGAGCGCGCCCGACACGATGCTGTCGATCGTGCGCCGGGCGGAGGACATCCACGTGATCGTCGCGGGCGGCGCCGGCAAGCACTCGTGCTGGCAGCCGACCTTCGGCGACGGCACCCGCCCCACGCGCCGGGTGATCGCGCGCCGGGACGGCACCCCGCTCAGGCGCGTGGCCGAGCTCGCGCGCCGCTGAGCGCGGGCGGAGGGACGTCATGGCCAACGACCGCGGTCTCCTGCCCAAGGCCCGGCGCGAGGAGCTGGCCGAGCCGCTGCAGCGCATGCTCGAGCGCTGGTACCGCAACGCCTACGAGGACGACAACCTCTTCCTCACGATGGCGCGGCGGCCGGCGCTGCTGGAGGCCACCTGGTCGTTCATCCGCTACATCTACGGCGGCGGCTCCACCATCGAGCCCGAGCTGTTCGAGCTGCTGCGCGTGCGGCTGGCGTGGGCCAACCGGTGCGTGCACTGAAGCCTCGCGCGCTCGTCCTCGGCCGTGGGCCGGGGCGCGACGGAGGCGCTGGTGGCCAAGGTGGTCGACTACGAGCGCTCCGACCTGCCGGCGCGGACCAAGGCCGCGCTGCGGCTGGCCGACCGCCTCGCCGGCGAGCGCCCGGTCATCGACGCCGAGCTGCACGCCGAGCTCAAGCGGCACTTCACCGACGACGAGCTGATCGACCTCGGCATGACGCTGACGTTCGCCAGCGGCTGGCAGCGCTTCATCGAGGCGTTCGGCATCGTGCCGGACCGCTGGCGCGACGGCGCGCCGCCGCCCTTCGGTCCGCTCGCCGGCTGACGATGGCGCGCGCCCCGGCGGCATGAGCCGCTTCGTCACCGACGCGCTCGACGTCCGGCTGCGCAAGGAGACCGACGGCGGCCGCCTCGTCTACACGCTGCTGGCGCCGTTCGACTACGAGAGCGACCTCCTCGCCCGCACCGTCACCGTCAGCCGGGGCTTCGTGACCGACTTCGAGTCCATCCCGCGCGTCATCGCCGGCCTCACCGGGCCGCCCTGCCCGTGGGCGGGCGTCGTCCACGACTGGCTCTACCAGACCCACGAGCAGGGCGTGACCAAGGCCCAGGCCGACAGCGTCTTCCGCGAGGCGCTGGTGACCTGGGGCATCGATCCCGTGTACGCCGACCAGCGCTACGCCGCGGTGGACTTCTACGGCCGCAACGCCTGGGACACCGGCCCCGGGCGGCTGCGCATCCTGCCGGGGTGAGCCGCCCGGGTCAGCGGCTCTTGATGCGGAACTCGACGTGCCGGTTCAGCCCCCGGCACTCCTCGGTGTCCGTGCTGCAGACGGGCCGCTCCTTGCCGTAGCTGATCGTCGCCAGGCGGTCGGCGGCGACCCCCGCCGCCTCCAGGCTGTCCTTCACCGACTGCGCGCGGCGGTCGCCGAGCGCCTGGTTGTACTCGGAGGTGCCGCGCTCGTCGCAGTGCCCCTCGATCGTCACCACGAGGTCGTCGTGCGCCTTCAGCCACTCGGCGTCGATCGTCAGCGTCTCGCGCGCCTCGGGGCGGAGCGTCGCGCTGTCGAAGCCGAAGAACACGACGCGCAGGTCGGGCGTCTCCACGAACTCGTCCAGGCGCGGCCGCGCCTCGGGCGCGTCGGGCCGCTGCGGCTCCTCCGAGGGCGGGGCCGCGGCGATCGGCACGGGGTCGGGCCCGGTCGGCTCGCCCGCCGCCGGGATCACGTCGTCGGGCACCGGCGGCGGCGGCTCGAGCACCGTCGCCGGCACGTCCATCACGGCGGGCACCGGCGGCACGACGCGCGCCTGCGGCGGCGCGCTGGGGCGCACGCGCGTGAGGAGCAGCCGCACGCCCGGCCAGCCGCGGCCGCGCACGTCGCCCACCATCCGGTCGGCGTCCACCAGCGTGAGGTCGGCGGCGAAGATGCGCCCGTCGACCTCGTGGCGCACGCGGACGTCGGCGCCGAAGATCGTCGCCGCGACGCGGATGCCCGACAGCCCCTGGAGGCGGACCTCCCAGGGCACCGACTCCGCCGCGGTGGCGCCGTCGAACACCAGGCGGCCGGCGCCGACGTACCCCGCCTGCTTGAGATCGAGCGTGAGGCTCTCCTCACGCGGCGAGTCGAAGAGCCCCGTGCCGATCCACGTCCCCAGCCACCGACCGCTCACGTCCACGTCCGTCGTCAGCGTGGACGGCACCGGCGACATCGCCGGCGTCACGGTCGTGCACGCGGTGAGCAGCGCGAGCGAAGCCACCGTCAGCAGCGCACGCATAGGTCCTCCCCCGGGGCGCAGTCCACGCCCCCGGCGGACGAGCCACGCACGGCGCGTGCCAGGGCGAAAACGCGTTCGTCACGAGGACTTGGCCGATCCGCCCCGCGGGGGGACCGTCAGCGCCCTCACAGTGTCATGCCAACGTGGCGCCCTCGGGGAAGAACCGGAGCGAGGCGGAGTTGAGGCAGTAACGCAGACCGGTGGGGCGCGGCCCGTCGGGGAAGACGTGGCCCAGGTGGCCGTCGCACCGCGTGCAGCGGATCTCCACGCGCTCCATGCCGTAGGAGCTGTCGCGCACGGAGGTGACGTGGCCGGCATCGACGGGCTCGAAGAAGCTCGGCCAGCCGGTGTGCGACTCGAACTTGGCCGCCGAGCGGAACAACGGCAGCCCGCAGAGCCGGCAGCCGTAGATGCCCGGCGCCTTGTTGTCGAGCAGGCCGCCGCAGAACGGCGGCTCGGTGCCGTGATCGAGCAGGACGCGCCGCTCCTCGGTGGAGAGGCCGCGGGCGAGCCGCTCGCGCTCGGCGTCGGCGAGCGGGCCGAGGTCGAAGCCGGACTTCGAGAGCGTGGTCATGGCGCTATCTTACGGCGCGACGGCCGTCGTGCCATCCCCTTGATAGGCGTACCGGAACGTCAGGCAGCCGGGCTCCGGCCCCGGGCAGTAGTAGCCGAGGATCGCGAGCTTGGCATAGCGGCCGTCGGCCGTGCGCACCGCCCAGACACGCGGCCGGGGGGTCAGCACGTGGGTGAAGAAGCCGTAGCGATACCAGCCGGCGATGGCGGGGTTGCGCGGCTCGGCCGCCCCCTCGTTGGCCCGGTAGCCGGCGGGCGGCACCGTGCGCACCTCGTCGAAGCGGACCTCGCCGAGGTCGAGGATGCCGGCGCCCGGCCCGGCGACGATCGCGTAGCGGCGGAACAGCAGGTCGGCGGCGCGCG
This sequence comes from Methylomirabilia bacterium, assembly GCA_041497115.1. Lineage (GTDB taxonomy): Bacteria > Methylomirabilota > Methylomirabilia > Rokubacteriales > CSP1-6 > AR5. The sequence continues at coordinate 19,745 of JBGQFW010000060.1, forward strand.
CGTCGGGACCCTCCACCACCGCGCCGAGGCGAAAGACGAACGCGCGCCAGCCCGCCGCCGCGGTCGCGTCCACGGTGTAGACGACGGGCCCGACCAGCGCGCGCGGCGCCTCCCGCGGCGCCGGGGGCGTGGGCGCCCAGGTCGGCACGTGGGGCGGGCGCAGGGTGAGGGCGACGAGCGCGGCGGCGACCGCGAGGACGGCGACCGCGGCGAGCAGCGGGCGCCGCGACGGGCGGGCGCCGCCGCCGTCAGTAGATGCCGAGGTGCTGCCGGAGGTCGACACCGTTGGCCTTCAGCTCCGCCGCCCGCCCCTCGACGACCACCCGCCCGCTGTTGAGGATCACGATGTCGTCGGCGACGTCGAAGACGAGCTTGGCGTTCTGCTCGACGAGCACGATGGACAGCCCCTCCTCCTTGAGGCGGCGGATGGTGGCCATGACCTCGGCCACGATCTGCGGCGCCAGCCCCTCGGAGGGCTCGTCCATCAGCAGCACGCGCGGGTTGGACATGAGGCTGCGGCCGATGGCCAGCATCTGCTGCTCGCCGCCCGAGAGCGAGCCGGCGATCTGCCGCTGGCGCTCGCTCAGCCTCGGGAAAATCGCCGACACGGTCTCGAGCGTCCACACCGCCGCCCGGCTGTCGCGCGGGCGGCGCCATGCCACCATGAGGTTCTCGCGCACGGTGAGGCTGCGGAAGACGCGGCGCCCCTGCGGCACCAGCGCGACGCCGAGGGCGGCGATCGCCTCGGGCGCCCGGCCGGTGACGGTGGCGCCGAACACGGCGACGGCACCGTGGCGGGGCGGCAGCAGGCCGACCGTGACGCTCATCGCGGTGGACTTGCCGGCGCCGTTGCGGCCGAGCAGCCCGAGCAATCGCCCCTCGCCCAGCCGCAGCGAGACACCGTGCAGCACGTGGCTGTCGCCGTAGAAGGCGTCGATCGCGTCCAGCGCCAGCGCGTCACTCGCCAAGGTAGATCTCCCGCGTGCGCGGGTGCGCCACCACCTCGGCCCGCGTCCCCTCCACCACGATCTCACCGAAGTGCAGGACGGTGATCCGCTCGGCGAAGTCGAGCGCCACGTCCATGTCGTGCTCGATCATGACGATGGTGACGTCGCGCGGGATCTCGCCGACCAGCCGCAGCACGTCGCGCCGCTCCTCCACCGACAGGCCGGCGAACGGCTCGTCGAGCAGGAGGATCCGGGGGTGCTGGGCTAGGGCCATCGCGATCTCGACGCGACGGCGCTCGCCGTAGGAGGTCCGGGCGAGCGGCCGGTCGGCGAGGTGCTCGAGGCCCACCCGGGCCAGCGTCGCGCGTGCGCGGGCGAGGAGCGGCAGCTGCCGCTCGAGCCGGGCGAGCGGGTTCCAGCGCACCGGCGCCAGCCCCAGCAGTGACAGCGTGACGTTGCGCAGCAGCGTCTCGCGCGGGAACAGCGTGATGATCTGGTAGGTACGGGCCATGCCGAGGTGGGCGCGCCGGCGGCACGGCAGCCGCGTGACGTCGCGGTCGAAGAGCGTGACCGAGCCGCCGTCGGCGCGCAGCTCGCCGGTGATCAGGTTGAACAGCGTCGTCTTGCCCGCCCCGTTGGGACCGATGATGAGCCTCCGCTCGCCCGCCTCCACCGTGAGCGTCACGTCGGAGGTGACGCGCAGGCCGCCGAACGACTTGCTGAGCCCGCGCACCGCCAGCGCGCTCATCGCGCGCCCCGCGCCCACCGCGCCAGTCGCGCGGCGCCCGGCACGAGCCCCTCCGGCATGAAGACGACGATGAGGACGAAGATCGCGCCGAGCACGAAGTTCCACCGCTCGATGTAGGCGCTCGCCACGTTCTTGACGACGACCACCAGCGTGGCGCCAACCAGCGGCCCCAGCAGCGTGCCGGTGCCGCCGGAGATGACCATCAGCAGCGCCTCGGCGGAGGCGGGCAGCGCCACCGCCTGCGGGCTCACGAACTGGTTGTAGTAGAGGTAGAGCAGCCCGGCCACCCCGCTCCAGAAGCCGGAGACGAGGAACGCCAGGAAGCGGATCAGCCACACGTGATAGCCGAGCGCGGTCATGCGCCGCGGCTGGTCGCGGGTGCCGCGCACGCTGGCCCCGAACGGCGAGGCGACGAAGACCGCCATCGAGACGAGGGCGGCGACGAACACGACCAGCGTCGCCCAGTAGAAGGCGGCCGGCGAGGCCAGCGACAGCCCGAGCGGGCTCGGCCGGCCCCGGATGCTGACGCCGTTGTCGCCGTTGGTGATGCTGATCCACCGGTAGGCCACGCCCCAGACGATCTGTCCGAGCGCGACGGTGATCATCACGAAGCCCAGGCCGGTGCCGCGCAGCGCCAGCACCGCGAAGAGGGCGGCGGCGGCCAGCGTCACCGCCAGCGCGGCGGCCGCGACGACGGCGTGGCCGTGGCCGTCGTTGAGCACGCGCGCGGCGGCGTAGGCGGCGATGCCGAAGAGGCCGGCGTGGCCGAGGGTGACGAGCCCGGCGTAGCCGACCAGCACGTTGATGCCCAGCGCGAAGATCGCGTAGAAGAGGATCTGGCTGGCGACGTTGACGTAGTACGTGCTGCCCGCCCAGAGCGGCACGGTGGCCAGGGCGAGCAGGCCGGCGCCCAGCGCCAGCCGCCTCATGCGGCGGCGCGCCCGAACAACCCCTGCGGCCGCACCACCAGCACGAGCAGCATCGGCAGGAACAGCACGACGTAGGCCAGCTCGGGAAACATCGCCTGGCCGAAGTTGTAGAGGAAGCCGACGACGAAGCTGCCCACGAGCGAGCCGAGCAGGCTGCCGCTGCCGCCGAGGATCACGACCACCAGCGCCAGCGGCAGCATCTCGCCGTCGAGGCCGGGATAGACCGACAGGATCGGCCCGCCGATGACGCCGGCGAAGCCGGCCAGCCAGGCGCCCAGGCAGAACACGAGCGTGAACAGGCGCGAGACGCGGATGCCGACCACCCGCGCCATGTCCGGGTCGTCCACGCCCGCGCGGATCATCGCGCCCAGCCGGGTGCGGTCCAGCAGCGCCCACAGCACGACCGCGAAGACGACCGCGACGACGCTGATGGCGAGGCGATAGGTCGGAAAGCCGAAGCCGGCCAGCGAGGTGACGCCGCGCAGCGCGGCCGGCGTCGCCACCTGGATGGGGTCACCGGTCCACACCATCAGGCACACGTCGGCGATCATGAAGGACAGCCCGAGCGTCACCAGCACCTGCGCCAGCTCGGCGCCGGGCAGCCGGCGCAGGATCAGCCGCTCGATGACGCCGCCGAGCACGGCGACGCCGAGCCCGCTGACCACGGCGGCCGTCCAGAAATCCACGCCGCGCGCGATCAGGCTGGTGGCCAGGTAGGCGCCCAGCATGAAGAACGAGCCGTGGGTGAGGTTGGGGATGCGCATGAGGCCGAAGATCAGCGAGAAGCCGGCCGACAGCAGGAAGAGGAGCCCGCCCAGCGTGATGCTGTTGACGCTGAGCACCAGCCAGAGATTCACTGGGCGGGCGGACCCTCAGCTCTTCAGCGGCGGATAGTCCCGCGAGTAGACCGGCTGCGCGAGAAACCACTTCTCGTCGTACGTCCAGAACTGGCTGACGTCCTTGTACGTCTTCAGCGTGACGTTGACGAGCTTGTCGCCCTTGCGCTCGCACCGCCGGACGTAGAAGTTGCCGATCACGTTGCCGAAGTGGTCGAAGTGGAACGGGCCGCGCGGCGTGTCGGTCAGCGACACCGAGCGCAGCGCCTTGATGAAGGCCTCGCGGTCCTCGGTCTTGCCGCCGGTCTTCTCCAGCGCCGCCTCCGCCACCATGCCGTTGATGTAGAGGCCGGCCGAGTAGAGGCCGGGGATGTTGCCGTAGTCCTTCAGCATCCCCTCGATGAGCCGCTTGTTGCTGGGCGTGTCCACGTCGCTGCTGTAGCCGGACGCCGAGACCAGGCCGATGGCCTCATCGCCGTACGACTTCATCAGCGCCTCGTCACCCGCCGTGCTGCCGCCGAGCACCGGCAGCTTCAGCCCCTGGTCCTTGTACTGCTTCATGAACTTGAGCGGATTCGAGCCGGCGAAGCCCTGCACCACCGCCTCCACGCCGCTGATCTGGGCCAGGTAGGGGGTGTAGTCGGGCGTCACCAGCGGCGGCCACAGCTTCTTGACGACGCGGCCGCCGGCGTCCTCGAACACGCGCTGGAAGCCGCCCATCTGCTCGTGGCCGAACGCGAAGTCCTCGGAGAGCGTCATCACGCGCTTGTACTTGAGCTCCTTGGCCGCGTAGTCGGCCAGCACGTGCATGGTCTGTGCCGAGGTGGCGGAGGCGCGGACGAAGTACGGGTTGGGCTTGCGCTGGGTCATGTCCTCGGCGGCGGCCAGGCTGAGGATCGGCATCTTCGCCTGGGCGGTGTAGTCGCTGATCGCGAGCAGCTCGAAAGCGGCCAGCGGGCCGACGATGAGATCCACGTTGTCGCGCTCGACCAGCTCCTGCGTCTTCGTCTTGGTGCCGGCGGGATTGCCGCCGGTGTCGCCGACGACCAGCTCGGCCTTGCGCCCGGCCAGCGTGTAGTTACGGTCCTTGAGGAAGCGGACGATCCCCTGCTCCATCTGGATCCCGCCCTGGGCGAGCGGCCCGGTCTTCACGGTGAGCAGGCCGATGCGCACCGGCTTGGCCTGCGCGATCGCCGGGAAGGGCATCGTCGCCACCACCGCGGCAGCGCCGGCCAGGAACGTGCGCCGATCGATTCGGGTCACCATCACGATCTCCTTTCGGACAGCGCGAGCGTCGCGCTCTCGTCCGTCATCCGCCCACCCACCGGGACGTGGCGGAGCTCGTTCCACACGCGGTCCACCTCCGCCATGACCACGGCGTCGGGCTGCTCGATGTCGATCGGGTTCACCGTCGGCACCCAGCAGGGGCGGCCGGTGACCCAGAAGACCTCCGTGCGGTTGCCCTCGGGATCGAAGAAGTAGCAGCCGATGGCGCTGGCGTGGTTGACGACGCCCTCGATGCGGTACCCCTCGGCGACCAGCCGCCGGCGGAACGCGCGCAGGTCGTCGAGGCTCGCCACGCCCATCGAGATCTGCTGGACCAGCCGGGGGTCGTCGCCCTCCGGCCGCCCCCGCATCAGCGCGATCTCGTGGTCGGCCGCCCCGGGATCGGCGCTGAGGAAGACGACGCCGGCCCGCCAGTTCTGCTTGGTCACCTGCATGCCGAGCAGGTCGCGGTAGAAGGCGACCATGCGCGCGAGGTCGCGCACGTAGATTCCGACGTGGCCCAGTCCGGTCACCCGTGGCATGGCAGGGAGAATACTCCCAATCAGCGCTTCCGTGCGCGGCCCGTCAACTTCAGCAGCCGGGCGGCGTTGAGCCCCTTGATCCGGGCCCGGTCGGCGGCGCTCAGCGACGCGCAGCCGTCCACGAATCCGCGCGGGTCGTACATGCCCATGTCGTAGGGATAATCGGTGCCGACCAGGATGTGGTCGGCCCCCCACAGGTTCACCAGGTGGCGGAGCTGGTCGCGGTCGAACACGATCGTGTCGAAGTAGAGCTTCTTCAGCGACTGCCGGGGCGTCTTCTTGAGCACCGTCCGCGCGTCCACACGCGCGCTCCACACGTGGTCCATCCGCGCCGGGTAGTGCGCGACGTAGCCGCCGCCGTGCGCCGCCACCAGCTTGAGCTTCGGGAACCGCTCCAGCACGCCGTCGAAGACGAGGTGGCCGACCGCGATGGTGGTGTCGAGCGGGTTGCCGATGACGTTGGTGAAGTAGTGGTCGCCCAGCCGGTCGCCCTGGGTGAAGCCGTTGGGGTGCATGAACACGACCACGTCGAGCGCCTGGGCCTTCCGCCAGAACGCGTCGCGCCCGCGCGAGACCTCGGCGCCGACGACGTTGGTGCCGATCTCGGCGCCCCGGAACCCGAGCTGCGTCACGCAGCGCTCGAGCTCCTCGGCCGCCGCCTCGGGCGCCTGCAGCGGCACGTGGGCCAGCGCCACGAACCGGTCGGGGTGCGCCTGGACGATGCCCGCCAGGTGCTGGTTGATCAGCCGGCTCGCCGTGATCGCGCGGTCGGCCGGCAGCCAGTACTTGAAGTGGAACGGCGAGGACGAGATCGCCTGCACGTCCATCCCCATCTTGTCCATGTCGCGCAGCCGCTGCTCGACCGAGGTGAGGCAGGACCACACGTTCTCCTGCTGCTTGCGGTTGGTCTCGCGCGAGAGCTCGTTGGAGAACCGCGCCGCCGGCTCGGGCTGCGGCGGCGTCAGGTCGCGGATCAGCTCGTCCGCCGCGGGGACGTGGACGTGGCAGTGGATGTCGACGCAGAGATCGCGCCGGCCGGCCCGGCCCTTGGGCGGGCGGCCGCCGCGGGCGACGGCGCCTGGACACGTGAAGAGCATGGGGGTCTCCCTCCGGGGATTCGAATCGGCG
>JBGQFW010000061.1:0-26032 GCA_041497115.1 Methylomirabilia bacterium
AGAGGATTTTAAATCCCCAGCGGCTGCCGTTACGCCACGCCCGCGATTTCGTCAATGCGAATCGACTGGAGGCGCCGGGCGGATTCGAACCGCCGAATAACGGATTTGCAGTCCGCTGCCTTACCACTTGGCTACGGCGCCGTTCCCAGGTCGAGCCCGCGCATTCTCGCACAGGAACGCGCCCCCTTCCACCGCTGAGCCCCGACGGCTCGCGTCAGTTGCCTGCCGAAGCCTGGTCCCACAGAATCACTGGGGCGGCGGGCCGCTTGGGGCCGCGTGGGTCTACGCTCGGGGGAAGACAACGAAACTGCCACCGAACGAGCATCGACAGATCCGCAAACCCCCGGCCCAGTTTTGACTGCATCGCCACGACTGCCTCTCGCGCAACCTTGTCCGTGACGTCCCTGAGCATCTGGCCCTTGGCGTCGCACTCGGCGGGGGTCTCGTATCCGCTATCGCGCATCCAGAAACTCCCGCCCAGGCCCCACCACAATACCCACGCGTCGGTCACGACGCCGGGACGCGAAAGAGGCGCCAACATCGAACCGAGCGTCGGCTCGGGCTGGCGGGCCGCGCAACCGAAGACGCCGAGTGTCAGGAGCACGAGCAGAGCCGCGCGCATCGTCAAGATCGAGGCAGTCGGAACGGTGAGGAGGGCCGAGGAAATGCTGGAGCGGGAAACGGGATTCGAACCCGCGACCCCGACCTTGGCAAGGTCGTGCTCTACCACTGAGCTATTCCCGCAAACCAGCGCCAGATTGTACCACGGGGCCGCGGGCCGTCCAGGCGGTCAGGGGCTCTCCTCGCGCAGCGCGGCGGCGGCGTTCTCGGGCGGCACCGGGTTGATGAAGAACCCGCTCCCCCACTCGTAGCCGGCGACGTTGGTGAGCTTGGGAATGATCTCGAGGTGCCAGTGGAAGTGGTCGAGCGGGCCGTCCCGCAGCGGCGCCGTGTGCAGCATGTAGTTGAAGGGCGGGCTCTTCAGCACCCGGTCCATCCGCCGCAGGACGTCGCCCAGCAGCTCGGCGAGCCCCCGCAGCTCCTCCTCGGCGGCCTCCTCGAAGGCCGAGCGGTGACGCGTCGGCAGGATCCACGTCTCGAACGGGAACCGCGGCGCGAACGGCGCGACCGCGACGAAGGCGGCGGACTCCGCGATGATCCGGCGCCGGCTGCGCCGCTCGTGGCGCACGATGTCGCACCACACGCAGCGCTCCTTCATCCCGTAGTACTGGGCCGAGCCGTTCAGCTCCTCCCAGACCATGATCGGGATGATCGGCGTGGCGATGAGCTGCGAGTGCGAGTGCTCCTGCGAGGCGCCGGCGGCGGCGCCGTGGTTGCGGAACACCAGGATGTACTCGAACCGCGGGTCCTTCTTCAGGTCCACCATCCGCTCGCGATAGGCCAGCAGCATCTCGGCGACCGTGTCGGTGGGCAGCGTCGCGAGCGTGGCGGCGTGATCGGGGGTCTCGATGACGACCTCGTGGGCGCCGACGCCGTTCATCCGGTCGTAGAGCCCCTCGCCGGTCGGCTCCAGCTCGCCCTCGATGCGCAGCGCCGGAAACTTGTTGGGCACCACGCGCAGCGACCAGCCCGGCGTGTTGGCGGCCGAGCCGGGCGGACGGGTGGCCATGATCTCCGGCGGCGTCTTGTCCTCGTTGCCGGGGCAAAAGACGCAGGGGCCGCCCGTCGCCCGCACCGGCTCGATCGTGAAATCGGACGGGCGGCGGGCGCGCTCGGTCGAGATGATGACCCAGCGGCCGACCACCGGGTCCTTGCGCAGCTCAGGCATCGCGCTCTCCCACGCGCGCGTCCTCGCGCGTCGCCGCCCGGCCCAGCAGCGAGGCCAGCGCGTCCGCGGGCGACTTGCCCTCGAAGAGCACCGCCGCCACCTCGCCGGCGATCGGCAGCGTCACGCCGTGTCGCGCTGCCAGCGCCAGCGCCGAGCGCACCGTCGGCACGCCTTCGGCGACCATGCGCGTGGCGTGCTGCGCCGACTCGCGCGACTCGCCGCGCGCCAGCGCCATGCCGAACGCGCGATTGCGCGACAGCGTGCCGGTCGCGGTCAGGACGAGATCGCCGAGGCCGGCGAGGCCGGCCAGCGTGGCGGGCTCGCCGCCGAGCGCGGCGGCCAGCCGCGTGATCTCCGCCAGCCCGCGGGTGACCAGCGCGGCGCGGGCGTTCTCGCCCAGCCCGAGGCCGTCGGCGAGCCCGGTGGCCAGCGCGATCACGTTCTTGAGGGCGCCGCCGACCTCGACCCCGATCACGTCGCGGTTGGTGTAGAGGCGGAACTCGCGCGAGCCGAGCCGGCGCTGCAGGTCCACCGCCAGCGCGTCGTCGCGGGAGGCGACGACCGCGGCCGTCGGCAGGCCGAGGGCGACCTCGCGCGCGAACGTCGGCCCCGACAGCGCCGCCACCGGCACGCCGGGCCACCGCTCGGCGATCACCTCGGTCATGCGCCGGTGGCGCTCCGGCTCGAGCCCCTTCGTCGCCGACACCACCGGCGCCGTCACCGCGCCGAGGCGGGCCAGCGTGGCGCCGAAGAACTCCGAGGGCACCGCGACGACGACCAGGCTCGCCGTCCGCACGGCGGCGAGCGCGTCCGTCGTGACCTCGACGCCGGGCGGCAGGTCGATGTCGGCCAGGTACCACGGGTTCCGGTGCCGGGCGCGAATCGCCTGGGCCACCTCGACGCTGCGCGCGCAGAGCCGGACCCCGGCGCCCCCGCGCGCCAGGTGGACGGCCAGCGCCGTCCCCCAGCTCCCCGCCCCGACGATCGTGATCATTGGAGCGAGTGGGGCGAGGCCGCGTCGAAGCGTGGGTGGCCTGTCTTAGAAGGTTGCCGGATCCGTTCTTTTCTTGCTGTCATCTGTCTTGCTGTCATCCGTCTTGCTGTGATCCGTCTTGCCGTCATGCCGGGGCTCTTTGGCCAAGGCGGGGCTCGGTGCCGGCGCGGAGGCGGGCGATGTTGGCGTGGTGGCGGCCGACGACGATCAGGGCGACGGCGAGGGCGGCGACCACGACGGGCGTCGGAGAGCCGAGGATCAGCGCGCCCAGCGGGACACACAGCGCCCCCAGCAGCGAGCCGAGGGATACGTAGCGGAACGTCGCGACGATCGCCACGAAGACCGGCAGCGCCGCCAGCGTTGCCCACGGCACCAGGCGCAGCAGCGCGCCGAGTCCGGTCGCCACCCCCTTGCCGCCGCGGAAGCCGAGAAAGACGGACCAGCAGTTGCCGATCACCGCCGCCCCGGTGGCCAGCGAGACCGCAACCGGCGACGGCCCCGCCAGGGCGCCGGCGACGGCCACCGCCGCGTAGCCCTTGGCGACGTCCCCGAGCAGGGTGACGATGGCCGGCCTGCGCCCGGCGGTGCGCAGCACGTTGGTGGCGCCGATGGTGCCGCTGCCCCGCCGGCGGATGTCGCTCACCCCGGCGGCGCGCGCGACCAGCCACCCGATCGGCACGGCGCCGATCAGGTAGGCGAGCAGGACGGCCGGGATCACGACCAGCGTTGTTCTTCGGGGACGATGGCGCGGTAGTCGGCCTTGCGGAAGAAGCGGTAGAAGTAGTCCACCGCGGTGACGACCGTCAGCGCCAGCGCCCCCCACAGCGCCACGGTGGCGACGGCGTGGAACGAGGGCGAGATCAGCCCCTTCTCGAGGATCAGCATCGTCACGGCCAGGTACTGGCTGGCCGCCTTCCACTTCGCCAGCCGCGAGGCGGGCACGATGACGCCGACGCCGGCCGCCACCGCGCGCAGCCCGGTCACCGCCAGCTCGCGCCCGATGATGACCACCACGATCCAGGCGGCGATCTTGTCGATCGTCAGCAGCGAGACGAGCGCGGCGGCCACCAGCAGCTTGTCGGCGATCGGGTCGAGCAGCGTGCCCAGCGTGGTCACCTGGTTGCGGCGGCGGGCCACCACGCCGTCGAGCCAGTCGGTGATGGACGCGGCCACGAAGATGACGGCGGCGATGAGGGCGTGGACGCGGGACGACGAGATGAGGAACAGGATCAGCAGGGGCACCGCCACGATCCGGGTGAGCGTCAGCCCGATCGGGAGATTCACCGCGCCCCTCCGCCGAGGTCGAGCATGGGTCGGGCCATTATCCCGAGGGCGAAACGATCTTGTCAACGTCGGGGCGGTAGACCGGCACCAGGGTGAAGGCGTCCAGGGTGAGGCAGGCCGTGAGGTCGGCGGCCCGCCCGCGGTTGGCCAGCCGCTGCGCCCACGGCGAGTCCGCCGCGAGGCGACCGAGCTCCCTGCCGTATTCGCGGGCCCGGGCGGCCACCTCCTCGGCCTCGGCGCCGACCACGGCATCGGGGCGCGCCGCCCGGAGCCGCTCCACCACCACGCCGGCGCAGACCTCGTCCTCCAGCGAGCGCCGGCCGAGATCGCCCGCGCAGGCGATGACCAGGTCCCGCCGGGCGGCCGCCGCCCACGCCGCCGCCGCGCCGGCGTTGACGAAGGCCGCCACCCCGATCGCGGCGGCCGGCCGCACCGCCAGCAGCGCGCCGGTCCCGTTGCTGGTCGTGAGGAACACCGTGCGCCCGCCCACCCGCTCGCGGGTGAACTCGAGCGGCGAGTTGCCCAGGTGGAACCCCGCCAGCGGGTCGCCGCGCCGCTCGCCGGCGACGAGCGCCCCCGGCGTGTCCGCCGCGCGCCGGCGCGCCTCGTCGGGCTCCCCGACCGGCACGACGCACGCGCAGCCGTTGGCGAGTGCGGTGATGATGCTGGTGGAGGCGCGCAGGACGTCGATGACCAGCGCGCTGACACCGGCAAGCGCGACCGTTGCGAGGGCGGCCGGCAGGAAGGCGACGTCGACTTTCACAGGCTCGCCTCCCCTGCGGGTGCGGCTCGCACGGCCACCCTCACAGGCTCGCCTCCCCTGCGGGTGCGGCTCGCACGGCCACCTTCATCGCTCAGGGCCGGCGGTCGCGCAGCGAGCGGATCTTCAGCCGTAGCGCGTTGAGGTTGATGAACCCCTCGGCGTCGCGCTGGCGGTAGACGGTGTCGGCCTCGAAGGTGGCGAAGTCCGTCCGGTAGAGCGAGCGGGGCGAGCGGCGGCCGGCCACGATCAGGTTGCCCTTGTAGAGCTTGAGCCGCGCGGTGCCGGTCACGTCCTGCACGCACTCGTCCAGGAAGCGCTGCAGCGCCTGCCGCTCGGGCGAGAACCAGAAGCCGTAGTAGATCATCTCCGCGTAGCGCACCACCAGCGAGTCGCGCAGGTGCAGCACCTCGCGGTCGAGGGTGATGGACTCCAGCGCCCGGCGGGCGGCGACGAGGATCGTGCCCCCCGGCGTCTCGTAGCAGCCGCGCGACTTCATGCCGACGAAGCGGTTCTCGACCAGGTCCACCCGCCCGATGCCGTGCTCGGCGCCCAGCCGGTTCAGCCGCTCGAGCAGCGCCACCGGCGCCAGCCGCTGGCCGTCCACCGCCACCGGATTGCCGGACTCGAACTCGATCTCGACGTACACCGGCACGTCGGGCGCCGCCTCCGGCGACTGGGTGAGCAGGTACATCTTGTCGGGCGGCTCGGCCCACGGGTCCTCGAGGATGCCCCCTTCATAGGAGACGTGGAACAGGTTGCGGTCCATGCTGTACGGCCGCTCGGCGGTGACCGGCACCGGGATGTCGTGCTTCTTCGCGAACTCGAGCAGCGAGGTCCGCGAGTCCAGCTCCCACTCGCGCCACGGCGCGATCACCGTGAGGTCGGGCGCCAGCGCGGCGTAGGTCAGCTCGAACCGGACCTGGTCGTTGCCCTTGCCGGTGGCGCCGTGGGCGACGGCGTCCGCCCCTTCCGTGCGGGCGATCTCCACCTGGGCCTGGGCGATCAGCGGCCGGGCGATGGACGTCCCCAGCAGGTAGGCGCCCTCGTACACGGCGGCGCCGCGGAGCATGGGAAAGATGAAGTCGCGCACGAACGCCTCGCGCAGGTCCACGATGTGCACGGCGCCGGCCCCGGTCCGCCGGGCCTTGTCGCGGACGGGGATGAGCTCCTCGCCCTGCCCGAGGTCGGCGCAGAACGCCACCACCTCGCACCGGTAGCGCTCGATGAGCCAGCGCAGGATGACGGACGTGTCGAGCCCGCCCGAGTAGGCGAGGACGACCTTCTTCACGTCAGGCATCGTCGAGGGACCCTCCGAGCAGCTCGAAGAGCACCGCCTTCTGGGCGTGCAGCCGGTTCTCGGACTGGTCCAGCACGATCGACTGCGGGCCGTCGAGCACGGCGTCGGTGATCTCCTCGCCGCGGTGGGCGGGCAGGCAGTGCATGACGAGCGCCGACGGCTTGGCGAAGCCGAGCAGCCGCTCGCTCAGCTGGTAGCGCGAGAAGGCCTCGTGCCGCTGCTCGCGCTCGCCCTCCTGCCCCATGCTCACCCACACGTCGGTGTAGAGCACGTCGGCGCCGGTGGCGGCGGCGCGGGCGTCGGAGGTGATCTCCAGCCGGCCGCCGAGACCGCGCACGGCGGCCTGCACGCCGGCGTCCGGCTCGTAGCCGGGGGGGCACGCGACCACCATGGACGCGCCCACGAGCGCGCCGGCCAGCAGCACGGAGTGGCAGACATTGTTGCCGTCGCCGATCCACGCCAGCCGCATGGACGCCAGGTCCACGCCGCGCTCCCACAGCGTGAAGTAGTCGGCCAGCGCCTGGCAGGGATGCTCGAAGTCGCTGAGACCGTTGATGACCGGGATGCTCGCGTGCCGCGCGAGCCCCTCGACGGTGGCGTGGGCGAACACGCGCGCGACGATGCCGTCCACCCAGCGCGAGAGGTTGCGCGCCACGTCGGGGACGGTCTCGCGCGTGCCGAGACCGATCTCGCTCCCCGACAGGTACACCGCCCGGCCGCCGAGCTGCACGACGCCGACCTCGAAGGTCACCCGCGTGCGCAGCGAGGGCTTCTCGAAGATCAGCGCCACCGAGCGGCCCCCCAGCGGCGCCGCCCGCCGCCCCGCCTTCCAGCGCTGCTTGAGGTCGGCGGCGAGCGTGAAGAGCGACAGCAGCCGGTCGCGCGAGAGGTCGGCGACCGAGAGGACGTGGCTCACTTTGGCGCCCGGGCGAGCGTGTCGCCGAGGATCGTCAGCGCGCGCGTGCAGTCGGCCGACTCCACGATGAGCGCGGGGGCCAGCCGCACCACCTTCTCGCCCGCGCTGAGCAGCAGCAGCCCCGCCTCGCGGCAGGCGTCCACCACCGGGCCGGCCGGCCGCGTCAGCTCCACGCCGATCAGCAGCCCCTGCCCGCGCACCTGCGTGATGACCGGCAGCCGCCGCGCGAGCTCGCGCAGGCCGTCCATCAGCGCGCGACCGGTGCGGGCGGCGCGCTCGGGAATCTTCTCGCCGATGATCGTCGACAGCGTGGCCAGGGCGACGGCCGTCACGAACGCCGAGCCGGCGAACGTCGAGCCGTGGCTGCCGGCCGTCAGCACGGCGCCGACCTCTTCGCGGCACAGCATGGCCCCGATGGGGATGCCGTTGGCGAGCGCCTTGGCCAGGGTCATCACGTCGGGGGCGACGCCGGCGTGCTCGTACGCCCACAGCCGTCCGGTGCGGCCCACGCCGGTCTGGATCTCGTCGAAGATCAGCAGCGCGCCCGACTCGTCGCAGAGCTTGCGCAGTCCCGCCAGGTAGCCGGCGGCGGGGACGTGCACGCCGCCCTCGCCCTGGATCGGCTCCACCAGGACGGCGGCGGTGTGGCTGTCCATCGCCCGCTCCATCGCGCGCAGGTCGTCGTAGGGCACGTGCTTGAACCCCGGCATCAGCGGCTCGAAGCCGTGCTGGTACTTCGGCTGGCCGGTGGCGGTCACGGTGGCCAGCGTGCGGCCGTGGAACGAGTTGTGGGTGGCGATGATCTCGTAGCGGTCGTCGGCCAGCCGCTCCTTGGCGTACTTGCGCGCCACCTTGAAGGCGGCCTCGTTGGCCTCGGCCCCCGAGTTGCAGAAGAAGACGCGGTCGGCGAAGGAGTGCTCCACCAGCAGCTTGGCCAGGTGCACCTGGGGGGCGTTGTTGAAGATGTTGGAGACGTGCAGCAGCGTGGCGGCCGCCTCGCGGATGGCGCCGGTGACGACCGGGTGGCAATGACCCAGCGACGTGACCGCGATCCCCGACGTGAAGTCGAGATACTCGCGCCCGTCGGAGTCCCACACCCGCACGCCCTCGCCGCGCACCAGCACGATCGGCGTCCGCCCGTAGTTCGGCGTGTGATACTTCCCCGACCACTCCAGCAGTGTCTTGGTGTCCATCTCGACTCCTAGAGGACGATCTCGGTGCCGATGCCCTCGCGCGTGAAGAGCTCGAGCAGGATCGCGTGGGGGACGCGGCCGTCGATGATGTGCGCCTTGGCCGTCCCGCCCTCCAGCGCCCGCAGGGCCGACTCGACCTTGGGCAGCATGCCCCCCTCGATGACGCCGCGCTGCATGAGGCGCTCGGCCTCCTTGCGGGACAGCGTGCTGATGAGCCCGTCGGGCCCCTTGATCCCCTGCACGTCGGTGAGGTGAATCAGCTTCTCGGCGCCCAGCGCCGCCGCCACCTCGCCGGCCACGAGGTCGGCGTTGATGTTGTAGGTCTCGCCGCGGGCGTCCACCCCGACCGGCGCGATGACCGGCACGAAGTCGCGCTCCTCCAGCAGCCGCAGCGGCTCGACGTTCACGTGCTCCACCGAGCCCACCAGCCCGATGTCCACCTCTTCGCCGGTCGCGGTGCGGTGCAGCCGCTTGCGGGCGCGGAGCAGGTTGGCGTCCTTGCCGCTCAGCCCTATCGCGCGGCCGCCGTGGAGATTGATGAGGCCGACGATCGCCTTGTTGATCTTGCCGACCAGCACCATCTCCACGATCTCGACGGTCTCGGCGTCGGTTACCCGCATGCCGCCCACGAACCGCGGCTCCTTGCCGAGCTTCTTCATGAGCGCGCCGATCTGGGGGCCGCCGCCGTGGACGACGATGGGATGGATGCCGACGAGCTGGAGCAGCACCACGTCGAGCGCGAACGGCTCCTTGAGATCCGCCTGCTCCATGGCGGCGCCGCCGTACTTGATCACCACCGACTTGCCGCGGAACTCGCGGATGTACGGGAGCGCCTCCAGCAGGACGTCGACGCGCGCGTTGCCGCTCACAGGATGTACCTCGACAGGTCCTGGTCGCGGATCACGTCCTGCAGCCGCTGCCGCACGTGCTCGGCGTCGATCGTCAACTCCTTGCCCGGCATGTCGGGCGCGTCGAACGAGATCTCCTCGAGGAGCCGCTCCATGATCGTGTAGAGCCGGCGGGCGCCGATGTTCTCGGTGCTCGCGTTCACCTGCATGGCGATCTCCGCGATGGCCTCGACGGCCTCCGGCAGGAACCGGAGGGTCACCCCCTCCGTCCGCAGCAGCTCCACGTACTGCCGGATCAGGGCGTTTTCGGGCTCGGTCAGGATGCGGACGAAATCCTCTCTCGTCAAGGGCTCCAGCTCGACCCGGATCGGGAACCGCCCCTGCAGCTCGGGGATCAGGTCGGACGGCTTGGCCACGTGGAAGGCGCCGGCGGCGATGAACAGCACGTGGTCGGTGCGGACGATCCCGTACTTGGTGGTGACCGCGGAGCCCTCGACGATCGGCAGCAGGTCGCGCTGCACGCCCTCGCGCGAGATGTCGGGGCCGTGGCCGCCCTCGCGGCCGGCGACCTTGTCCAGCTCGTCCAGGAAGATGATGCCGGAGTCCTCGACCCGGCGGATGGCCTGGCCGACCACCTCTTCCATGTCCACCAGCTTCTGCGCCTCTTCCTGGACCAGCAGCCGCCGGGCCTCGGCCACCCGCACGCGGCGCCGCTTGGTCCGGCTCGGCAGGAGGTTGGACATCATGTCCTTGAGCTGGATGCCCATCTCCTCCATCCCCTGCCCGGACAGGATCTCCACCAGCGGCATCGCCTGCTGCTGGGTCTCCAGCTCGATCACGCGCTCGTCCAGCCGGCCGGCGCGCAGCTGCGCCCGCAGCTTCTCGAGCGTCGCCTCCCGCGAGGCGTCGGGCGAGACCTGCTCCAGCGAGCCGCTGCTGAACGGCTCGCCGCGATGCGGGAGCAGCAGATCGAGCAGGCGGTCCTCGGCCAGCCGCTCGGCCTTCTCCTGCACCTGCGCCATCCGCTCGGTCTTCACCATGCCGACCGCCTGCTCGGTGAGGTCGCGCACCATCGACTCCACGTCGCGGCCGACGTACCCGACCTCGGTGTATTTCGACGCCTCGACCTTGATGAAGGGGGCCTGCGCGAGCCTCGCGAGGCGGCGGGCGACCTCCGTCTTCCCCACGCCGGTGGGGCCGATCATGATGATGTTCTTCGGCGCCACCTCGTCGCGGAGCTCGGCCGGCAGCATCTGGCGCCGCCAGCGGTTGCGCAGCGCGATGGCCACCGCCCGCTTGGCCCGGTGCTGGCCGACGATGTAGCGGTCGAGCTCGGCGACGATCTGCGCGGGGGTGAGCCCCGCCCCGGTCGGCGTCGTCACAGGACCTCCACCGAGACGTTGGCGTTCGTGTAGATGCAGATGTCGGCGGCGATCCGCATGGCCTCCGTCGCGATCGCCTTGGCGTCGTGGTCGGTGTGGGCCACCAGCGCGCGGGCGGCGGCCAGCGCATAGGGGCCGCCGGAGCCGATGCCGATCAGGCCGTCGTCGGGCTCGATGAGGTCGCCGGTGCCCGACACGATGAACGAGTGCTCGTGGTCGGCGACGGCCAGCAGCGCCTCCAGGCGGCGCAGCACGCGGTCGGTGCGCCAGTCCTTGGCCAGCTCCACCGCCGCGCGCGCCAGGTTGCCGCGATGCTCCTCCAGCTTGGCCTCGAAGCGGCTGAAGAGCGTGAACGCGTCGGCGGCGGCGCCGGCGAAGCCCGCCACCACCCGGTCGTGGTGGAGCTTGCGCACCTTGCGCGCGCCGGCCTTGACGACCGTGGCGCCGATCGTCACCTGGCCGTCGCCGGCGATGGCGACCTGCCCGCGATGGCGGACGCAGAGCACGGTGGTCGCGTGGAACTGCGCGGGCATGTTAGGCGCGCTTGGCGCGAGGATGGGCCTGGTCATACACGCGCATGAGCTGGTCGGCGCCGACGTGGGTGTAGCGCTGGGTCGTCGAGAGCCGGCTGTGGCCGAGCAGCTCCTGGATCGCGCGCAGGTCGGCGCCGCCGTCGAGCAGGTGGGTGGCGAACGTGTGGCGCAGCGTGTGCGGGCTCACTCGCCGGACGATGCCGGCCGCCCGGGCGGCGCGTCGCACGACGGTGTGGATCGAGCGCACGGTGAGCCGTCCGCCCCGCCCGTTGGTGAACACGGGCCCGCGCGCGTCGCCGCGCCGCGCGAGCCACGCGTCGAGCGCCCGCGCGGCGGCGCCGCCGAAGGGCACGATCCGTTCCTTGCGCCCCTTGCCCAGGACGCGCACGGTCCGCTCGGCGGTGTCGAGAGCGTCGAGGTCGAGCCCGGCCAGCTCGGAGACCCGCAGGCCGGCGGCGTAGAGGAGCTCGAGGATCGCCCGGTCGCGCTCGCGGCTGGCGCCGCCGACCCCGCGGCCGTCCACGAGCTGCATCGCCTCGTCGATGGGCAGGAAGGAGACGAGCCGGCGCGGCTGGCGCGGGGCCCGCGCCTCGCGGGCGGGGTTGGCCTCGATCACCCCGCGCCGGACGAGGAACCGGAAGCAGCTGCGCACGGCGGCGAGCTTGCGGGCGATCGAGGCGGGGGCCAGCCCGCGCCCGTGCAGCGCCGCCAGCCACGCCCGCACGGCGCGCAGGTCGGCGGCGGCGAGGCCGGCGACGTCACGGCCGGCCAGGAACCGCTGGAAGTCGCGCAGGTCGTTGCCGTAGCTGCGGAGCGTGTGCCCGGAGGCGTTGCGCTCCACCGCGAGGTGGCGCAGGAACGCCGCCAGCGGATCGCTCATGCCACCGTGATCTCGGCCTCGCGGCTGAAATCACACCCCTCGCGCCAGCAGCGCTGCACGCGGCGGCCCCGGGCGACGCGCTCGGTGAGGAACGGCGCCGCGCACTTGGGGCACGCCTCGGCCACCGGCCGCTGCCAGAGCACGAACTTGCAGTCGGGGTACGCGGAGCACCCGAAGAACGTGCGGCCCTTGCGCGAGCGCCGCTCGACGAGCTGGCCGGTGCACCCCGCCTCCGGGCAGGCGATCCCGAGCGTCACCGGCTTGGTGGTCTTGCACTCCGGATAGCCCGAGCACGCGATGAACTTGCCGAAGCGGCCGTGCTTGATGACCATCGGGCGGCCGCAGGTCGGGCAGATCTCGTCGGTCGGCTGGTCCTCGGCCCGCTCGCTGCCGGGCAGGTTGCGCTTGTACTTGCAGTCGGGATAGGTCGAGCAGGCGATGAACTGGCCGAACCGCCCGCGCCGCTTGATGAGGTCGCTGCCGCAGTCGGGGCACGCCTCGCCGATCTTCTCGCCGGCCTTCTCGCTGCCCATCTCCTTCTTGGCCCGGGCGAGGTCGCGCTTGAAGGGCTCGTAGAACTCCCTCACCGTCTCCACCCAGCCGAGCTCGCCCTCCTCGACCTTGTCGAGGTGGTCCTCCATCTGGGCGGTGAAGCCGA
Source organism: Methylomirabilia bacterium (assembly GCA_041497115.1). Classification (GTDB taxonomy): domain Bacteria; phylum Methylomirabilota; class Methylomirabilia; order Rokubacteriales; family CSP1-6; genus AR5. Next base: position 12,538 of record JBGQFW010000061.1, read on the forward strand.
CGTCCATGATGTCGCCGAAGAACGGCAGCAGCTTGTCGGTCACCGCCATCCCGAGCTCGGTCGGGAACAGCGTGCGCCGCTCGCGGTGGACGTAGCCGCGGTCGTTGATGATGGTGCCGAGGATGGAGGCGTAGGTGGACGGCCGCCCGATCCCCAGCTCCTCCAGCGTCTTGATCAGCCCGGCCTCGGTGTAGCGCGGCGGGGGCTGGGTGAAGTGCTGCTTGGGATCGAGGCCCCGCAGCGTGAGGACCTCGCCCTGTTCGAGCGGCGGTACCGCGCTCTCGGCGTCCTCGTCGGCGGCGGCCTCCTCTTCCTCCCGGCTCTCCACGTAGACCGCGGTGAACCCGCGGAACCGCATGGTCTGCCCCTGCACGCGGAAGACGGTGGTGTTGGCCTCGATGTCGGCGGCGACCGTGTCATAGACGGCGGGCATCAGCTGGCTGGCCAGGAAGCGCTCCCAGATCAGCCGGTAGAGCGCGAGCTGGTCCTTGGTGAGGCGGGGCGCCACCGCTCGCGGCTCGCGGTCGACGTCGCTCGGACGGATGGCCTCGTGGGCCTCCTGGGCGCTGCCGCGCGACTTGTAGGCGGGCGGCGTGTCGGGCACGTACTCGGCGCCCAGCCGGGCCGTCGCCCACCGGCGCGCCGCCTCCTGGGCCTCGGCGGCGATCCGGACCGAGTCGGTACGCATGTAGGTGATGAGGCCGACCGGCCCGTCCTCGCCCACGTCGATCCCCTCGTAGAGCTGCTGGGCCACCGTCATCGTCTTCTTCGCCGAGAACCCCAGCGTGCGGCCGGCGTCCTGCTGCAGCGTGGAGGTGATGAAGGGCGGCGCCGGGTTGCGCCTGCGCTCCCCGCGCGTGACCGAGCGCACCACGAAGCGCGCGCCGTCCAGCCGCGCCATGAGCGCGCGCGTCGTCTCCTCGTTCGGCAACGCCGCCTTCTCGCCGTCCACCTCGCGCAGCGTGGCCGTGAAGTCGGGCGGGAGCTTCGCCGTGAGGCGGGCGTGGAGCGTCCAGTACTCCACCGGCACGAACGCCTGGATCGCGCGCTCGCGGTCCACGATGAGGCGCACCGCGACCGATTGCACCCGGCCGGCCGACAGGCCCCGCTGGACCTTGTCCCACAGCAGCGGCGAGAGGCTGTAGCCGACCAGCCGGTCGAGGACGCGCCGCGCCTGCTGAGCGTCCACCTTCTTGATGTCGATGCGGCCGGGCTTGGTGAAGGCAGCCTTGACCGCGCGCTCGGTGATCTCGTTGAAGGTGATGCGGTAGACGTTCTTCTTCTCGAACGGGAGCGCCTGGGCCAGATGCCAGCCGATCGCCTCGCCCTCCCGGTCGGGGTCGGTGGCGACGTAGAGCGTGTCGGCCTTCTCGGCGGCCTTGATGAGATCGTCGAGCACCTTCTTCTTGGTGGGCGTGACGACGTACTTCGGCTTGAAGTTCTTCTTGGGGTCGACGCCGAGCTGCGACTTCGGCAGATCGCGGACGTGTCCCATGGACGCCTTGACGACGTACTTGCCGCCCAGGTACTTCGCGATCGTCTTCACCTTGGTCGGCGACTCGACCACCACCAGCCCGCGCTTGGCCACTACGCTCTCCTCGCCCGCGCACCGGCCGCGACCCAGCGCTGGCCCCCAAGCTGACGGGCCCGTCCCGCCAGCTCGAGTGCGGTCAGCGCGGCGCCCGCGCGCGCGGCGTCCACGTCCGCCCGAGCGATCAACCGCTCGATGTGCTGCGCCTCATCCACGCTCAAACACTCCAGCATTCGCGCTTCGTCGCTCCCCGGCGCCGGCGGCGCCGTCGTCCCGGCCGGCGTCCCGGCGTCACCGACGGCGCTGCGCCACGGCTCCGGGAGCTCGGCGACGATATCGCTCCAGTGTCCAACTAGTTTAGCACCGTCCCGCAGGAGGCCATTCGCGCCCCGGCTCGCCGCCGACGTGATGCGGCCCGGCACGGCGAAGACCTCGCGGCCCAGGTCGCCGGCCAGCCCGGCGGTGATCAACGCGCCGCTGCGCTCGGCCGCCTCCACCACTACAACACCTAGTGCAAGCCCGGCCAGCGTCCGGTTGCGCGCCGGGAAGTGATAGTTGAGCGGCTCGGCCGTCGGCGGGAACTGCGAGACCACCGCGCCGTGCGCCACAATTTTCTCGGCCAGCACCCCGTTTTCCGGCGGGTACAGGTAGTCGATGCCCGAGCCCAGCACGGCGATCGTGCGCCCGCCGGCGGCCAGCGCGCCGCGGTGGGCGGCGGTGTCGATGCCGCGCGCGAGACCGCTGACGATCGTCACGCCCCGCGCGGCCAGCTCGGCGGCCAGCGACTCGGCGACCTCGAGGCCGTACGCGGTCGCGTTGCGGCTGCCGACGATCGCGATGGCGAGCGCGTCGGCGGGCGCGATCGCGCCGCGCACGTCGAGCGCGGGCGGCGACGGAATCGTCGCCAGCAGCGCCGGGTAGCGCGGATCGGTGGGAACCAGGTGCGTGACGGGCCCGTCCATGCCGTGAGGGGGCGCAGTATAGCGGCCGCGCGGGCCGCCGCCAACGCCGTGGAGTGGATACAGTTACCGCTTCGCCGTCCCCGTCTTCGCGCGCAGCAGCGCGCGCGCCTTGCCGGCCGCCTCGCTCTTGGGAAACTCCTGGATCACCCGCTGCCACGTCTGGCGGGCGTGCGCGGGGTCGCGGAGGTTCAGGTGACACAGTCCGATCTTGAGCAGGGCGTCGGCGCTCTTCGGCGCGGTCGGCGCGACCTCGAGGACCTTCTGGAACTCGGCCATCGCCTGGCGGTAGTCGCGCTGCACGTAGTACGCCTCGCCGATCCAGTACTGGGCGTTGGCGACGAGCGGGTGCTTCGGGTGCGTGGCCATGAAGTCCACGAAGTCGAGGACGGCCTGGCCGTACTCGCGCGAGCGGAAGGTCGCCAGCGCCGCCTGGTAGGCCTGCTCGGCCGCGGAGTCCGGCGCCGGCGCGGGCGGCGACGGGTGCTCGGGCACGGGTGCGAGGGCCGACGGCGGCGCCGGTGCGGGCGGCGGTGGCGCGACGGCGGCGGCCCGGGCCTGCGTCTCCCGCAGCACGGCCTCGGCGCTGTCCAGGCGCGCGCGCAGCGCGGCGACCTCGGCGACGGCATCCTTGTGGGCGGTGTTGAGCTCGGCCAGCCGCGCGTCGAGCGCGCGCCCCTGCGCCAGGGTTCGCGCGAGCTCGAGCACCATCCTCTCCTGGGCCTGACGCAGATCGGTAACCTCGCTGCGCACGGCGGCGACGTCAGCGGTGAGGCGATGGTAGGAGGCGCGGGTCGCGCAGCCGGTGGCGAGCAGCGCAAGCGTGACCAGCGCCAGCGAACGACCCATTGATCGGTGACCGTAGCACGCGGCAGAAAACGAAGTCAAATGTGGTTGACGTCTCCGGCTGACCTGAAGTCTCGTCCCATCTATCGAGTCGGAAGCTCCTTGAATACTAGGACTTCCACCGGCTCTCCGATCTCGATGGTCGTGTCGGGCGCGACCACGGCGAGGCCGTCGGCGACGACCATCGAGCGCAGGATCGCCGAGCCCTGCCCGCCGGTGAGCCGAGCTCCCATCCCGCCGGCTCCGGTCGCCTCCAGCGACACGCGCAGGTAGCCACGGCGCGGGCCGGGGTTGGCAATGGGCGCGAGCGCGCGCGCCAGCAGCCGCGGCCTCGTCAGTCGCCGCCGTCCGGTCATGCGGAGCAGCGCCGGGCGCACGAACAGCTCGAAGGTCACCATCGCCGACACGGGATTGCCGGGCAGGCCGAACACCGGCCGGCCGCCCAGCGAGCCGAACGTGATCGGCTTGCCGGGACGCATCGAGACCTGCCAGAGGTGCAGCTCGGCCCCCGCCCGGGTGAAGGCCTCGCGGACCAGGTCCAGATCGCCGACCGACACGCCGGCCGACGACAGCACGACGTCGGCGTCCCGGGCGCGACGCACGCGCTCCTCGATCTCCTCGAGGCGGTCGCGAGCGACGCCGAGGCTCACGGGAAGCCCGCCCGCCTCGAGCACCTGCGCCATCAGCGAGTAGGTGTTCGTGTTCGGGATCTGGCCGGGGCCGGGCTCCTGCCCGAGGTCGGCAAGCTCGTTGCCGGTGGACAGGATCGCCACGCGCGGCCGGCGGTAGACGGCGACCTGGCCGTGGCCGAGCGTGGCGAGCAGGCCGACCTCGGCCGCGCCCAGCACGACGCCCGGCTCGAGCACGCGATCCCCTACCCGCACATCCTCACCGGCGGGCCGAACATAGGCCGCGCGCTCGACCGCGCCGCGCAGCGTGACCCCGCCGTTGACCGCGTCCACGTCCTCCTGGGGCACCACCGCGTCCGCCCCCGCCGGCAGCGGCGCGCCGGTGAAGATGCGCATCGCCTCGCCGCGCCCGAGCGACCGGCTCGGGAGCGCGCCCGCTTCCACGCGCCCGACGACGCTCAGCGCCGCGCCGGCGGCCGTGTCCTCCGCACGCACGGCATACCCGTCCATCGACGAGTTCGCCCACGGCGGAATCTCCCGCCCCGACACGATCGCCTCCGCGAGCACACGTCCGAGCGACGCCATCACATCAACGCGCTCCGTCCCGAGCACCGGAATCCTCGCCAGAATCGCCTCGAGCGCTTCCTCGACCGTCAACATACGAGCGCTACTGTACACCGCCCCTTGAGCATCGGAGTGCAGCGGAACGGAGGCGGCGGGGTGGGCGGGGCGGGGCATCCCGAGACCCGTCCCCCGCCAAGAAAGACACGCGCAACGTTTCGAAGTTCCACAGCCGGACCAACGCCGCGCCGCTCGTGGTCGAAGATGCCCCGCCCCCCCCACCCCCCCCCCGGCGCCCTGCCGCGCGCCAACACCCGGGGACGATGCGCTTAGTGTCCGCCGGTGTGAGGCAGGTTGAGGACGGGCTTGTAGCGCCCCATGAACCAGCGGCGCGACAGCGCGAACAGCGCGAAGAACCCGAGCGTGATGACGAGGTCGCGCACCCCGAAGGGCAGCACGGCGTGGTCGGAGACCGACGGGAAGATGACGAGCACGCGCTCGAGGAAGATCGCGACGAGGCCGAAGACCGAGATGACAAAGAGCGGGCCGTGCCGCTGGGGCGGCCGCCCGGTGAGCCGCTTGAGCAGGTACGCGAACGGGATCAGCCACCCCACGATCAGCACCACCCACGCCAGCGTGCCCCACGGCTGCACGAAGAGGCGCCGCAGGAAGAAGCGCGTCTCGACGGGGACGTTGCCGTACCAGATCACCAGGAATTGCGACCAGAAGAAGTACATCCACATGATCGACATCGCGAACTGCAGCTTAGCCACGTCCTGGACCGCCGCCGGCGGGATCGACGCGACGCCGCGCGAGTTGGCGCGGATGGTCAGGATCGACAGCAGGCAGAAGGTCGTGTAGAGCGAGCTCACGACGAAATAGGCGCCGAAGAGGCCGCTGTACCAGATCGGGTCGAGCGACATCACGAGGTCGAAGCCCCAGAGCGAGACCGTGATCATCCACAGGAACAGCACGATGACGGCCAGCCGGTTGCGCCGCGCGGTGTCGCGCTCGTCGCCGGGTGGCACCGAGTCACGCAGCAGGGCGCCCGCGAACGCGTAACAGGCGGCGAACGTGACCACCGCGAGGACGAAGGTGCGGCCGAAGAAGAACGGCACGTTGAGCCAGGCGGCCTTCACCGCGATGGGCGCCGTCACCCACGGGTAGAGCACGGTGCGCCCGGCCGCCAGCACCACCAGCAGCACGAGCGACACCGGCAGGAAGCCGATGGTCGTCAGCGACAGCCGCCGCACGCTGGGCGACCAGCGTGCCTCGGTGAGCTGCATCATGGCCGCGATGGCGGGGCCCGTCACCGCCAGGCCGGACCAGAAGACGAGATTCACGAGATAGATCGACCACGCGCGCGGCCAGTCGGACGCGGTCGCGAAGGCCACCGCGCCGAGCGCGGCCAGGATCCCCCAGAGCAGCGTCATTTCCGGGCCAGCGAGCGCAGGTAGTTCACGATGTGCCACGCCTCCTGGGTGGACAACGCCTCCCCGTAGGACGGCATCACGGCGCCGCCGGCGACGATGTAGCTGTGCCAGTAGCCGTCGGTGCGCAGCCGCTGCAGCTCGGCGTTGGTGAGGTCGGGGGTCGGGATGAACTTGGTGGCCACCAGGCCGCTCACCCCGCCCTTGGCCTCCGCCCCGTGGCAGGGCACGCAGAACGTCTGGAAGTGCTGCCGGCCGATGGTCAGTGACGACTCGGTCGCCGTGATCGGGTTCGGCTCCTTGGCGGCGATGTCGCGCTGCTCCTTGGGGATGATCGGCCGGGTGCCGCGGGCCACCACGCCGCTCGGCATCGAGAACACGCGCTCGCCCGGCATCACCCGCGCCGTCTGCGCCATGTCGTTCAGCCAGCGGTACGCCACGATGCCGCCCAGCATGGCACCGGCGCTCACGACGATCAGCAGCACCAGCATGAAGACGTATTTCACGCGCGGACCTCCTCGGCGCCGGCGGTGCGGAGGATCTCACGCACCGAGCCAGCCCGCTCGGTCGCGCAGTGCACGGCCACGCCGAAGCGGTCGTTGGTGAACCGCGGGTCGTAGCTCGCGGACGGGCGGAACCGTGGCAGCCGCCCGAGGGTGACCATCCCGATCAGCGTGGCGATGCCGCCGAACAGGATCATGAGCTCGAACATGATGATGACATAGGGCGGGCTCACCGGCAGCTCGATCGGCGGCTTCCCCCCGACGTAGAGCCCCCACTTGAGCGCCGACCAGGCGGTGAGGATCCAGGCCGAGGCGAGCCCGGTCAGCCCGCCGAGCAGCGTGAACACGCGCACCCGGCTGACCGGCCGGTCGCGCTCGATCACATCCTCGATCTCGTGCACGGGCACCGGCATGTAGACGTTGAGATCGTGGTAGCCCTTGGCCTTGAGCTCCTCCAGGGCCCGCACGGTTGTGTCGACGTGGGCGAAGACGCCGAGAATCTCAGTGGTGGCCGGCATGCCGGGTGTCCTTCATCGGTGCGGAAATGGTTTCCTTCACCTCCACGATCGAGAGCGACGGCATCAGCTTGATGAAGCCGAGGAACAGGATGAAGAACCAGGCGAAGCTGCCGACGATGATCGTCGTGTCGGTGATCGACGGCACGTAGACGCCCCAGGTGTACGGATAGAAGTCGTGACCGAGGGACGGCACGATGATGTTGAACCGCTCGAACCACATCCCGATGAGCACCAGGATCGAGACGATGTAGAGGATGACCGGATTCGTCCTCGCCCTCTTCGAGAACAGGATCAGCGGCGACACGCAGTTGCAGAAGTACATCGTGGCCAGCGCCCACGAGTAGGAGCCGGTCAGGCGCCAGAAGAGCGAGGCCTTCTCGATGTGGTCGCCGCTGTACCACGAGGTGAACAGCTCGCAGATGTAGAAGTACGTCAGCACCAGCCCGGTGACCAGGATCAGCTTGGCCATGGCGTCGAGGTGCCGATCGCGCACGTAGGCGTGCAGCTTGAAGAAGTGCCGCATGGGCAGCACGAGGATGAGCACCATCGCGAACCCCGAGAAGATGGCCCCGTCCACGAAGAAGGGGGCGAACAGCGTCGAGTGCCAGCCGGGGACCAGCGCCATCGCGAAGTCCCAGGACACCACGCTGTGCACCGAGAGGACCAGCGGCGTGGCCAGTGCGGCGAAGAGCCCGTAGGCGCGCCGGTAGTGGCGCCACTGGCGGTCGGAGCCCTCCCAGCCGAGCGAGAGCAGCGTGTAGATGCGCCGGCGCCAGCCGGTGGTGGCGTCGCGGAGGGCGGCGACGTCGGGCACGAGGCCGATGATGAAGAACACGGTGCTGATGGACAGGTACGTCGAGATCGCGAACACGTCCCACACCAGCGGCGACTTGAAGTTCGGCCACAGGAAGCGCTGGTTCGGATAGGGCATCAGGAAGTAGGCGAACCACATGCGACCGGCGTGGATCGCCGGGAACAGGCCGGCGGTGAGCACCGCGAAGATCGTCATCGCCTCGGCGGCGCGGTAGATCGAGGTCCGCCAGCGCGCGCGGAACAGGTAGAGGACGGCCGAGATCAGCGTGCCGGCGTGGCCGATACCGATCCAGAACACGAACGTGGTGATGTACATCGCCCACATCTGCGGCGTGCGCTTGCCCGCCGCGCCCATGCCGAAGAAGATCTGATAGCTCCACGCCAGGATGCCGCACGTCAGGATCAGCCCCACCACGCACATCCAGCCGAAGTACAGGTTGCCGGGCGGCCGCAGCGTCGCGAGGACGTCGCGGTTGACGTCGGCGAACGTCGGCTCGGCGACGTGCGCTCCGCCGGAGATCGGCGGCAGGCTCGGCTCGCGCTCGCCGCTCATGCGTGCCCCTTCCCGGCGCGCGGCGCCGTGCCGTGCGCCTCGCGCACGACCTTCTTCAGATAGGTCACGCTCGGCCGCGTCCCGATCTCGTCGAGGACGTGGTAGGCGCGCGGCGCGTGCGCGAGCTTGCTGACCGCGCTGGTGTCGTCCTTGAGGTTGCCGAAGGTGATCGCGTGGGTCGGGCAGGTCTGCTGACAGGCGGTCACGATGTCGCCGTCGCGCACCGCGCGCTTCTCGTCGCGGTGGGCGTGGTCCTTGCCGGCGACGATGCGCTGGATGCACATCGTGCACTTCTCCATGATGCCGAGCTGGCGCACGGTGACGTCGGGGTTGAGCTGCACCTCGAGCGGCGTGGGGAACTCGTAGTTCCACCAGTTGAAGCGGCGGACGTGGTACGGGCAGTTGTTGCCGCAATAGCGCGTCCCGACGCACCGGTTGTAGACCTGGCCGTTCAGCCCCTCCTCGGTGTGATACGCCGCGAAGACGGGGCAGACCGGCTCGCACGGCGCGACTTCACAGTGCTGGCAGAACATCGGCAGGAACATGTTGTGCGGATGGCCGGCCTCGCCCTCCGCCCACCGCTCGATGCGCAGCCAGTGCAGCTGGCGGCCGTACGCCGCGTCTGCCTTGCCGACGACCGGGACGTTGTTCTCCGCCTGGCAGGCGACCATGCAGGCCTGGCAGCCGATGCAGGCGTCCACGTCCACCGACATGCCCCAGCGATAGCCGGGGTAGTGCTGCTCGGTGTACATAGTGGGATACGGGGGAGCCGGCTTGGCGCCGGCCAGCGCCTCCGCGCGCGCCCGCGTGAGCTCCACGTGCTGGACCAGCTCGCGCTCGTCCTGATCGTGGGTGGCCTGCAGCAGGGCGAGCGGGCGGCGGGCGCCGGTCTTGGCGAGCGTCACCTTCACAGACAGGAAGCCGGCGGCGCCCGACGTCGGGTCGGCGGCGGCCGGCAGCAGCGCCATCGGGTTGGCGCCGACGGAGCCCGGCGCCACGTACTTCATCCTCAGATGATAGGGCGCGTAGCGGTGGCCGATGGGGATCGCCGCCGCGGCCGGATGGATCGAGGGCGAGAGATAGGCCGGAACCTCGATCGCACCGTGCGGCGAGGTGACGCGAATCACGTCGCCGGCGCGGATGCCGAGCGTGCCTGCCGTCTCGGTGTTGATCTCGACCCAGGCGTCCCACACCGTCTGCGTCATGACGTCGGGGACTTCCTGCAGCCAGGAGCGGCTGGCGCCGCGTCCGTCGTACCAGCGCAGCGACGGGTACGCGATCAGCGCGAGCCCCTCGCCGCCCTCGAGCTTCGCCGTGCGGGCGTCCACGCGCTCGACCTTGGCGGTGACCGCGGCGGCCGGCACGTCGCGCCACACGCCGCCCTGGCTCAGCGCCTCCGCCCACTGCCCCTTCACGACCGGCTCCCACGCCGCCTTGAGGTATTGCTCGAAGGTCGGCCACGGCAGCGGCCCCTTGCCCTCCTCGGTGCCGAGCACGGTGCGGCCGACCGCGAGCAGCACGTCGCCCATCGGCCGCGCGTCGCGGATCGGCTTCATCGTCGGCTGCATCAGCCCGGTCACGCCCTCCTGCGGTGAATAATCGCCCCACGACTCCAGCCAGTGGGTGTCGGGCAGCACCAGGTGGGCGAGCGCGGTGGTCTCGTCGGGCGCGCCCGAGAAGCTCACCACGAAGGGGACCTTGCGGATCGCCTCGGCAACCTTGAGGCCGCCGGGCAGCGTGAAGGCGGGGTTGACGCCCGCGCCCAGCACCAGCACCTCGACCTCGCCGGCGGCCATCGCAGCCACGAGCCGGGCGACCTCCGCGTAGGGCGTCACCTTGCCGTACGCCGAGTCGGGGCCGAAGCGCACCGTACGGCCGACGTTGCCGGCGGCGGCGTTGAGGAGGTTGATCGCGATCTGGGTGGCGGTGGCGTGGCTGCCGGTGACGGCGACGCCGCCCCCGATGGCCAGCCCAGGCCTGGCGTGGGCGAAGGCGCGGGCGACCTCCTCGAGCGTCTCGAGGGGCACCCCGCTCTCCTCGGCGACCTTCTTGGGGTCGACCGCGGTGACCGCCTCGCCGAAGCGCTTGTCGGCGACCAGCCCGCCCTCGAGCATGAGCTTGAGCACGGCCAGCGCGACGGCCGCCTCGGTCCCCGGCGCGTTGCGCACCCAGACGTCGGCGTTCGACGCGGTCAGCGACTGGCGCGGCTCGACGTGGATGAATGTACCGGTCTTGCCCTCGCGGAACGCGTGCATGCGCGAGAAGCCGCGGGCGTAGCCGACGTTCGACAGCCACGTCTCGACGAAGTCGGCGCCGAACGAGAGCACGACCTCGGCGTCCTCGAACGCGTAGTGCGGGATCGCGTCGCGCCCGAACGTGGCGCGGTTGGCCGCGCGGATCGCCTCGTAGCCGAACGGCTCCAGCGTGACCCGCGGCCGGCCACCCAGCACCTGCGTCCAGCGGTCGAGCAGCGTCCCCAGACTGCCGCTCTCGAGCTGGGTGACCACCGCCAGCGCCTTGCCCTTCCCCTTCACCGCGGCGAGCTTGCCGGCGAGCGTCTTGAGCGCGTCGTCCCACCCGAGCGGCCTGAGCGCCTCGCCCTCGCGCTGCTGCGGGCCGGCGAACCGGTCGGGGTGGTAGAGCCCCTGCAGCCCCGCCTGGCCGCGGGCGCACAGCGCGCCCTGGTTCACCGGGTGGTCGGGGTTGCCCTCCAGCTTGACGACGCGCCCCTCGCGATTGCGGGCCAGCACGCCGCAGCCGGCCGGGCACTCGCGGCAGACCGTCGCGAACCACGCGGCCACGCCCGGCACCAGCTGCTCGTTGGGCACGACCAGGGGCAGGATCTGCTCGGTCGCCTGCTGGCAGCCGGCCGTCGCCGCCGCCGCCCCCGTCGTCGCCACGATCTTGAAGAAGTCGCGTCGGTTCATGGTGTCAGGCTCGCCTCGGCGCTAGCACGCGTCTCGGCTGCGCATGGTTAGTGGTGGCACGTCACGCAGTCGAGCGGCGCCTGCGTGCCCCGGGACGCATTCTGCTGCCGATGGCACTCCACACACCAGCCCATTGTGAGGGGCGGGGCCGCCGGCCTGAACCCGACCAGGTTGAGCAGGTCGTTGGCCAGGGTCGGCCCGGTGGTGGCCGCCGCGGTCGTCATCGTCTCCACCGGCCCGTGGCACGTCTGGCAGCGTACCTCGGCACGGATGTGCGCCTTGTGCGGGAAGTAGGTGAACTCCGGCAGCTTGTAGACGCGCGCCCACGGGATGGACTGCTGCTTGGCCGCGTAGGCGGCGAGCTTCTGGATCTCCGGCCGGTCGGCCCCCGCGATCCGGTGGCACCCCATGCAGCGCTCGACCGAGGGGATGCCGGCGTACTCCGAGCGGCGCGCGTCCGCGTGGCAGTACTGGCAGTCGATCTTGTAGGTCTGCACGTGCACGCTGTGCGGGAAGTTGATCGGCTGCACCGAGGGCCGGGCGATGGTCGGCTGGCGGCTCCAGGAGGACACGGCGAAGAAAAGCAGGACCGCGAGGAGTACGACGGCCGCCACTCCCACGCCCGCCTTCGTCATTGACGGTCGAACACCCTCCTGGGGTCCGCAAATTGTTGGCGCACCATATCATTTGGCCGACGCGAACGTCAACAGAACTCACGGGTCACTCGGCGACGGCGAGGGCCTCGGCGGCGGCCCGGGCGACGGCGTCCAGGTCGGCCTCCGAGTGGGCGAGCGACACGAAGGCGGCCTCGAATTGCGAGGGCGCCAGGTAGACGCCGCGGGCGAGCATCGCCTGGAAGAAGCGCGCGTAGCGCGCGGTGTCGGCCTGCCGCGCCGAGGCGTAGTCGCGCACCGGCCCCGCGCAGAAGAACGCCGTCAGCATCGAGCCGACCCGATTGACGGTGAGCGGCACCCCGACCTTGGCAGCGCCCTCGCGCAGTCCCTGCTCGAGCCGCGCCCCCAGCGCCTCGAGCCGCGGATAGGCGCGGCGGTCGGCGAGCGCGCGCAGGGCGGCCAGGCCGGCCGCCACCGCCAGCGGGTTGCCGGAGAGCGTGCCCGCCTGATAGACGCCGCCCAGCGGGGCCACCTCGCTCATCACGGCGCGGCTGCCGCCGTAGGCGCCGACCGGCAGGCCGCCGCCGATGATCTTGCCCAGGCACGTGAGGTCGGCCCGCACGCCGTAGCGCTCCTGGGCGCCGCCGTAGGCGATGCGGAAGCCGGTGATGACCTCGTCGAAGATCAGCAGCGCGCCGTGGGCGCGCGTGACCTCGCGCAGCCCCTCGAGGAACCCGGGGGCGGGCAGCACCACGCCCATGTTGCCGGCCACCGGCTCCACGATCACCGCCGCGATGCGATCGCCCTGGCGCCGGAACAGGTCGCGTACGGCGTCGAGGTCGTTGAAGGCGACGGTGAGGGTGAGCTCGGCCAGCGCAGCCGGCACGCCCTTGCTGTCGGGAATCCCGAAGGTGGCGCCCCCCGACCCCGCCTTCACGAGCAGGCTGTCGGCGTGGCCGTGATAGCAGCCGTCGAACTTCACGAGCACGTCGCGGCCGGTGGCGCCGCGGGCCACGCGGATCGCGCTCATGGCGGCCTCGGTGCCCGAGCTGACCAGGCGCACCATCTCCATGGAGGGATAGGCGGCCGTCACCGTCTCGGCCATCTCCACCTCGAGCGCGGTCGGCGCGCCGTAGCTGGTGCCGCGGCGGGCGGCCTCGGTCACCGCCTCCACCACCGCCGCCGCCGCGTGGCCGAGGATCAGCGGACCCCACGAGCCGACGAGGTCGATGTAGGAGCGGCCGTCCACGTCCCAGAGGCGCGCCCCCTCGCCGCGGGCGATGAACGGCGGCGCCCCGCCCACCGCGCGGAACGCGCGCACCGGGCTGTTGACGCCGCCGGGAATGACGCGGGCGGCCGCGTCGAGCAGACGCTTGGACTCACTCATCCTCGATCTCCAGCGGCGCGAACGTCGCGCCGTCCCAGCGGAAGGCGGCCAGCGCGTCCACGCGGCCGCCGACGACTGACGTGACGACGTACACCGCGGTCGGATAGGCCGGCTCGTCGACGACCAGCGCCTGGCGGCGGTCCGTCTCCGAGAAGTACGCGCCGGCGTCCACGTGCGAGTGGTAGATGATCGCGACGGCGAACCCCTCGCGCTCGAGGTCGCCG
>JBGQFW010000062.1:0-25661 GCA_041497115.1 Methylomirabilia bacterium
CGCGCGGCGCGCGCTCGCGAGCGCGCGGGGCTTTTTCTTGCGACCGCCCCGAAAAGCCGGCCGTATGATGAACGACAAGCGCCGCCACCGTGCGGCGTTTTCTGTCTGCAGATGACCCTGACTGAACGGCTGACGCAAGGCGTGCTGAGCGCGCTGCAGGCGGCAGGGCTGCCGCCGGCTCTGGACTGCGCGTGGGAGGTGCCGCGCCAGGTCGAGCACGGCGACTACGCCACCAACGCCGCGCTGGTCCTGGCCAAGGGGGCGAAGCGCCCGCCGCGCCAGATCGCCGAGGCCGTGGTGAAGCACTTCCCGCCGCTGCCGGAGGTCGCGCGGCTCGAGATCGCCGGCCCCGGGTTCGTCAACGTCTTCCTCTCGCCCGCCTGGTGTGCCGCCTCCCTGGGCGAGGTGCTGGCGGCGGGCGCCGACTACGGACGCGGCCGGGACCTGGCGAGGCAGCGGGTGCGGCTCGAGTTCGTCTCCGCCAATCCGACCGGTCCGCTGGTGATCGTCAGCGCGCGGGCCGCCGCCGTCGGCGACGCGCTGGCGCGACTGCTCCGGGCCGCCGGCGCGGGCGTCGTCACCGAGTACTACGTCAACGACGCCGGCACCCAGTTCGAGAAGCTGGGGCTCTCGCTCGAGGCCCGCGTGCGCCAGCGCCTCGGCGAGGACGCGCCGATCCCGGAGGGCGGCTACACGGGCGACTACCTGCTCGACCTCGCCACCGCGTACCTGGCCGAGCGCGGCTTGGGCGGCTCCCGGCCGCCCGAGCTCGGCCTGCCCGAGCGCGAGCGGATCGCGCACTTCGGGAGCTGGGCGGTCGCCCGCTACGTGAGCGAGCACCGCCGCGTGCTCGCCGACTACGGCGTGCACTTCGACGTATGGACGTCCGAGCAGCGCGACGTCCGCGAGCGCGGGCTGGCCGACAAGATGCTCGACGAGCTGACGGCGCGCGGGCTCACCTACGAGCGGGACGGCGCGCTCTGGTTCCGCTCCTCCGAGGTCGAGGAGGCGGCCGACGACAAGGACCGGGTGCTGCGCCGCTCGAGCGGCGAGGCGACCTACTTCGGCGTCGACATCGCCTACCACCACTATCTGAAGTTCGCGGAGGCCGACCGGCTCATCAACCTGCTGGGGCCCGACCATCACGGCTACGTCGGCCGGATCCGGGCGGCCATGCAGGCGCTCGGTCACCCGCCGGAGGCGTTCGAGATCCTCCTCGTCCAGCTCGTCACGCTGCTGCGCGAGGGCCAGCCGGTGCGCATGTCCAAGCGGCGCGGCGAGTTCGTGCTGATGGAGGAGCTGCTGGAGGAGGTCGGCCGCGACGCCGCGCGCTTCACGTTTCTCACGCGCCGCCACGACAGCCCGCTGGAGTTCGACCTGGCCGTGGCCACGCGGCAGTCGAGCGACAACCCGGTCTACTACGTGCAATACGCCCACGCCCGCATCCGCTCGATCGCCCGGCAGGCGGCCGAGCAGGGGATCGCGATCCCCGCCTGGGAGGCGATCGACCTCGGCGTGCTGACCGAGCCCGAGGAGCAGGGGCTCATCAAGCGGCTGCTGCACTATCCCGAGATCGTGCGCGGCGCCGCCCGGGCGCTCGAGCCCCACCGGGTCGCGTTCTGGCTGCAGGAGCTGGCCGGCGTGTTCCATCCTTATTACAAGGCCCACCGCGTGATCCAGGACGACCGCGGCCTCATGCTCGCGCGCTTCGCGCTGTGCGCGGCGGTGGGCCGCGTCATCGCCAACGGCCTCGACCTGCTCGGCGTCTCGGCGCCGGAGACGATGTGATGGCGGCCCGACGCCAGCAGACCAGCCGGACCGGCACGTTCCTGGCGCTGGTCGGGATCGCCGGCGTGCTGGCCCTGACCTTCATGGCCGGGATGTGGACCGGCCTCAACTGGCCGGTGCTCGTGGCGACCGTGAAGGGCACCCCGATGAAGGCGGTGGGGGCCGCCGACTCCGCCCGGCGCGGCGTCGAGCGCGGGAAGCCCGCCGAGCCGCTCCCGGCGCTGACGTTCTACGACGAGCTGAAGGCGCCGCTGACCGCGCCGCCGCCGGCGCCGAAGGCCACCCGCCCGTCGAAGGCCACCGAGCCCCCCCGCCGCGACGAAACGGTCGAGGCGGACGCGGCGCCGCCGGCCGACGCGCCCGCGCGCTTCACGGTGCAGGTCGCCGCCTACAACGCCCGGCCGCCCGCCGAGGCGCTGCAGGCGACGCTGGCGGCCGTCGGCCACGACGTCCACGTCGTGGAGGCCGCCACGCCCGGCGGCGTGCGCTACCGCGTGCAGGTGGGCGCGTTCCCCACGCGGCAGGCCGCCCAGGACGCCGCGGCGAAGCTCTCGACGGATCGCGCGCTGCAGGCCTTCGTGACCACGCGCTGAGCCCATGCCGCAGCCGGGGCGGGTCCTGATCAGCGAGGCCGAGCTCCGGAGCCGGATCGCCGAGCTGGGCGCCGATCTCGCCCGCGACTACGCCACCGCCACCCCGATCCTGGTCGGCGTGCTGCAGGGGGCCTTCCTGTTCATGGCCGATCTCGTGCGGGCCACGCCGATCGACCTCACGACGGACTTCATCGGCGTGGTGAGCTACGCCGGGGGGCGGTCCTCCGGCCAGGTGCGCATCGTCTCGGACCTGAGCATGTCCATCGAGGGACGGGACGTGGTCATCGTCGAGGACATCGTGGACACCGGCCTCACGCTCACCTACCTCAAGCGGACCCTCGAGGCCCGCCATCCGCGCTCCCTGAAGGTGTGCGTCCTGGTGGACAAGATCGAGCGGCGCCGGGTGGACGTGACGATCGACTACGTCGGCTTCGCCATCCCCAACGTGTTCGTGGTCGGTTACGGCTTCGACTACGAGGGGCTCTACCGCAACCTGCCCTACGTGGCCGCCCTGGAGGGAGGCTGAGTGGCGGGGCGGTTGTGCGGCGCGTCATGCAAACCCTCGTGCTACAATCAGGCCGCATGAATCAGGTCTACAAGAACCTCGCCCTGTTCATGGTGATCGGCCTCATCGTCATCCTGCTGTTCACCGTGTTCAACACCTCGCAGCAGAGCGGTCAGGACTCGCCGAACTTCTCGGAGTTCCTGCGCGCGGTCGAGCTCGGGCGCGTCGAGGCGGTGACGATCCGCGGCAACCTCGTCACCTACACCCTCAAGGACGGCGGGCAGCCCCTGCGCACGTTCATCGTGGACTATCCGGACCTGATCAAGCTCCTGCGGGAGCGGGGCGTGCGCATCGCCGTGAAGCCGCCGGACAGCAACCCCTGGTACACGATCGTGCTCCAGTGGTTCCCCATGCTGCTCTTCATCGGCGTCTGGATCTTCTTCATGCGCCAGATGCAGGGCGGCGGCGCCAAGGCGCTGTCGTTCGGCAAGGCACGGGCGCGCCTGGTCTCCGAAAAGCAGAACAAGATCACCTTCCAGGACGTTGCGGGGATCGACGAGGCGAAGGAAGAGCTCCGCGAGATCATCGATTTCCTGAAGGACCCGCAGAAGTTCCAGAAGCTCGGCGGCAAGATCCCCAAGGGCGTGCTGCTGGTCGGCCCGCCGGGAACCGGCAAGACGCTGCTGGCGAAGGCCATCGCGGGCGAAGCCAACGTGCCCTTCTTCTCGATCTCGGGGTCCGACTTCGTGGAGATGTTCGTGGGCGTGGGCGCCTCGCGGGTGCGCGACCTGTTCGAGCAGGGGAAGAAGCACGCCCCCTGCATCATCTTCATGGACGAGATCGACGCGGTGGGACGGCACCGGGGCGCCGGCCTCGGCGGCGGCCACGACGAGCGCGAGCAGACGCTCAACCAGCTCCTGGTCGAGATGGACGGCTTCGAGACCAATGAAGGCGTCATCCTGATCGCCGCCACCAACCGCCCGGACGTTCTCGACCCCGCACTCCTCCGCCCTGGTCGCTTCGACCGTCAGGTCGTCGTGCCGAGACCCGACGTCAGGGGCCGCGAGGAGATCCTCCGCGTGCACTCCCGCCGCATTCCGCTGGCGCCGAACGTCGACCTCAAGGTCCTGGCTCGTGGCACTCCCGGCTTCTCGGGGGCCGACCTGGCCAACCTCGTCAACGAGGCGGCGCTGCTGGCCGCGCGGCAGAACAAGAAGCTCGTCGAGATGCCGGACTTCGAGAACGCCAAGGACAAGGTCCTCATGGGCGTCGAGCGGCGCTCGATGATCATCAGCGACACCGAGAAGCGCACGATCGCCTATCACGAGGCGGGCCACGCGCTGGTGGCCGACTTCCTGCCGGGCGCCGACCCGCTGCACAAGGTGACGATCATCCCGCGCGGCCGCGCGCTCGGCCTCACGATGCAGCTGCCGATGGACGACAAGTACAACTACTCGCGCGACTACCTCATCAACCGCATCACCATCCTGCTGGGCGGGCGCGCCGCCGAGGAGGTCGTCCTCAAGCAGCAGACGACCGGCGCCGGCGACGACCTCGAGAAGGCGACCGAGATGGCCCGCAAGATGGTCTGCGAGTGGGGCATGTCGGAGAAGCTGGGGCCCCTCACCTTCGGCAAGAACGAGGAGCACATCTTCCTCGGGCGCGAGGTGGCGCGGGCCAAGGACTACAGCGAGGATACCGCGCTGGCCATCGACAGCGAGATCAAGCGCATCGTGATGGACTGCGCCACGCGGGCCAAGCAGATCCTCGAGGAGAACCTCGAGAAGCTTCACGCTCTCGCCCGGGCGCTTCTGGAGCGCGAGTCGCTCGACTCCGAGGAGATCGCGCGGATCCTCCGCGCGCAGCCGTTCCAGGAAGCCCCGGCGCCCGCTTAACATGGGGGGCCCCGAGATGGCCCCCCATACCCCCCCGACGCTCGGAGCGCCCCGGCGGAGCCGTGGCGCTCCTCGAAACCGGGTGGCGCGGTATGTCGCGTGAGCCGCGCGCGGACCTCGCAAGTGTGACGGTGGGCGCGGGCCTGCCCGTCGCGGTCATGGGTGTGATCAATCTCAGCCCCGAGTCGTTTCACCGCGGGTCCGTCCATCGCAACGGGGCGGCGGCGCTGGCCACTGCGCTGGCGATGGTGGACGCCGGCGCGGTTCTGATCGACGTCGGCGCCCGCTCGACGGCGCCCTACCTGCCCACCGCGATCTCTGAGCGCGACGAGACCGAGCGCCTGGCGCCGGTGATCGAGCTGCTCGCCGCCAAGCTGTCCGTGCCCGTCTCCGCCGACACCGCCCGTCCCGCGCCCGTGCGCGCCGCCCTCGAAGCCGGCGCCCGCGTGATCAACGACGTCACGACGCTCCGCGACCCCGCCGTCGCCCGCCTCGTCGCCACCCACTCCGCGGGCCTCATCCTCATGGCGGCCCCGGGGCGCCCGAAACTTCGTGGTCGCCGGACCCCCGCGGCGTCGCCGCCTCTGGCGCCCGTCGCGACCGTGAGGACCTTGCTGGCGGAGGGGTTGCGGCGGGCGCGCGCGGCGGGGATTGCGGAGGGGCGGATCGTCGTCGATCCGGGGATCGGATTCTTCCGCGGCGAGCGCCTGGCGTGGGACGAGTGGGACGCGCGGGTGCTGGCGGGGCTGGGCGGGTTGCGGGCGCTCGGGCGGCCGATCGCGGTCGGGGGGTCGCGCAAGTCGTTTATCGGCGCCATCCTCGAGCGCCCGGACACCGCGGAGCGGCTGGCGGGGTCGCTGGCGGCGACCGCCGTCGCCGTGGTCAACGGCGCCGCCCTGATCCGCACCCATGACGTCGCCGAGACCCGCGACGCCGTGCGCGTGGCCGAGCGCCTGCGCCCATGAGCGAGATCCTGGCCGCGGCGGCCGCCCTGCACTGGCGCGACGCGCTGGACATCCTGCTCGTCGCCTTCGTCATCTACCGCGTCCTCGCCCTCTTCCAGGGCACGCGGGCGGTGCAGATCACGATCGGCCTCGGCGTGCTGGCGGCCGCCGCCGTGCTGGCGCGCGCGCTCGGGCTCACCAGCCTCGGCTGGCTCCTCGACCACTTCTGGTCGTTCTGGGTCGTGGCGCTCATCGTCGTCTTCCAGCCCGAGCTGCGGCGTGCGCTCGGCTGGATCGGCCAGGGCTCGCTGCTGCAGCGGCTGACCGGCAACACCGAGCGCGCGCTCGCAGTGGACGAGGTCGCGCGGGCGGCCGACTCGCTGGCCGCGCGCCGGATCGGGGCCCTCCTGGTGCTGGAGCGCGCGACGGGGCTGCGGCAGTGGGCGGAGCTGGGCGTCGCCCTCGACGCGCTCGTCTCCGCCGACCTGCTCACGAGCCTGTTCCTGCCGTACTCGCCGCTGCACGACGGCGCGGTGATCGTGCAGGGCGGCCGGGTGGTGGCGGCCGGGTGCTTCCTGCCGCTCTCGCGCAACGCGCAGATCGGCCGTGCCCTTGGCACGCGCCACCGGGCGGCCCTGGGGATCGCCGAGGACACCGACGCCGTCGCCGTCGTGGTCTCCGAGGAGAGCGGGCGCGTGTCCCTGGCGGTGGCGGGCGGCATCGAGGCGGTGGAGGACGCCGCCGCTCTGCGCCGCCGCCTCGGCGAGCTCCTCGACGTCACCGAGCGCCGCGACGCGGCCGGCCTCGGCGCCCTCCGCCGGCGGTGGAGCCGGCAGTCCGCCGCCGCTCCGCGCGACTGACCGATGCGGCGATCTGCGCCCGGCGACTGGCAGCTCAAGCTCCTCTCGGTGGTGCTGGCGGTCGGTCTCTGGCTCTTCGTGGGCAGCGCCGAGCGCACCGAGATCGCCCTCGCGGTGCCGATCGAGTACGTGGGTCTCGAGGGGCCGCTGACGCTCGAGGGTGCCCGGCGGGAAACGGTGGACGTGCAGCTGCAGGCAACGCGGTGGGGAGCCGAGCGGGTGAGCCCGGCCACCGTGCGCGTGCGCGTGGACGTGAGCGGGCTGCGCGAGGGGGACAACCTGGTCCACCTCGTGCCCGAGAGCGTGCAGGCGCCCCCCGGCGTGCGGGTGACGCAGGTGGCGCCGGCGTGGACGGGCGTGCGGGTGGTGCGCACAGAGACGCGCACGGTGCAGGTGCTGCCGCAGGTGCAGGGCCGGCCGGCCGACACCTACGTGCTCGATCGGGTGGTCGTGCGGCCGCCGACTGTCCAGATCAGGGGCCCGCGCACTACAATCGAGGCGCAGACGGCCATCGAGACGCTCCCCGTGGACGTCTCCGGACACCGCGCGCCGCTGACCCGGGCCGTGGGGCTGGCGCTGCCGGACTCCGTGTCGGTCGTGGACCAGCGCACGGTCGAGGTCACCGTGAACATCCGTCCGGAGGGAACGATGCACGAGCGCGCAGCGGGGCCGCGCCGGTGAGCCGGCTGTTCGGCACCGACGGTATCCGCGGCGTCGCCAACGAGCCCCCGCTCATGCCCGACCTCGCGTATCGCGTCGGGCGCGAGCTCGTGGCCACGCTGGCGGCCGAGACGGGCGGCGGGCGGGTGCGGGTCGTGATCGGGCGCGATACCCGGCGCTCGGGGCCGCTGCTCGAGGCCGCGATGGTGGCCGGGCTGCTGTCGGCCGGCGCCGACTGCTTCACCGTCGGCGTGCTGCCCACCCCCGCCATCGCGCTCCTCACGCGCGGGCTGGAGGCCCACGGCGGCATCGTCCTGTCGGCGTCCCACAACCCGTTCGAGGACAACGGCATCAAGCTCTTCTCGTCGCGCGCCACCAAGTTCCCCGACGCCTGGGAGGCGCAGATCGAGGCGCGCCTGACGGCCGCCGACGCCGCCCCCCGCGCCCGCGGGGCCGCCATCGGGCGGCTCGTCGCGTACGACGCGGCCGAGACGTACTACGAGGATTTCCTCTGCCGCGGCTTTCCCCTCGAGCTGGCCGGGCTGACGATCGCGCTCGACTGCGCCCACGGGGCGACCTACCGGGTGGCGCCCGCCGTGTTCCGCCGCCTCGGCGCCCGCGTCGTCGTCATCGGCGTTACGCCCGACGGCACCAACATCAACGCCGGCGGCGGCGCGCTGCATCCCGAAACGCTGCGCCAGCGCGTCATCGCCGCCCGCGCCGACGTCGGCTTCGCGTTCGACGGTGACGGCGATCGGCTGATCTCGGTGGACCACCAAGGCGAGATCCGCGACGGCGACTACGCGCTGGCCATCGCCGGCCGGCACATGGCGCGCGCGGGGCGGCTGGCCGCCAACACCGTCGTCACCACCGTGATGGCCAACCTCGGTCTCGACGAGGCGCTGCGAGCGGCCGGCATCGCGATCGTCAAGACGCAGGTGGGCGACCGCTACGTCCACGAGGAGATGTCGCGCGTCGGCGCGAACCTCGGCGGCGAGCAGTCGGGCCACCTGCTGTTCCCCGACTACTCGCCGGCCGGCGACGGCATCCTCTCCGCGCTGTTCCTGCTCGGGGTCATGCGCGAGCGCGGCGAGCCGCTGGCCGCGCTGGCCGCGTGCCTGCGCAAGTTCCCCCAGGTGCTCGTCAACGTGCCGGTGTCGCGCAAGCCGCCCATCGACTCGCTGCGCGGCCTCGGCGAGCGCATCGACGCCTTCGAGCGCGAGATGAACGGCACCGGGCGCATCCTCGTCCGCTACTCCGGCACCGAGCCGCTGGCCCGCGTGATGATCGAGGGCGCCGACGAGGCGCGCATCCGCGCGATGGCCGACGAGCTGGCCGCGGCGATCCGCCGTGAGCTCGCCAGCCCATGAGCGTGCGCGGCGTGGGAGTCGACCTTGTGAAGATCCCGCGCATGCGGGAGGTCATCGCGCGCTGGGACGAGCGGTTCCTCCGGCGCGTCTTCACCGAGCAGGAGATCGCGTACTGCCGCGCCCGGCGCGACCCGGTGCCGCACTTTGCCGCGCGCTTCGCCGCCAAGGAGGCGGGCATGAAGGCGCTCGGCACCGGCCTGCGGCTGGGGGTGAAATGGCGCGAGCTCGAGGTGCGGCGCGAGCGGGGCCAGGCGCCGACGCTCGTGCTGCACGGCCGCACGCGCGAGCTGAGCCTCGCGCGGGGCGGGCGCCGCATGCTGCTGGCGCTCACGCACGAGGGCGACTACGCCCTGGCCCAGGCGCTCCTGGTGGACGATGACCCGGCTCTGGACACGGATCCGGCGGCTCGCTAGCGTGGCGTCCGGCGTCCTGCTCCTCTCCGGCTGCGCGGCCCAGTCCGTGGATCTGCCCTGGTCGCCGGCCCGGGAGCACATCGCCGTCCGGCTCGGCCGCCCCGGCTTCGTCGTCGCCGCGCCCCACGGCGCGACCGACGTCAACACCGACTCCATCGCCGCGGAGATCGCCCGCCGCACCGGCTTCGGCCTCGTGCTCGCCAGCGGCCTCGCGACCGAGCCGGCGTCCGCGGCGCCGGGCGGCCGGACCTACGAGAAGCGCGTGCTGGAGGTCGCCCAGGGGCCGCTGCGCTTCTACGCCGAGATTCACGGCGCCGGTCGCGACGAGTGCGCCGGCCCGATCGAGATCGCGACCGTCGGCGTGGACCGCGAGCTGGCGCTGCGGCTGCGCGCGCTGGCCGAGCTCATCCGCGACGCCCACCTGCGCGCCAGCGCCGGCGTCCAGCGGCTGGACGTGCTCGTCGAGCCGGCCGACGCCGTGAGGTACCGCGCCGCCGGCGTCCGGCGCGACGGGATCCTCCGCCTGCCGCAGCGCGGGCTGCACATCGAGCTGCCGCGGTGCGCGCGGCGCGACTGGCGCGACACGTACGCGGCGATCCTCGCCGACTTCCTGGCCCAGACCGTCACGCTGCCGGTCGGCCGATGACCGGCGCCTCCGCCGGCTAGCTGTGCTGCCGGTCTTCACCGCCGACGAGATGCGCCGGGTCGACCAGCGGGCGATCCGCGACCTCGGCATCCCCGGTACCACGCTGATGGAGAACGCCGGCCGCGGCGCCGCCGAGCGCATCCTCGCCTCGCTGGCGGCGCTCGGGGCGCCGCGACGGGGCGCGCGGGTGGCGATCGTGTGCGGCAAGGGCGGCAACGGCGGCGACGGCTTCGTGGTCGCGCGCCGGCTCAAGCAGGCGGGCCACCGCGTGGAGGTCTTCCTGCTCGCGCGTCCCGACGAGCTGCGCGGCGACGCCGCCCTCAAGCACCGGCAGCTGCAGCGCGGCGGCGTCCGCGCGCGCACGGTGGACGACGCGGCGACGCTGGGCCGCGCGCTGGCCGGCGCCGATCTCGTCGTGGACGCGCTGCTCGGCACCGGCGCCCGCGGTGCCCCGGCGCCCCCGGTCGCGCGGGCGATCGAGCAGATCAACGCCAGCCGCCGGCCGGTCGTCGCCCTCGACATCCCCTCGGGGCTGCCCGCCGACGGCGGGCCGCCGGCGGGGCCGGTCGTGCGCGCGGCGCTGACGACGACGTTCGCCGGAATCAAGCGCGGCCTCCTCTCCGGCGCCGGCCTCGAGGCGACGGGCCGCGTCGAGGTCGTGGACATCGGCGTGCCGGCCGCCGAGCTCGCGCGCGGCATCGACACGTTCCTGCTCGAGGCCGCCGACGTCGCCCGCCACTTCCCGCCGCGCCCGCGCGACGCGCACAAGGGCGGCTACGGACACCTGCTGGTGGTGGCCGGCTCGGTCGGCAAGACCGGCGCCGCCGCGCTGGCGGCGCGGGCGGCGATGCGGGCGGGCGCGGGGCTGGTGACGGTGGCCACCGCCGCCAGCGCCCAGCCGGTCGTCGCCGCGCTCATCCTCGAGGCGATGAGCGAGCCCGTGCCGGAGACGGCGGCGCGCTCGATCGCGCTGAAGGCGCGCGACGTGCTGTTCGAGCTGGCCGAGCGGCGCGACGCCGTCGCGGTGGGGCCGGGGCTGGGGCTGGACGAGGACACGCAGGCGCTCGCTCGCAGCCTCGTCTTCGAGTGCGCGCGGCCGTGCGTGGTCGACGCCGACGCGCTCACCGCGCTGGCCGGCCATCTCGAGCGGTTGCGCGGCGCGCCGGCCGCGCGCTGCCTCACCCCGCATCCGGGCGAGATGGCCCGGCTGCTGGGGGCGACGGTGGCCGACGTCCAGCGCGACCGCATCGCCACCGTGCGCCAGTTCGCCACCGCGTGGGGCGTGCACGTCGTCCTCAAGGGCGCCACCAGCGTCATCGGCACGCCCGAGGGCGGCGTGCTCCTCAACCCGACCGGGAATCCGGGCATGGCGAGCGGGGGCACCGGTGACGTCCTCACCGGCATCCTCGGCGCCTTCCTGGCGCGCGGCCTCGAGCCCGCCCATGCCCTGGCCGCCGCCGTGTACCTGCACGGCCTCGCCGGCGACATCGCCGCCGCGCGCCACGGCGAGGAATCGCTCGTGGCCGGCGACGTGATCGACGCGCTGCCGGCCGCGTTCGCGGGGGTCGGTGGCCGCGACTGAGCGCCGGACCACGACCGCCGAGGAGACCGCGGCCACCGGCGAGGCGCTCGGGCGCACGCTCGGCCCCGGCGACGTGGTGGCGCTCTATGGCGAGCTCGGCGCGGGCAAGACCTGCTTCGTGCAGGGGCTCGTCCGCGGCCTCGGCGTCACCTCGCTCGCGACCAGCCCGACCTTCGTGCTGGTCAACGAGTACCGGGGGCGGCTGCCGGTTCACCACGTGGACGCCTACCGCATCGCCGCCCTCGCCGAGCTGATGGACCTCGGGCTGCTCGATCTCATGGGGGGCGACGGGGTCACCCTCGTCGAGTGGGCCGAGCGCGCCGATCCGCTGCTGCCCGCGCGCAGCGTGCGCGTGCGGATCGACGGGGTGGGGGACGAGCCGCGCGCGATCACCATCGACGACCCGCGCCCCGGTGTGACGAACATCGGACATTGACGGCCCCGGCTCTGCGCGCGTACGAAGGACCATGACGATCGAGCGGTGGCCGGTGGGCGAGCGTCCGCGCGAGCGGCTGTACTGGAACGGCGCGGACGCCCTGGCCGACGCCGAGCTGCTGGCGCTGCAGCTCGGCTCGGGGCGGCGCGGCCGGACCGCGGTGGACGTGGCGCGCGAGATGCTGGCGGCCTACGGCTCGCTGGCCGGCGTGGCCGGGCGCGAGGTGGTCGAGCTGGCGCGGCTGCCCGGCGTCGGCCGCGCCAAGGCCGCGCGGCTGGCCTCCGCGTTCGAGCTGACCCGCCGGCTGCGCGCCCGGACGCCCGGCGTCCGCACGGTGCTGTCGACGCCGGCGGAGGTCTACGCGGCCTTCGGCCCCTTGATGGAGGATCTCAGGCGCGAGGTCTTCCGGGTCGCCCTCCTGGACGCCCAGAACGGCCTGCTGCGGGACGTGGTCGTCTCCGAGGGCACCCTGTCGGCGAGCCTCGTGCATCCGCGCGAGGTGTTCAAGCCGGCCATCCTCGAGTCGGCGGCCTCGATCGTCCTGCTCCACAACCATCCCAGCGGCGATCCCGCCCCCAGCCGCGAGGACGTCCGGCTCACCCGCCAGCTCGTCGAGTCCGCCCGGCTGCTCGACTTCAACCTCCACGACCACGTCGTGATCGGCCGTGGCTCCTACGTCAGCATGGCCGAGCGCGGTATGCTCTAGCCACGGAGGCTTCCGATGGCGATCAAGGTCAGGAACGTGGGGCACGTCGTCCTGAAGGTGCGGGAGGTCGAGCGGGCCGCCCACTTCTACCGGGACGTGCTGGGGCTCAAGGAGGTCGCGCGGGGGACCTTCGGGCGGCCCATGGTGTTCTTCTCCACCGGCGAGAACCATCACGACGTGGCGGTGATGGAGGTCGGCCCCGAGGCGCCGCTGCCGCAGCCCGGGGACGTCGGGCTCTCCCACGTCGCGCTTCGGATCGGCACGACCCTGGACGAGCTCCGCGCCGCCAAGGCCCATCTGGAGGCGCACGGCTTCACCCGCCTGCGGCTGAGCGACCACCGGGTGAGCCAGTCGATCTATCTGAACGATCCGGACGGCAACGGCGTCGAGCTCTACGTGGATGCGGACCCGGCGATCTGGCGCGAGGACCCGAGCCGGGTGGCTTCGGTAGGACCGCTGGCGCTCTGAGCGCCCCCTAGCTTTTCGCGAGCTTCTCGATCTCCTTGCGCGACAGCGTCTGCAGGCGCGTGAGGAGGCCCTTCACCTTCCGCTCGGAGGCGTGGTCCGCGAGGATCAGACGCTTGGAGCGGCCGCCGTTGGCGATGTAGGCGACCCAGTCGTCGAGGTTCGGAGTGCCGCGATAGGCGACGGTCACCCCGCTCATGCGCATCCGTCGCCGACCTTCGACCTTCGCGAGCGGCTTTCGAGCCTCCATCGCCGTGGTGCCCTCTCGTCGCGCTATCGAACTGTGCCGGT
Organism: Methylomirabilia bacterium; assembly: GCA_041497115.1. GTDB lineage: Bacteria > Methylomirabilota > Methylomirabilia > Rokubacteriales > CSP1-6 > AR5. The sequence goes on from JBGQFW010000062.1 coordinate 13,155, forward strand.
CGGGGTCGACCGAAGAACCAAGGTGGGAGACGTGTGGCGCACGGCGGACAACTTACGAGTGTCGAGATTTCACGTCAAGGATTCGTTTGTGCGCATGAAAGGCGCGGTTCGCGCACGGCGTGCGGACTTCACCCAATCATCATCAGGGGAAAATCTCCACAGTCGCGTCTTGTGGACTGTTGACGCGGTGATTCGGTGAGCGCGCGGCGTGAGCCCGCATCAGACCGGGCGAATTTCTCCTATGTGGATAAGTGTGGACAAGTGGATAACCTGTGGGGAACTCACGGGCCCTGCACCAGCCGTTCCAGGATGAGGCGCGCGAGCATCGGGCCCCGCGTGATGAATCCGGTGAAGTAGCCGACCGCGCGCGCGCCCTCGCGCAGCAGTGCCCACGCCTTGTCGGGCTCGTCCACGCCGCCGGTGGCCACGATCTCGAGCGCGTCGCCGAAACGCTTGCGCGTGCGGCGCACGTGGTCCAGCGTGGCGGGAAAGATGTCGGGCCCGCTGAGGCCGCCGGCGCCCTGGGAGAGGCGCGGCTCCTCGATCCGGCGCGTGTTGCCGTAGTTGATCACGCGCACGCCGGCCTCCAGCGCGGCGGGGATGATGTCGCGCTCGTTGGCCTCGGCGAAGTCGGGCGAGATCTTCACGATGAGCGGTCGCGGCGACACCCGCGCCAGCGTCTCCAGCACGGCGCGCAGCTCGCGCGGCCGCTCGCTCCACGCGTAGACCAGCCGGGTGTTCGGCGAGGAGATGTTGATCTCGACCAGGTCGCCGAGCGGCGCCAGCCCCTGCACGAGCGTGACGTAGTCCCGTACCGACTCGCCGGCGACGCTCACGATGAGCGGCACCCGGCGCGGCAGGCCGGCGAGCGAGGTGCGGAACGCCTCCAGGCCGGGGTTCTGGAAGCCGTTGCAGTTGACCAGGCCGGGGCCGGCGGCCGAGCGCGTGCGCACGAGGCTCGGCCACGGGTGGCCCGGCCGCGGGTTCAGCGTGATGGACTTCGCGGTCACCGCGCCGAAGCCGAGGCCCATCGCGCGCCGCAGGATCCGCGGGTCGTAGTACTGCGCGGCCAGGATCACCGGATTCGGCAGGCGGACGCCCCCCAGCGTGGTCGCCAGGCGCTCGTCCTCGAGGCGGAAGGCGGACAGGCGGTCGAGCGGCAGCAGCCGCAGCGTCGCCTGGCCGATCGCGATGGCCGCCCGCTCGGGCAGCCGGCACAGCACGCCATCGTACAGGACGCGATAGAGCGCGGCGATGGCGCGGGTCATCGGACAGCGAGTCGAGGATAGCACACGGCTCACGGGCGCGGCCTTGACCTGCCCCGAGGAGACCCTATACCGTAGCCGGATGAGTCGCTGGCTCGCCCTCGCCGTCGCACTGGGGCTCTCCGCGTGCGCCTCGCTGACGCCGCCACGGGCCGCCGTCCAGCCCGATCACGGCGCCGCCGCTGCGGCGTTCGCGTTCGCGACGGACACCTTCGCGTTTCCCAACGAGATCCGGTCGCGCCACCCCGAGGCCGAGGACCTCTACGCCAACTACTGCTTCGTGCTGGCCCGGGGCGTGCGCCAGTTCCACCTCTTCGCCCGCTTCGACCCGGCGGCGCCGAAGCTCACCCACGAGGGGTACGTCGAGCGCGTGCGGGAGGTGGCGGCGCGGGCGCCCTGGGAGCCGGTGCCGCCGCCCGACGAGCGCGTGGTGATCCCGGGCTACGCGAATCTCCGGGAGTTCTCGCGGGCCGAGGAGCCGGCGATGAAGGAGGGGCTGGGCGGCCGCTTCTGGACGCTGGTGCACTGGACCAACTGGCGGGTGACGTTTCCCGTGAGCCGCGGCCACCAGGCCGCGGTGGCCCGGGAGGTCATGGACGAGCTCGACGCCGGGCGGCTCGTGCAATTGCTCGTGACCAACTGGCCGAAGCCCGAGCTCAACCACACCGTCGTCGCCTTCGCGTACCGGCCCGCGCCGTCGGGCGTGGAGTTCATCGTCGCGGACCCCAACGACCCGGCCGAGCCCGGCGTGGTGGGGTTCGACGCCCGCGCGAGCCGGTTCCAGGCCACGCGGATCTACGACACCGAGGTGGGGCCCATCCGCGCCTTCCGGATGTATTACTCGTGGCTGCTGTGACGACGGGCGCGGTGGAGGCCCCCCGATCGCGCGCGGCAGCGGGGCCGCGCTGGTACACGCACGGGCTCAACCGTCCGGCCGTCTACCGTGCCGGCGCGCTGCTGGCGGGCGCGCTCCCGCGCCCGCTTCGGCTGGCGCTCGCCCGCGCCCTCGCGGGGCGCGCCGCCGACTGGTTTCCCGCCGAGCGCGCGCGCGTGCGCGCCAACCTCGCCCGCGTGCGGCCGGGGGCGAGCGAGGCCGAGTACGAGGCGCTCGTGCGCGAGGTATTCCGGCACTTCGCCGTCTGCTTCGCCGACCTCCTCACCACCAACCGCCGCGAGGCCCGGCCCGACCGGCTGGTGGCGCGCATCGAGGGCGACGAGCACCTGCGGGCGGCCGACGCCGAGGGGCGCGGCCTGGTGCTGGTGACCGCGCACCTCGGCAACTGGGAGCTGGGCGGCCGCCTGCTCGCCACGCGCCTGCGGCGGCCGACCCACGTGGTGGTCGAGGCCGAGGCCGATCCCCGCATCGAGCGCTTCCTGCGCGGCGGTCCGTCGCCGGTGCGGTTCGTGCGCCGCCGCGACCCCACCGCCGTGGTGCCGCTGGTGTCGGCGCTGCGCCGCAACGAGATCGTCGCGCTGCAGGGCGACCGCGCGCTGGGCACGCGCGGTGACGCGCTCGTGGACTTCTTCGGCGCGCCGGCGCCGTTCCCCCTGGGGCCGTTCGTGCTGGCGCGTGCGGCGGGCGCCCCCGTCGTCCCCGCCTTCTGCGTGCTGGATCGCGACCTGCGCTACACGGTCGCGCTGGCGCCGGCGATCCACGTCGCCGCCGGCGGCGAGACGGCCGCGCTGGCCCAGTGGGTGCGGGTGCTGGAGGCCCGGGTGCGGCGGTCGCCCGAGCAGTGGTTCAACTTCTTCGACGTGTGGAGCGCGGCCCCTGCGTCCTGAGCCCGTCGCCGTCCTCGCCGCCGGCGCCATCACGCCCATCGGCGCCGACCTGGACGCGTTCTGGTCCGGCCTGATCAACGGCGCCGACGGGCTCGGGCCGATCGAGCGCTTCCGCACCGACGACCTGCGCGTGGGACGCGGCGGCGAGATCCGGAAGCTGCCGCCCGTCGCCGCCGGTGTCCGCTCGCGCGCGGCCGCGCTGCTCGTCGCCGCCGCCGCCGACCTCTGCTCGCGCGCGCGCCTGGACGCCGCGCCCGAGCGCATCGCCGTGGTGGTGGGCACCGCGCTGGGAGGGGTGGAGGAGCTCGAGCGCGCGCTGGAGTGCGACCGCACGGCCCGGCGGGCGCTCGACGCGCTCTACGACGCGCCCGCGCACGCGCTGGCCGGCTGGCTCGGCGCCCGCGGTCCCGCCCTGACCGTCTCCGTCGCCTGCGCCTCGGGCGCGACCGCGCTGGGCGTCGGCGCCGACCTCCTGCGCGAGGACGCGGCCGACCTCGTCGTCGCGGGCGGCTACGACATCCTCTGCCGCTTCGTGCTCCGCGGATTCGACGTCCTGCGCTCGCTCACGCGCGAGCGCGTGCGCCCCTTCGACCGGCGGCGCAGCGGCCTGCTGCTGGGCGAGGGCGCCGGCCTGCTGCTGCTCGCGCGCGAGCGTGACGCGCGCGGTCCGCGGCTGGGCCGCCTGCTCGGCCACGGCAGCGCCAGCGACGGCTCGCACGTCGCCGCGCCCGATCCCGAGGGGCGCGGCCTCGACGCGGCGATCCGGGCGGCGCTGACGGCCGCCGACGTCGTGCCACGCGACCTCGACTTCGTCAGCGCCCACGGCACCGGCACGCCGGTCAACGACCGGATCGAGACGGCGGTGCTCCGCCGCGTGCTGGGGCCGCGCGCCGAGGCCATCCCGGTGAACTCGATCAAGGGCGCGCTCGGCCACACGATGGGCGCCGCCGCCGCGCTGGAGGCGATCATGTGTCTGCTCGCCGCGCGCGAGGGGCTGATCCCGCCGACGGCCGGCTACGAGGAGCCCGACCCGGCGTGCGGTCTCGACTACGTGCCGGGCGCGTGCCGGGCGGCCCGGCCGCGGCTCATGCTGAGCACCTCGCTCGGCTTCGGCGGCTGCAACGCCGCGCTCGTGCTGGAGGGCGCGTGAGCGCGGGCGCGCGGGTCGCCGGCGTGGGAGTATTGACGGGCTGGGGCGAGGGGGTCGGCGCGCTGCCGCCCGACGCCCGGGTCGCGGCCGGCGGCCGCGCGGTGATCGCGCTGGGGCGCCCCGCCCTCGACGGCGAGCGCTTCCGGCGCGCGACGCGCGAGTGCCTGCTCGGGGTGGCCGCGGTGCACGCGATGCTGCGCGAGGCGGACCTCGGGCGCGACGCGATCCGCGGCGAGCGGACCGCGCTGCTGTTCGTGACGGCCGGCGCGTACGGCGCGTCGAACGTGGAGTTTATTGTAGCGGGTGGGATTGTTGGAGCGGGTGGCGCCAGCGCGGGTAGAAGCGAGGGTGGGCTGGCCCAGGAGCGGCGTGGGATTGTTGGAGCGGGTGGCGCGAGCGCGGGTAGAAGCGAGGGTGGGCTGGCCCAGGAGCGGCGTGGATCCGTCAGCGCGCTGCATTTCCCCTATACGGCGCCGAGCGCCCTGGCGGGGGAGGTCGCGATCGAGTTCGGGCTGACGGGCGCCTATGTCATTCTGATCGGAGGCGCCCCGGCCACGGTGGACGCCCTCTGGCAGGCGGGCCGGTTGCTGGCCGAGGGGCGGTGCGAGCGGGCGCTGGTGGTGGCCGTCGAGACGTTCGAGGAGTGCGAGACTCTGTGGCGGCGCGCGCGCTGGGCGCTGCCGGCTCCGCTGGTGGAGGCGGCCGCCTGCGCCCTCCTCGTCGCGGGTGACGCGCCGGCCGCCTATCGCGCGGTCGCTGCGGCCGGGCCGCTGGAGGCGGCGGCCGAGGCGCGGGCCGGGCGCACGCTGGCCGCCGCGCCGCTGATCGCGCTGGCGCTGGCCCGCGCGGCGGGCGAGGGCGCCGCGCGCATCACCGGCACGTGGCGCGGGCGCACGGCCGGTATCGAGCTGGAGATCTCCGGGCAGACCGCCCGGGTCTGACTCACTTCGGCAGGCGGGAGGGCCATGGAAGCCAAGGAAGTATTCGACGAGCTGAAGACGATCCTGGTCTCGCGGCTGAAGTTCGATCCGCGGCGCGCCGCCGAGGTGGCCGAGAGCACGCCGCTGCCCAAGGGCGTGGAGGGCTCCATCGGCCTCGACTCGCTGGACTTCATCGAGCTGTCGATCGCGATCGAGGAGACGTTCGGCCTGGTGCTGGACGAGTCGGAGGACGTGAGCGCGCACTTCGCCTCCTTCGATACCCTGTCGCGCTTCATCGCGGGGCGTCTGGGCCGGTCATGACCGCGGTCGTCGTCACCGGGCTGGGCGCCGTGAGCCCCTTCGGCGCGGGCGTGAAGGCGTACTGGACGGGGCTGGCGGCCGGCGCCTGCGCGATCCGCCCGCTCACGCTGATCGACGCCGAGGGCTTTCGTTGCCGGATCGGCGCCGAGGTGCCCGGCCCGGCCCCGGGCTCGCCCCGCCGCTCGCGCGGCGACCGGCTGGCGCTCGGCGCCGCCGTCGAGGCGCTTGAGGACGCCGGTCTCAACCGCGCGGATCGCGCGCAGGCGGCGCTGGTCGTCGGCGCCGTGGGCGGCGGCATGCTCGAGGCGGAAGCGTGGTACTGGGCGCGCGCCCGTGGCGAGCGGATGCCCGGCTGGGCGCCGGCGCTGCGCGCGATCCTCCCGGGCGCGCACGCCCAGGCGCTGGGCCATCGCCTCGGCCTCGGCGGCCCGCGGTCCACCGTCGTCACCGCCTGCTCGTCGGGCGCCGTCGCGCTGGCCGAGGCGGCCGAGCTGATCGCCGACGGCGTGGTGGACGTCGCCCTGGCCGGCGGGGTCGACGCGATGACGCGCATGTGCTTCATGGGGTTCAACGCGCTCAAGCTCCTCGATCCCGCGCCGTGCCGCCCCTTCGACCGCGACCGCCGCGGCATGTCCATCGGCGAGGGCGCGGCCTTCGTCGTGCTGGAGTCGGCCGAGCGCGCGCGGGCGCGCGGCGCCCGCGTCTACGCGCGGCTGGCCGGCCACGGGATGACGACCGACGCGTTTCACGTCACCGCGCCGCAGCCCGAGGGCGAGGGGATGACGCGGGCCATGCAGGCGGCGCTGGCGATGGCCGGCCTCGCCCCCGGCGACGTGGGCTACGTCAACGCCCACGGCACCGCCACGCCCCAGAACGACCGGATCGAGGCGCGGGCGATCGCGCGCGTCTTCGGCGAGGGGCGCGTGCTGGTCAGCTCGACCAAGTCCATGATCGGCCACACGATGGCGGCGGCCGGCGGGCTGGAGGCGGTGGCCACGATCCTGGCGCTGACGAGCGAGCTCGTCCCGCCCACCGCCAACCTGGCCACGCCCGATCCCGACGTCGCCTTCGACTGCGTGCCGCGGGTCGCGCGTGAGGTCGCCGTCGAGTGCGCGATCTCCAACTCGTTCGGCTTCGGCGGCCAGAACGTCACCCTCCTCTTCCGGCGCGGCTGACGCGATGCCGCCGCGGGCCGTCGTCGTCACCGGTGTGGGCGTGGTCAACGCGGCGATCGTCGGCGCCTCGGCCGCGCTCGGCGCCTGGCTGGCCCAGCCGCGCGCGGCGGCGCGGGCGCCGGTCGGCGGCGGGCGTCCGGCCGTGCGGCTGCCCGAGGGCACACTGGCCGGGCTCGTCGATCCGGGCGAGGCGCGCCGGCTCTCGCGCGTGTGCCAGCTCACCATCGCGGCCGCGCGGCTGGCCGTGCAGGAGTCGGGGCTCGACCCCGCCCGCGGCCTGGGTCTCGTCGTCGGCACCGAGCTCGGCGACTTCACCTCCACGATCGCGTTCGCCGACGGCTACCTGGCCCGCGGCGCCGGCGGGCTATCCGCGCTGATCTTTCCCAACACGGTTATGAACACGATGGCGGCGACCACCGCCATCGCCGTCGCGGCGCGCGAGCTGACGCTGACGCTGAACGTGCCGACGGTGGCCGGCGAGCTGGCGGTGGCGCGGGCGGCGGCGGCGGTGGCCGCCGGCCGGGTGGACGCGGTGCTCGCCGGCGGTGTGGACGAGGTGGACCCGCTCGTCGCCGAGATGCTCGACGCGCTGGGCGACGCCGACACGCGCGGCGAGGGCGCGGCCTTCCTCGTGCTGGAGGCCGAGGCGGTCGCCCGCGCGCGCGGCGCGGCCGTGCTGGGGCGGATCGCCGGTGCGGCGTGGCGCACACTGCCGGCGCGGCCGTGGGGCACCGGCCGGCGCGCGGAGTCGCGCGCGATCGCGGAAGCCCTCGCGCGCGCCGGCGGTGCGACGCCCGGCTGGATCTACGCCTCGGCGAGCGGCGATGCCGCGCGCGACGCGTGGGAGTCGCGCGTGCTGGCGGCGGCGCTTGGCGCGGTACCGCCGGCCGCCTCGCTGGCCCCGCTGCTCGGCCATCACGCCGGGCTGGGCGCGCTGCGCGTGGCGGCGGGGCTCTGGACCGCGCGCGCCGGGCTTCTGCCCGACGACGACGGCGGCTCGTCGCGGCGCGTGAGCGGACCGGGGCTCGTCCACGGGCTGGCCCGTGGCGGCGGCCACGTCGCGCTCGTGACGGAGGCGGCGTGAGCGTCCTGATCGTCATCCCCGTGCTCGACGAGGCGGCCAGCATCGCCCGGGTCGTCGAGGCCGCCCGCGCGCACGCCCCCGTTCTCGTCGTGGACGACGGCTCGCGCGACGGCAGCGCGGCGGTGGCCGCGGCGGCCGGCGCCGACGTGCTGCGCCACCCGCGGCGGCTCGGCAAGGCGCAAGCGATCCGCACCGGCCTCGCGGCGGCGCGGCGAGGCGGGGCCACCGCGGTGGTGACGCTCGACGGCGACGGCCAGCACGATCCCGACGCGATCCCCGCGCTGCTCGAGGCCGCCCGCCGGGCGGGCCGGGCGGTGGTGATCGGCAACCGGCTCGCCGGCCCCGGCGCGCTGCCCGCGACGCGGCGCAACGCGATCGTGATCGCGAGCTTCTTCGCGAGCTTCGTCGCCGGGCGGCCCGTCGCGGACAGCCAGTCGGGGTTCCGCGTCTATCCGCTGGCGCTCTTCGACGACGTGCCCACGCGCCGGGGCGGCTTCGTGTTCGAGACCGAGATCCTGCTGGCCGCCGCCGCGCGGGGGTGGGCCATCGAGGAGATCGGCGTGGACGCGCTGCCGCGGGCGGGGGAGCGGCACAGTCATTTCCGTCCGATCAAGGACGGGGTCGCGATCGGCGGGTTCCTGGCCGGCCGTGTGCTGGCGCGGTGGGCGGGCGAGGCGAGGGCGGTCGCCGGCGAGCTCCTGGCCGTCTTTCATCCCGACCGTATGCAGTCCCGCCACGCGGCGATCCTCGAGGCCGCCGCCGCATACACTGACTCGCCCGCGCGCTGGAGCGCCGCCGTCGGCGCGGCGGCGGCCCGCCGCGCGGGCAGCCGCCTGGGCGCGGTGTGGGCCGGCACGCGGCGGCGGGGCACGGCGGCCGCCGCGCTGGCGACGCTGGCGGCGCCGGTGACGCTGCCGCTCGTGCTGCTGCAGGTCGTGGCGGGCGGGCGACTGCCCGACGTCATCAGCCCGCTCGTGGCCGCCGTGTACGGCGGCCGGCGCGTGGCCGCCACCGGCGCGCCGCTGCGCGCCGCCGTCGCCGACGCGATGACCGAGGGGCGTGGATGACGCCGAGCGTCTCCGACGTCGCGATCATCGGCGGCGGGCCGGGCGGCTCGACGACGGCGGCGCACCTGGCCCGCGGCGGGCTCGACGTGGCGCTCTTCGAGCGCGAGGTGTTCCCGCGGTTCAAGGTCGGCGAGTCGCTGGTGCCGGCCACGATGCTGCTGCTCGAGCGGCTGGGCGTGCTGGAGCGCGTCGCGCAGAGCGGCTACCAGGTCAAGTACGGCGCCACCTTCCTCGATGAGGAGACCGGCCTCGGCACCACGTTCTATTTCCTGACCGGGATGGAGTGGCCGAACTGGACGTACAACGTCCCGCGGGCGGACTTCGACGCGCTGCTGCTCGATCACGCGCGCAAGCAGGGGGTGATCGTCCACCAGCCCGCGACCGTGGCCGGCGTCACCTTCGATGCCGAGGGGGTCACGCTCGAGGTGGACAGCGGCGGCGACCGCCTGGTGCACCGCGCGCGCTTTCTGGTGGACGCCAGCGGTCGCGACGGCTTCCTGGCCGGCCGTCTCGGGCAGCGCGCGCGCGTGCCGAACCTGGGCAAGGTCGCGCTCTTCGCCCACTACCGGGGCGCCGACCGCTTTCCCGGCCGCGAGGAGGGCAACGTCCGGGTCTACCTCTTCGACGGCGGCTGGTTCTGGTGGATCCCGATGGCCAACGACGTCACCAGCGTCGGCGCGGTGCTGCACGCGCGGGCCGTGCGCGCCCACGGCGGCCCGTCCGAGGCGCTGTTCGAGGCCATGGTGCAGCGCTGCCGCGTGGTGGCCGACCATCTGGGCGGCGCCGAGCGCGTGACGCCGATCCACCGGGTGGCCAACTTCGCGTACACGAACCGCCCGGTCGTCGGCGACCGCTTCCTGACCGTGGGCGACGCGGTCGCGTTCGTGGACCCGATCTTCTCGAGCGGCGTGTTCATCGCCATGCGGACCGGCGAGCTCGCCGCGCAGGCGATCCTGCCCGCCTTCGCCGACGGGCGCTTCCGCGCGCGCCGCTTCGCCGCCTACGAGCGCAGGGTGTGGCGCGGCATGGCGCCGTTCTTCAAGTTCATCCACAAGTACTACGAGCCGGCCTTCCTCGAGCTGTTCCTCAAGCCGCGCGACCACTTCGGCATGGTGCGCGCCGTCCTCAACGTGCTCTCGGGCGGCAGCTTCATCCGCATGCCCTGGCGCGTGCGCGGCGCCCTCGCCCTCCTCTTTACCCTCGCCCGCATCAACACCTGGGTCCGCCGCCGCGCCGGCAAACCGGTAGAATCACGGCTGGAGTGGTAGTGGTAGTGCGAGGCGCAGCCGTAGGCGAGGCGAGCCTGTGAACGAGATCGTGCGAGGCGCAGCCGTAGGCGAGGCGAGCCTGTGAACGAGATCGTGCGAGGCGCAGCCGCAGGCGAGGCGAGCCTGTGAACGAGATCGTGCGAGCCGCCGCCGCGGGCGAGGCGAGCCTGTGAACGAGATCAGGCGCCTCGCGCGCAGTTACGGGTTCACCATCGCCGGAATCGCCATCGGCGTGGCCGGCATCGTGGCGCTCGGCGCGATGGGCGAGCGCATCGTGCGCTTCATCGACGGCGGCGACCGCTTCGTGCTGGGGCAGATCTCGGTGGCCGGCCGGGGGATGGGCATGGGCACCGGCTTCACGGCCGGCGGCCTGCTGCCGGCCTCGGCCGTCCGCGCGATCGCCGAGGTGCCCGGCGTCGCGGTCGTGCAGCCGCAGGTGATGCTGCCGCTGAATCCGTCCACATCGCAGTTCATGACGCTCACCCAGGAGCTGGTGCTCGGCGTCGACCTGTCGGTGCCGACGCCCAACCGGCAGTACCGGACGCTGCCGGTGCGCGCGGGGCGCGACCTCCGGTCCGGCGACCGGCGGGTGGCGGTGGTCGGCGCGTCCTTCGCGATCTCGCACGGCCTCGGCGTCGGCGGCCGGCTCGTGCTGGAGGACGAGCCGTACGAGGTCGTCGGGGTGCTGGAGCGCACGCTCACCGCGCCGGACCGGTTCGTGATCGTGCCGATCGAGGACGCGCGCCGGCAGTGGGTGGCCAAGGACCGGCTGCTGCGCACGGTGATCGCGTCCGGCGCGGCTGCCATCACCGCGGCCGACCTCAACACCGGCGCCGCTGTCGGCTGGCGCGACGGGGAGGATCCCGATGCGGTCGCCCGCCGCATCGCCGCGCGCGTGGCCGGCGTCAACGTGCAGATCCCCAGCGAGCTCTCGAGCCTCCTGCGCTCGTCAACGGCGTTCTTCTCGGCGCTGCTGGGCGGCCTGGGCGCGCTGGCCTTCGTCATCGGCGGGCTGTCGCTGGCCAACACGATCGCCGCCGCGGTGTTCGAGCGGATCCGCGACTTCGGCGTCAAGCGCGCGCTCGGCGCCACCGACTGGCAGCTCGGGCGCGAGGTGCTCGCCGAGGCGCTGGCGGTGACGCTCTCCGGCGGCGCCGTCGGCGTGGCGCTGGCGATCGCGCTCGGCGCCGGGGTGGACCGGTGGGCGGCCCGCAGCGGCCAGCAGCTGTTCCTCTTCTCCGGGCGGCTCCTCGGCGGGAGCCTCGTCTTCGCGCTCCTGCTCGGCGCGGTGGCGGCCGCCTACGCCACGCTGCGCGTGGTGCGGCTGTCACCGGCCGAGGCGATCCGCCGCGGTGGTTGAGGCGCGCGGCCTTGTGAAGCGCTACGCGGCGCCGGACGGCGCATCGATCCCGGTGCTGGCCGGCGTGGACCTGAGCGTGTCGCCGGGATGCCTGGCGGTGGTGATCGGCGCGTCGGGCTCGGGCAAGAGCACGCTGCTCAACGTCCTCGGGCTGCTCGAGGACGCCGACGCCGGCGACGTCGCGCTCGGCGGCGAGCGGGTGAGCGCGCTCGGCCGCGCGGCGCGCAGCCGTGCCCGGGGGCGCTTCATCGGCTTCGTCTTCCAGGCGTCCCTGCTGTTGCCCTCGCTGACCGCGCTCGACAACGTCCTGCTCGCCGCCCGCTATGCCGGCCGCGCGGGGCCGGACGCCCGGCGACGGGCGCGCGAGCTGCTGGCGCAGTTCGGCGTGGTGGAGCGGCAGGCGCACTACCCGCCGCAGCTCTCGGGCGGCGAGCAGCAGCGCGTGGCGTTCTGCCGGGCCGTGCTCAACGACCCGCCGGTGCTCCTGGCCGACGAGCCGACCGGCAACCTGGACGACGCCAACGGTCGCGTCATCCTGGACGCGCTGCGTGCGCGCGCGCGCGCCGGCGCCGCCGTGGTCGTGGTCAGTCACCGCGCCGACGCCGTCGCGGGCGCCGATGCCGTATACCGGATGCGGGAGGGGCGGCTCGAGCGCGAGCCGTACCGTTCCAGCCCAGGAGGAGCGTCATGAGGAGAGTGGTGGGAGCCCTGCTGCTGGTGGCCGCGCTGGCGGCGCCGGCCGCCGCCGAGTCGGTCGAGCGCACGTTCAACGCACCGCTGGACCGCGTCTGGGACAAGACGCTGGCCGTGCTGAAGGTGCTCGGCTGGGACATCGACAAGAGCGACCGCAGCGTCGGCATCATCGTCACCGACTCGCGCCGGGTGGAGGGGGAGAACTACGGCGTCTACGAGAAGGGATTGCGCCACCGCCTGCGGCTGAGCATCCGTGCGGCCGGTGAGGGGCGCACCATCGCCGGCATCGAGCGCACCGTCTTCAAGCGCGAGCGGATCCTGTTCGTGGACAAGGACGAGCCGGTGACCGACGCCAGCCGGGAGACCGAGAAGTCCCTGCTCGACGCCATCGGGAAGGCGCTGTGATCAAGACCCTGGTGCTC
>JBGQFW010000063.1:0-25542 GCA_041497115.1 Methylomirabilia bacterium
CGGGCGCGGCGATCATCGACCGCCACCCCGACACGCGATTCATCATCGACCATCTGGCCATCATGCAGCCTCGAACGCCGCCCGCCCCGCCGCAGCCCTGGGCCGATCTGCCGAAGGTGCTCGCCCTCGCCAAGCGCCGGAACGCGGTGATCAAGGTCAGCGGCGCCTGCACGCTGTCCCGCGAACCCTATCCTTTCCCGGACATCTGGGATCCCCTCGCCCGCGTGTTCGACGCCTGGGGTTTCGAACGCTGCCTCTGGGGGACCGACTGGACTCGCGCCTTCGCAGTCGTCAACTACGAACAGGCCGTCGAGCCCTTCCGCCGAACCAACCGCCTGAGCGACAGCGAACGCGGAATGCTGATGGGCGGTGCCTGCGCCAAGGCGTATGGCTGGTCTCCGAAGAAGGCGTGATCGTGATTCCCGGGTGAAGTCTGGGTAAACGAAAGGGGTTAGCGGTTGCTGCGTCCGCTAACCCCTAGCCGTCCATGGTTGCGGGGGCTGGATTTGAACCAGCGACCTTTGGGTTATGAGCCCAACGAGCTACCGGGCTGCTCCACCCCGCGGTGACTCACGTACCTTACCGGAGGGGTGCCGACGAGTCAAGCCGACGCCGGCGGAGGGTCACTCTGGCGCTCGCGTGTCACTTCGCACGCGCCGGCGCGCGCGACGAGGGCGAATGACGCGGGTTTCGCCTTGGCACCGCGCTTGCGACCACCGCGCGCCATGCGACCCCGTGCCCAACTGACCGCGGCGCCTCGACCGTTCTACCCGCTCACCCGCCTGGCCCTCTGCGTGGACTGCGAGGTCTGCTTCGAGATCGGCCCCGAGAAGTGCCCGGGGTGCGGCAGCGAGACGTGGTCGCCGCTCTCACGCTTCATCGGCGACACCTCCGACAAGGCCCTGGCGAAGGCGGTGCAGGCGCTGGTGGAGGAGGCGCGGGGCATCGCCGCCGCGCGCGGCGCCCAGCACCTGCTGATCGTGTCGCGCACGCAGCCCAAGCTCTACGAGATGCTGCAGCGCGAGCTGGGCGATCACCCGGCCGTCACGGTGATCCAGGACCGGCGCGGCCAGGGACCGACGAAGCCCGGGCGCATCCCCAACCAGCGCTGGCGCAACGTGGACTTCCAGATCCGCGCGCTCGGCTGGGCGATCGTGCGCGCGGAGCAGGGCTGAGCGGGCTCGAGCTCAGCGCCCCGCCGCGTCGCTCACCCGGAGCCGGACGCCGACCGCGTTCGGCTTGCTCGCCGCGAACTGCAGCGGCACGCCGTCCAGGGGCGCGGTCACGTAGCCGAGGGTCGCCACGCCGTCCCGCACGACGCCGCGCCCCACCGGCACCACCACGCCCCGGGACTCCTGCCAGGCCGTGATGGTCGCGCCGTCGACGCCGTACCAGATCTTGATGAACTCGGGTACCACCAGCACGAGGGCCTCCAGCGGCAGCGGAATCGAGTAGGGATTCTCCGTCCACATGGCCACGGTCGGATCGCCGAACAGGATGTATAGGTTCAGGTGATTGATCACGTCAGGGGTGTTCGCCCCGTACTGGCTCAGCATGTACTGCCGGCCGTGGTCGAGCATGTCCCCCAGCCGGGCGGAGGCGACGTCCACGCCGAAGTTCGGGATCAGGTCGGGAAAGGCGGCGTCGAGCGAGCCCTTGATCATCACGTTGCCGGTGGCGTACGTGGTGCGCGTGGCGGCCACCACGCCGATGGCGCCGCCGTTCGGATTGCGGAGCAGGGCGTGGGTGAACACGTCGCCGTCGCTGTCGAAGTAGCCGCTGTCGCAGTTGTAGCTCAGCACGAACGGCAGCTTGTCGCCGTTGGTCAGCTTGTTGACGTCGCTGAAGACGAACCGCGGATTGACCCAGCCCTGGTTGTAGCCATGGTCGAGGTGGACCGCCAGGAAGCGCCCGTCGTCGATGGCCGCGATGATGTCCTCGGGCTCGCCGTTCCACGGGTAGCCGACGAGTGTGCTCAGCTCGAACGGCAGCGGCGTGCCGTCGGAGTAGGCCCGCGGCACCCCGTCGCCGGAATAGCCGTCCACGAGCGTCTCGATCGTCTTCGTGTAGACGCGCTGGACGTCCTTGTAGAAGAGCCGGTCCCGGAGGTCCTCGACGGTCTGGATGAAGGTGCGCTGGTCCCAGCCGTCCGGCTTGACGTCGGTCCGGCAGCAGTCGAACTGGGAGGCGATCATGGCCTTGGCGTAGAACCCGGCATCGGTCGGCGGCGAGCCCTCGTACTGGATGATCCTGTCCACGAACGCCTCGGCCTGGTCGGCCGGCACGTTGAGCCGGCCGACCCGCATGTCCATGAACAGGTCGACCACGTCGTCCTCGAACTTGGTGACGAGCGAGTACGGGTAGTCGGTCGGAATGTCCTCGCCCGAGCCCACGGGCAGCCGGGGCACGACGAAGAACGGCACCTGCTGCCAGTCCCCGAACAGCAGGACGTAGCTGGGGCGGACGACGCACGAGAAGTAGCGCTCGGCGATGAAGGCCCGGATCTCGTCGGGAGTGTCGGGGCCGGGGCCCGCGCCGTCGTTGACCTCGAACACGCTGGTGAGGAGGCCCTGGCTCTGCTTCCACTGGGCGAGCTTGTCGGCGGCGGTCCGGTAGCCCGGATGGGCCAGGATGAGGAACTCCTCGCCGTAACAGAGACGCGAGAGGAGATCGGCCCCCACGTACCGGGGCAGCACCTCCTTGTTGAGGACGCCGCTCTGATAGAGGCTGCTCGCGGTGTCGAACGGATTCAGCGAGGCCGTCGTCACGAAGTAGCCGTCGCCGCCCACGAAGCTCACGACCAGGTCGATCGCCCCGAAGCGCCGCAGCTCGTCGGTCACCGGGTTGTACTGCGCGGCCGCGCATTCGATCTGCGCGATCCGCAGGTCGCGCGCCTGGCCGAGCACGCGGGCGGTGCAGAGCTCGGCCGGATAGGGCGCGTTCACCGCGTAGGCGGGCGCGTCCTTGGTGAAGGGTTTGTCGGCAAAGACCGAGGGAGGCGGAGGCTCGGTGAGGAAGTCGTCGGGGGTGAGATCGCGCATGTTCGGCTCGGGCTGCACCGGGTAGAGGTTCATCCGGATCGCGTCGGCGACCGTCGCAGTGGCGCGGATCGAGACGTTGGCGCCGTGCGGGACCCCGACCAGTCGGCGAAAGACCGGCACCGCCGGCAGCCCCGGCGCCCCGCCGACCTTGAGCCCCGGGATCTCCACCCGGGTCCACACCTCGCCGCCGGCATCGACGGTCCAGAGCACAGGCTCGCCGAACGTGACGTGTGACTCCAGATGGGTGACGTCCGACAGCCGAATGGCGACGTCCGGCTCGGCGCGCATCGCCGGCTCGGCGCACGGCCCGGCGTCGACTGTCGCCAGCACGTCCTGCCGCAGACGCCAGCCGTCGTTGAAGAGCCGGTCGGCGATCGCCGTCGTCGCCCCCCGCCGCAGCGCCTGGGTCTCGTTCAGGTAGGCGCCGAGGACGTTGACGGCGGCGCAGGGGTCGCCGCGCTCGTAGTCGCGCCGGGCGGCCGCGACCTTGACGCCGAGGCTGGTGCGCAGTCCGGCGCGGAGGATCCGGTCCGAGAGGCCGGCGATCTCCTGCTGGAGCGCATCGAAGCCGGCCGGCGGGGTCGTCGCCCGCGCGGATACGAGGTCGGCCTGACCGCCGAGCATGCCGGCGACGATGAGGATCACCACCACCATGATCTTGACCATGGACGACCTCCTGGGGAGCATCGAGCTAGTCGAAGACGATCACGCCGCGGGCCACCTGGCCCGAGCGCAGCGCCGCGAACCCCTCGTTGATCTGCTCCAGCCGGTAAGTGCGGCTCACCAGCTCGTCGATCTTCAGCCGCTTCTGCAGATAGAGGTCCACGAGGTGCGGGAAGTCGAGGTTCGGCCGCACCGAGCCGTACATCGTCCCGCGCAGGCACTTTTCCTGCAGCGCCATCAGATAAGGCGTGATCGGCGCCCGCACGGCCATCGCCGCCATGCCGACGATGACGGCGGTGCCGCCCGGCCGGATGGCGTCCACGATCTGCAGCGTCGTGGCCTCGCCGCCGATCGCGTCGAACGCGTAGTCCACGCCACGGCCGCCGGTGAGACTGCGCGCGACGTCCACCACGTTGGCGCTCGACGCGTTCGCCGTGTGGGTCGCGCCGAACTCCCGGGCGTAGGCGAGCTTGGACTCGAGCAGGTCGGCGGCGAGGATCGTGGCGGCGCCCGCCAGCCGGGCCCCCTGCACCACGTTGAGCCCCACGCCGCCGCAGCCGATGACCAGCACCGAGGCGCCGGCCTCCACCTGCGCGCAGCGGGTGACGGCGCCGACGCCGGTGGGCACGCAGCAGCCGACCAGCGCCGCCTGCGGCCACGGCATGTCGCGGCGGATCGGCACGAGATGCTCGGCCGGGCACACGACCTGCTCGGCGAACGTGCCGATGCGGGCGAGCTGGTTGAGCCCCTCGCCGTTGCGCGACATGCGCGTGGTGCCGTCGAACAGCATGAAGCGCGGCGTGTCGTTGTGGCCGTCGCAGAGGACCGAGCGGCCGATCGAGCAGTAGAAGCAGTGGCCGCACTGCGGGCGGAACGAGAAGATCACGTGGTCGCCGGGCTTGACGGTGGTGACGCCGGGGCCGATCTCGTCCACGATGCCGGCCGCCTCGTGGCCGAGCACCATCGGCAGCGGCATCGTCCAGTCGCCGTTCATGATGTGCCAGTCGCTGTGGCAGACGCCGGCCGCCCGCACGCGCACGCGCGCCTCGCCGGCCTGGGGCCCCTGCTGCTGCACCTCGACGACCTCGAGCGGCGTGTTGGGCTTGTAGAGGACGGCGGCTTTCATGGCTGGGCTCCCTCCGGCGACAGGCTACCATGGGGCCCGGGAGGATCCCATGAGCGAGAGCGAGGCATATCGCAAGGGCGCCGAGATGCGGCGCCGGCTGCTGGGCGACGCGTGGGTGGAGCGGACGGCGAAGATGACCTACGCCGATCCGGTGATGCGCACGTTCATCGACGTCGCCACCGAGGCGGTGTTCGGCACGCTGTGGACGCGGCCGGGGCTCGACCTCAAGACGCGCACGCTGGTGTGCGTGATCTCGGATGCGGCCACCGCGCGCGAGGAGGAGCTGGCGATCCACCTGCGCATGGCGCTGCGCCAGGGATGGACGGAGGAGCAGCTGAGCGAGGCGCTGCTGCAGCTCCTCGGCTACTGCGGCGCGCCCGCCGCGCGCGACGCGCTGATCGTCGCCACGCGGGTCTTCGCGGAGGTCCGGGCGGGCGGCTGAGCGCGCGCGTCAGCCCCGGAGCAATTCCTCGGCGACGCGCTTGACGTCGGCGGCGTCCACCTGGCCCTTGTGGGTCTTCATGACGTCGCCCACGAGGCGGCCGACCTGCTTGGCGTCGGTGATGGCGAGGGCGGTCAGCCGCTCGCGCACCAACGCGCGCAGCGCCGCCTCGTCGAGGCCCGTGGGCAGCCAGCGCTGCAGATATTCGATCTCGAATCGAAGCTGCGCGGCCTGGGCGACGCCGCGGTCACCCGCCTTCTCGTAGTCGGGCAGCGCTTTCTGCAGCGACTTGCGGTAGGCGGCGATCACGTCCTGCACGAGCGCGTCGTCCACCTGGCCGGCGAACCCCTTGGCGGTGCGCCGCTCGGTGAGCCGGCTCTTGATCATGCGCACGAGATCGGCCGTCCGCTGGTCCTTCTCGCGGATTGCCCGGGTCAGTGTCTCGGTCAGGGTCGCTTCGAGGCTCATGGTGTGGGCCGGCTCAGTTGATGCGCTTGGCCTGCCCCTTCCACTCCTTGTCGCGCAGGACGAACTTCTGCACCTTGCCGGTCGAGGTCTTGGGCAGGTCGCCGAACTCGATGGCGGCCGGGCACTTGAAGTGCGCGATGTGCCCGCGGCAGAACTCGATGATCTCGGCCTCGGTGGCTTTCGCCCCCGGCTTGAGCGTGACGAAGGCCTTGGGCCGCTCGCCCCACTTGGGGTCGGGGATCGCGACGACCGCGCACTCCATGACGGCGGGGTGCTTGGCCACCGCCTGCTCGACCTCGATCGTCGAGATGTTCTCGCCGCCCGAAATGATGATGTCCTTCTTCCTGTCTCGCAGCTCGATATAGCCGTCCGGATGCCACACGGCCAGGTCGCCCGAATGAAACCATCCGCCCCGAAATGCTTCGGCGCTCGACTCCGGCTGCTCGAAGTACCCCTTCATCACGTTGTTGCCGCGCATGACGACCTCGCCGAGTGTCTCGCCGTCCATCGCGACGTCGCCCATCTGGTCGTCCACCACGCGGACGAGGTCGAACATGACGTAGCCCTGGCCCTGGCGGGCGGCCTTCTGCGCCATCTGGTCGGCGGGCAGCCGGTCCCACTCCGCGTTCCACGCGCACACCGTGTGGGGGCCGTAGGTCTCGGTGAGGCCGTAGACGTGCACGGGCCGGAAGCCCAGCTCCTTGAGGCGGCCGAGCAGCGTCGGTGACGGCGGGGCGCCGGCCACCGCGCACGTCACCGGACGGGCGAGCTTGTGGGCCTTGGGGTCGTTGACGATGCCGATCTGCACGGTCGGCGCCCCGCAGTAGTGGGTGATCCCTTCCCGGTCGATCAGGTCCCAGATGCGGCTCGACTCCACCCGGCGCAGGCACACGTGGGTGCCCCCCATCGCGGTGACGCCCCACGTGAAGCACCAGCCGTTGCAATGGAACATCGGGAGCGTCCACAGGTAGGTCGACTCGAACGTCATGCCGGTCTCGATCACCTCGCCCATCGCGTTCAGGTAGGCGCCGCGGTGATGGATCATCACGCCCTTGGGGCGGCCGGTGGTCCCCGACGTGTAGTTGATCGAGATCGTCTCGAGCTCGTCCTCGAGCCACGGCTCGCACGGCTCGGGCGAGGCGGCGGCCAGGAAATCCTCGT
Source organism: Methylomirabilia bacterium (assembly GCA_041497115.1). Lineage (GTDB taxonomy): Bacteria > Methylomirabilota > Methylomirabilia > Rokubacteriales > CSP1-6 > AR5. Next base: position 6,902 of record JBGQFW010000063.1, read on the forward strand.
AGGGATCGCCGGCGGCGCCGGTGTCGTCCACGCGGACGACCGTCACCCCCGGCAGGTCGAGCGGCTTCACCAGCGGCTCGAACTCGTGGTCCACGAAGAGGACCCGGGCGCCGGAGTGGTTCAGGATGTAGCCGATCTCGTCGCTGTTGAGCCGCGTGTTGACCGGCACGATGACGAGCCCGGCCGCGGGGACGCCGTAGTGCACGTCGAGCATCGCCGGCGTGTTGGGCAGGATGGCGGCGACCCGGTCGAGGTGGCGCAGCCCCAGCGCGCGCAGGCCGTTGGCCAGCCGGTTGGCGTGCTCCTCGAGCTGGCGATACGTGTAACGACGCTCGCCGTGGACGACCGCGATCCGGTCGGGGAACACGTAGGCGCTGCGGCGCAGGAACGCGACCGGCGTCAGCTCGGTCCGGTACGGCTGCGACTCCTTCGCCACGCGCAACACCCGCTTCGACGCCATGCGCCCCTCCGTGCGCGAATTATACGACGCGGTCTGTCTTGGCCGGCTCGAAGCGGCCGGTGCGGGCCACCGCCAGCAGCACCCGCCAGGCGCCCCGCGTGGCCAGCAGCCAGTAGGTCTGGCAGCGAAACGTCCCCCAGAACTTCGCCGCCAGCGTGGTGCGGGCGACGCTGACCGGGCGCGGGAAGTACGGGGTCAGGCTCTCGATGAGGTCCTGGGTGACGATGCCGCCCACCCAGATCGTGAGGCCGAGGGACAGCGACGGGAACGCGATGCCGACCACGAACAGGACGGGATGGTCGGCGAAGCGATAGGCCAGGTGCCAGCCGAGGAAGCCCACGATCGGGTAGACGACGGCGGCGATCGGCCACTCGACGACCTTGTTGCCGAGGTGGCGGGCGAGCTGGGCCAGGTTGAAGGCGGTCGGCGCCGCCCGCCACGCGCGGACGAGGACGGCGACGTCGTCGAGGACGCCCTTGTACCAGCGCGCGTTCTGCCGGACCATCTTCTCCTTCGTCTCCGGCATGTCCACCAGCTCGACCAGCGGCAGCGCGCCCATCAGGATCCCCCGCGCGCCCAGCGCGTAGCCGAGCGTGGAGTCCTCGGTGGCGCCGCTCGTGGGAAAGCCGCCCAGCGCGGTCAGCACGTCCAGCCGCACGAACTGGTGGTGGCCCAGGCAGATCTGCGAGCGGCGGAAGCAGAGGTCGAACGCCGGCCGGATCGCCCGCGCCAGCCACGGCCGGCGCGCGGCGAGCCGCGCGAACCACGCCACCCGGCGCGCCTCGCTGATGAGCCGCGCGATGGACACGCGGATGAAGATGGACGACTGCTGGATCGCGCACACGCGGCCGCGCTGGTCGAGCCGGTCGAAGTTGGCGAGCGACAGCGTCACCCCCTGGTAGGCGAGCCGCCCGGTGCCGGCGAGGAGATCACTCGCGAGCCAGCGATGCGTGTTCCGATCGGGCAGCGAGTCGGCGTCGCTCACGCCCACCCACACGCGCGCCGGATCGGCGTCGTCACCCACCAGCGCGCGCAGCGTCTCGGGGCGCAATGCCCAGTTGAGCTGGTGCGCCTTGCGGCCGGGCGCCGCCGGCGCCACCACCAGCGTCAGCATCTTCTGCTGCCAGGGCGGCAGCCCGTCGCGGAAGCGGCGCACCAGCTCGGCGGTGGTCGCCTCCATCCGCGGGTGCGGCGCCGCCTCCTCCTCCGCCCGCGTCACCACGACGACGTGCAGCCGGTCGTGCGGGTAGCGCGAGGCGAGCAGCGCCCCCAGCGTATCGGCGATCGCCGGCTCGTAGTAGGCCGGCACCAGGTGCACGAAGACGGGGGCGGCGGGAGCCTGGGCCAGCGCCGCCTCGTCGGGCAGCGCGTCGAGCGTCTCGTACGCGTCCTCCACCAGCCGGCACGTCGTCAGCATGCCCTTCCAGTCCACCAGCAGCTTGAAGGCGGCGCGCGCGTTGAAGAACACGGTGACGGCGAGCAGCGCGAGCCAGGCGGGGCCGGTGGAGCCGAGCCAGTCCATGACGCTCAGCGACCGGAGCTGGGGAACTTGAGGACGGTCTCGCCCGGCCGCACGTAGCCCAGCTCCTCGCGCGCCAGCTTCTCCACGTAGGCCGGATCGTTGCGCAGCGCCTCGACGGTGTGGCTGAGCTCGGTCGTCCGCGTGCGCAGCGTGACGATGTCGCGCTCCATCGTGGCGATCTCGCCGCGCATGTGACGGACGCGGAGGACCTGCTGCCCCCCGTAGACGGCCAGCCCCGCCGCGAGCAGGACGAGGCCGGCGGCGCCGAGGACGCGCGGGCTCACCGGGCGGTGCGCAGGTAGAGGCTGCGGCCGGGCCACGACGCGGCGTGGCCCAGCTCCTCCTCGATCCGCAGGAGCTGGTTGTACTTGGCGGTCCGCTCGCTGCGCGCGAGCGAGCCCGTCTTGATCTGGCCGGCGTTGACTGCCACCGCGAGGTCGGCGACGAACGTGTCCTCGGTCTCGCCGGAGCGGTGCGAGATGATGGTGCCGTAGGCGGCCCGCTTGGCGAGCTCGATGGCCTGCATCGTCTCGGTCAGCGTGCCGACCTGATTGACCTTCACCAGCACCGCGTTGGCGATCGACTTCTGGATCGCCTGCTGGATGATCGCCGGATTGGTGACGAAGATGTCGTCGCCGACGAGCTGCACGCGGCCGCCCAGCCGCCGGGTCATCAGCGCCCAGCCCGCCCAGTCGTCCTCGCCCAGCCCGTCCTCGATGGACACGATGGGGTAATGATCGAGGAGCGCTTCGTAGCGGCCGATGAGCTCTTCGGCATCGAGCACGAGGCCCTCGCGGCGCAGCCGATACCGGCCGTTGTCTTCCGCGAACCCGCTGGCGGCGATGTCGAGCGCCAGCGAGACGTCGTCGCCGGGGCGGTAGCCGGCCGCCTCGATCGCCTGCATCAGCAGATCGAGGGCGGCGGTGTTGGAGCCGAGCGCGGGGGCGAAGCCCCCCTCGTCACCGACCCCGGTGCTGAGCTTCTTGCCCCGTAGCAGCTCCTTGAGCGCGTGGAAGATCTCCACACCCATGCGCAGCGCGTTGCTGAACGAGTCGGCGCCGGCCGGCACCAGCATGAATTCCTGGAAGTCGATCCCGTTGTCGGCGTGGGCGCCGCCGTTGATGACGTTCATCATCGGCACCGGCAGCAACCGCCCGCCGACGCCGCCGAGATAGGCGTAGAGCGGCAGGCCGGCGTCGTCGGCGGCCGCCCGCGCCACCGCCAGCGACACGGCCAGGATCGCGTTGGCGCCCAGCGCGGACTTGTTGGGCGTGCCGTCCAGCTCGAGCAGCGCCTGGTCGATGACGGCCTGCTCGCTGGCCTCCATGCCGTCCACCTCGGGGGCGATCGTCTCCTCGACGTTGCGGACCGCCTGCTGCACGCCCTTGCCGCGGTAGCGCTGGACGTCGCCGTCGCGCAGCTCGACGGCCTCGCGCTTGCCGGTGGACGCGCCGGAGGGAACCGCCGCGCGCCCCCACGCGCCGGACTCCAGCTGCACCTCGACCTCGACGGTCGGGAAGCCGCGCGAGTCGAGGATCTCGCGGGCGTAGACGCCGGTGATCGCGGACATCTCAGGACCTCCGCTCGAGCACGAAGTCGGCCAGCGCGCGGATGGGCTCGGCGGCGGGGCCGAGCGGGATCAGCCGGCGCTTCGTCTCCTCGATCAGCTCGCGCGCCCGCGCCTTCGATGCGGGCAGGCCGTGCAGCGAGGGATAGGTCGCCTTCTGCTTGCGCTCGTCGCTGCCGGCGGTCTTGCCGAGCTCCGCGAGATTGCCCTCGACGTCGAGGATATCATCCACGATCTGGAAGGCGAGGCCTAGCGCCTGGCCGGCCCCGCTGATCGCGTCCACCTGCTCGGCCCGCCCGCCCGCCAGCACCGCCCCCACGCGCAGCGCCACGCGGATGAGCGCCGCCGTCTTGTGCAGGTGAATGTAGTCGAGCATCTCGGCGGAGATCGTCTTGCCCTCCGACTCGATGTCCACCACCTGCCCGCCCACCATGCCGCCGGTGCCGGCGGCGTCGGCCACCTCGGCCACCACGCGGCCGACGATCGCCGCGTCGGCGCGGGCGGCGGCGTTGGTGGCGATGAGCCGGAAGGCCAGCGTCAGCAGCGCGTCGCCGGCCAGGATGGCCATGGCCTCGCCGAACACCTTGTGGCTGGTGAGGCGGCCCCGGCGGTAGTCGTCGTCGTCCATCGCCGGCAGGTCGTCGTGGATCAGCGAGTACGCGTGGATCAGCTCCAGCGCGCAGGCGGTGTCGAGCACCTGCTCGGCGTGACCGCCGACCGCCTCGGCCCCCGCCACGACCAGGATCGGGCGCAGCCGCTTGCCCGGCGCCAGCACGCTGTAGCGCATGGCGCGGTGCACGGTCGTCGGCGGCGCGCTCTCCGGCGGCAGCACGCGCTCGAGCGCGGCCTCCACGAGCGCGCGACGGCTCTCCAGATACGCCTTGAGGTCGAGTGTCAAGCCTCGTCCTCGGACTCGACGACGAACGGCTGCGCGGTGGTGGCGCCGGTCTCGTCCTTCACCAGCACCTCGATGCGGCGCTCGGCGTCGTCGAGATAGCGCGCGCAGTGGCGGGCCAGGGCGATCCCCTCCTCGAACACCTTCAGCGAGTCCTCCAGCGGCAGGTTGCCCGCCTCCAGCGCGCCCACGATCTGCTCGAGCCGCGCCAGGCAGTCTTCAAACTTGAGGTCGGTCATCATGCTCCCGGGTCGCGTCCACGCGACAGTCGAGACGCCCTTCGTGGAGGAGCACCCGCACCGCGTCGCCGGCGGCGACGTCACGCCAACTCCGCACGATGCGGCCGTCGGCGGTGCGCGTCAAGGAGTATCCGCGGCCGAGCACGCCCAGCGGCGACAGCGAGTCCAGGCGGCCGGCGGCGGCGCCCAGCCGGTGGCGGTCGCGGTCGAGCGCGCCGCGCACGCCGCGGTCGAGCCGCCCCGCCAGCTCGGTGAGCGCGCGACGGCCGTTCAGCGCGCGCGCCACCGGGCTCAGCGCGCGCAGGCCGCGGGTGGCCAGCGCCAGCCGGTGCGCGCCGCCGGCGCGCGCGGCCAGCGCGGCCTGACGCAGGCGGGCGCGGGCGTCGTCGAGCCGGCGCGCGAGGTCCCGCAGCGGCCGGCCGGGATCGGTCAGCACGCGGCGGGCGGCCACGCGCTCGAGACGGTCGCGGTGGGCGGCGAGCGCCCGGGCCATGACCCGCCGCAGGCGGCCGGAGAGATCGGTCAGGCTCTCCACCACCGCGCGCTTCTCCTTGACGACCAGCTCGGCGGCGTTGGAGGGGGTGGCGGCGCGCACGTCGGCGACGAAATCGGCGATCGTGAAGTCCACCTCGTGGCCGACCGCCGAGATGACCGGAACCTTCGAAGCAATGATGGTACGCGCGAGCATTTCATCATTGAACGCCCATAGATCTTCGATTGAGCCGCCGCCCCGGCCGACGATGATCACGTCCACGTCGCCCAGCGCGTTCAGCTCGCGCACGCCCTGGGCGATCTCCGCCGCCGCGCCCTCGCCCTGCACGCGCGCGGGCGCCAGCACGATGTGGATCTCGCCGAAGCGCCGGCCGATCACGCGCAGCATGTCGCGGATGGCGGCGCCGCTCGGCGAGGTCACGATGCCGATCTTGCGGGGAAAGCGCGGCAGCGGCCGCTTGCGCGCCGGGTCGAAGAGGCCTTCCGCCGCCAGCCGCTCCTTGAGCTGCTCGAAGGCGAGCTGCAGCGCGCCCACGCCCCGGGGCTCCAGCAGCTCGACCACCAGCGAGTAGTCCCCGCGCTGCGCGTAGACCTCGATCGCCCCGAACACCATCACGTGCAGGCCGTCCCGGGGCTCGAACCGCACGCGGCGCGCCCGGGTGCGGAAGAGCACGCAGCGGAGCTGGGCCGTCTCGTCCTTGAGGGTGAAGTACGCGTGGCCGGAGGCGTAGGCCTTGAAGTTCGAGACCTCCCCCTCGACCCACACCGCGGGGAACCGCTCCTCCATGACGGCGGCGAGCTGCTGCGAGAGCTGGGAGACGGTGAGCACGTGGCGCTCGGTGCTCACGATGACAGCCTCACGCGCCCTGGTTGGCCGCGTTCGAGCGCGGGCTTTGCCCGCGCAAGCCCTGGGGGGAGGCATCGGAAGGGGGGCGAAGCCCCCCTCCGAGTAATTGGCGCTCGGCGGCGAGCACGGTGTTGCGCAGGAGCATCGCGCGCGTCATCGGCCCCACGCCGCCGGGCACCGGCGTGACGTGCGCGACCCGGCTGACGCCCTCGAAGTCGACGTCGCCGACCCATTGGCCCGAGGGCAGCCGGGTGTTGCCGACGTCGATCACCCAGGCGTCCGGCTTCACCATGTCGGCGGTGACGAGCCCGGCGCGGCCCACCGCCACGCACAGCACGTCGGCGCGCCGGGTGTGGGCGGCGAGGTCGCGCGTGCGCGTGTGGCACATCGTGACGGTGGCGTGGCGCGCCAGCAGCAGCTGGGCGAGCGGCTTGCCGACGATGCGCGAGCGGCCGATCATCACGGCCTCGGCGCTCTCCAGCTTCGCCCCGTAGTAGTCGAGGATCTCCATGCAGCCGGACGGCGTGCACGGCAGGACGCCCGGCTGGCCGCCGAGCAGGCGACCCAGGTTCACCGGATGGATGCCGTCCACGTCCTTCTCGGGCGCGATGCGCGCGATCACCTCGTCCTCGTCGATGCCCTTCGGCATCGGCAGCTGGGGCAGGATGCCGTGCACGGCGGGATCGGCGTTGAGACGGTCGACGAGGTCGAGGAGCGCGGCGCGCTCGAGGCCGTCGGGATAGACGTAGTCGGGCGAGATGATGCCGACCGAGGCCGCCATCCGCTTCTTGTTGCGGACGTAGAGGGCCGAGGCCGGGTCGTTGCCGAGCAGGAGCACCGCCAGCGTGGGCGTCACGCCGTGACGCTCGCGCACGCGCGCCACGCGGTTACGCACCTCGCCGAGCACGCGCTCGGCGACCGGGTTGCCGTCGAGGATCACGAGGGCGCGGTCACGCCGCCACGCGCAGCCGACGGATGTCGGTGGCGCGGCCGCTCTCGGGATCGACGACGATGATCACGCCGTGCAGCGCGGCCGGCCCCTTGGCGGGCTCGAAGCGCGCCGGCATCTGGCTGAGGAAGCGCTGCAGGATGATCTCGCGGTCCACGCCGATCACGCCGTCGGTGGGGCCCGTCATGCCGAGGTCGGTGATGTAGGCGGTGCCGCCCGGCAGCACGCGCTCGTCGGCCGTCTGCACGTGGCGGTGGGTGCCGACGACCGCGCTCACGCGTCCGTCGAGGTACCAGCCCATCGCGACCGACTCCGAGGTCGCCTCGGCGTGCATGTCCACCAGCACGATCGGCGTGTCCCGGCGCAGCTCCGGCACGATCTCGTCGGCCTTGCGGAAGGGACAGTCGATCGGGCTCATGAACACGCGCCCCATGAGGTTGAGCACGGCGACCCGGTGCGGGCCCGCCTTCACGGTGACGTGGCCGACGCCCGGCGTGCCGATCGGGTAGTTGGCCGGGCGCAGGAGCAGGTTCTCCTTGGTGATGTACTCGACGATCTCGCGCCGGTCCCAGATGTGGTTGCCCGACGTCAGCACGTCGGCGCCCTGCTCGAGGCACTGCCGGGCCATCTGCGGGAGCACGCCGAAGCCGCTGGCCGCGTTCTCGATGTTGACCACGCAGAAGTCGATCGCGTGCTCCTGGCGCAGCCGCGGCAGGTGGCGGGCGACGGCGGCGCGCCCCGGCTCGCCGAACACGTCGCCGACCATCAGGATGTTCACTTCGCGACCTCGACGGCGCGCGTCTCGCGGATGACGACAACCTTGATGTGGCCGGGGTACTGCATCTCCGCCTCGATGCGCTTGGAGATGTCCTTGGCCAGCTGATAGGCGTCGAGGTCGGTGATGATGTCGGCCTTGGTGATGACGCGCAGCTCGCGGCCGGCCTGGATCGCGTAGCACATCTCCACGCCCTTGTAGCTGAGCGCGATCTCCTCCAGCTTGGCGAGCCGCTTGATGTACGACTCGAGCACGTCGCGGCGGGCGCCCGGGCGCGCCGCCGAGATGCCGTCGGCCGCCTCCACCAGCACCGCCTCGATCGTCTCGGCCTTCACGTCCTCGTGGCCGCACAGGGCGGCGTTGATGACTTGAGGACTCTCGTTGTACTTGGTCAGGACTTGCAGGCTGAGCTCGGGGTGGCTGCCCTCCTGCTCGTGAGTGAGCGCCTTGCCGATGTCGTGCAGCAGCCCCATGCGCTTGGCCAGCTTGGGGTCGGCCTTCACCTCGGAGGCCATCATGCCGGCCAGCCACGCGACCTCCTTGCTGTGCTGCAGGCAGTTCTGGCCGTACGACGTCCGGTACTTCATCCGGCCGACGAGCTTTACGAGCTCGGGATGCAGCCCGTGGACGCCCACCTCGAAGCAGGCTTTCTCGCCCTCCTCCTTCAGATGCACTTCCATCTCCTGCTTGACCTTGTTGACGACCTCCTCGATCCGCGCCGGGTGGATCCGCCCGTCGGCGATGAGCCGCTGCAGCGCGAGCCGCGCGATCTCGCGGCGGTAGGGATCGTAGGCCGAGATCAGCACGGCCTCCGGCGTGTCGTCCACGATCAGGTCCACGCCGGTGTGCTGCTCGAGCGCGCGGATGTTGCGCCCCTCGCGGCCGATGATGCGCCCCTTCATGTCGTCGCTGGGCAGGTCCACCACCGACACCGCGGTCTCCACGGTGTAGTCGGGCGCCAGCCGCTGGATCGTGGTGGCCAGCACCTCCTTGGCCTTCTCGCGCGCCGTCTCGCGCGCCTCCTCCTCCAGCCGCATGCCGATCAGCTGGGCCTCGCGGCGCGCCTCGCCCTCCATCTGGGCGAGGAGCTGGCGCTTGGCCTCCTCGGCGGTGAGGCCGGCGATGCTCTCGAGCTTGCGCCGCTGCTCGTCCAGTGCCGTGGCCAGCCGCCGCTCGCTGTCCGCCACTGCGCGCTCGCGGCCGGCCACGCCCTTGTCCTTCTCGGCGAAGTCGGCGTTGCGGCGCTCGAGCTGCTCGAGCTTGCGCCCGAGCTCCTCTTCCTTGGCGACGGTGCGCTGCTCGACAGCCCGGATCTCGCGCTCGCGCTTGCGGGTCTCGTCGTCGAGGGCGGCGCGCGCCTTCAGCGTGGCCTCGCGCGCCTCCAGCTCCCCCGCGCGCTGGCGGGTCTCGGCCTCACGCTGGGCGGCCTCGACGATACGGGCGGCTTCGCGCTCGGCGCCGCCGATGCGGCGGTCGCTGGACGTCTTGTGGACGAGGAAGCCGATGACGAGCGCGAGGGCGGCGACGATCGGTAGCAGGAGCCAAATCGCATCCATGATCGCCCTCTATCCCGAAGGGTGGTTGTGAGCGTCAAATAGCCGTCAAGATTGACAAGTTTCAAATCCAGTATAGGGGCGGGTGGTGGGGCGAGTCAAATACGGGCGAGGTCCCCGCCTCTGCCGTGTGCCGAAGTGTTTCGAACCTGGCTTGACCAGGTGGGCGCCGTGTATTGGAGAGCTTCAGGCTTCCCCTTCGAAGAGGGGCTTGCACACCACTCTCACGTACAGCTCCCGGTGTCTGAATGAGGTTGAAACTTCCCCTCGGCATCACGAACAGCGCAGGGACACCACAACGGTATCATGGCGGCATGGCGCGCGTCATCCTGATCAGCATCGACGGCCTCGCCCACTTCTACTGGACGGATCCCGCCGCCCGCATGCCGGTGCTGCGCGCGCTGGCCGGGCGCGGCGCCGCCGCCGGCGGCATGGCGACGGTCTTCATCAGCACCACGTGGCCCTCGCACGTGAGCCTCGTCACCGGCGTGGGGCCGCGCGCCCACGGCGTCGTCGCCAACCACATCCTGAACCGCGCGACCGCGCAGGCCGAGGACTTCACCGGCGACCCGGTGTACGACGCCGCCGACCTCGTGCGGGCGCCGACCTTCTACGACCGCGCCCACGCCGCCGGCCTGCGCACCGCCGCCATCGACTGGCCGGCCACGCGGCACGCCGCCTCGCTGGACTTCAACCTGCCCTTCTTCAAGAGCCAGCGCATCTTCGAGGCCCACACCGCGCCGCGCGTCTGGACGGAGCTGCGCGAGCTGGGCTACCCGGTCGAGCGCCAGGGCGAGTGGGCCGAGCTGCCCAAGCGCTTCATGAAGGACGCGATGATCGCCGACCTCGCGATCCACGTCCTCCACCGCCACACCCCCGACGTGCTGCTCGTCCACTTCCTGTGCGCCGACAGTCACCAGCATCTCTACGGGCCGCGCGCGCCGGAGGCGTACTGGGCGATCGCCTACATCGACACGCTCGTCGGTCGGGTGCTGGCGGCGCTCGGGCCCGACGGGCTGGACCGCACCGCCGTGGTCGTCGTCTCCGATCACGGCTTCCTGCCCGTCACGCGCGAGATCCGCCCCAACGTGCGGCTGCGCCGGCGCGGCCTCCTGCGCGTGGACGCCGACGGCGCCATCGGCCACGCCGAGGCGCGCTTCGTGATGAACCATGGCGCGGGGTGGGTCTACGCGCTCGGCAGCGGCGACAGCGCGCGGCTGGCGCGCGACCTGCGGGGCGAGCTGGCGGCGCTCGAGGGCGTCGCCGCGGTATGGACGCCGGACGAGTACGAAGGGCTGGGGCTGCCGACGCCCGCCGCCAACGACCGCGCCGGCGACCTGCTGCTCGAGGCGGCGCCCGGCTACATGCTCTCGGACGAGGCGCGCGGGGACGAGGACACCGGGCCGCCGCGCTACCGCGGCACCCACGGCCAGCGCGCCCACCTCGACGACAACCACGCGCTCTTCGTCGCCGCCGGCCGCGGGATCCGGCGCGGCGTCACGCTCGGCCGCATCACGAGCCGCGACGTGGCGCCGACGCTCACGGCCCTGCTCGGGCTGCCGCCCGCGCCCGCCGAGGGCCGCGTGCTAACCGAGATCCTCGCCTAGCCGCCGGCGGTCGCGCGCCAGGCCGCGCGGTCGATGCCGTAGACCAGCGCCTCGTGGCCGAAGATCTCGGCGCGCCCCTGCAGCCGCTCGCCGAGCCGCTCGGCGACGCGGATCGACGGCGCGTTGGCCGGACGGATCAGGCTGATCAGCCGCTCGCGTCCGAGCTCGGTGAACGCGTAGCGCACCACGCGCGCCGCCGCCTCGGTGGCGTAGCCGTGCCCCCACGACTCACGCCGCAGCATCCAGCCGACCTCGAAGCCCGGCCACCCCTCGGGCTCGAAGAAGCCGGCGCGGCCGACCAGCGCGCCGGTCGTCCGCTCCTCGAGCGCCCACAGGCCGTAGCCCTTGAGCTCCCAGTGGCCGACGATCATCGCCATCTGCCGCCAGGCGTCCGGGCGCGCCAGCGGCTTGCCGTCGCCCAGGTAGCGCATGACGTGGGGATCGGCGCACATCGCCGCGTACGCGTCGAGGTCGTCCTGGCGGAACATCCGGAGGACCAGCCGCTCGGTCTCGAGGATCGGCAGCGCGGCCACCGGCTCAGCTGCGGCGCGGGGCGGGCGCGAGGCGGTCGAGGATCTCGATCAGCGCGCCCAGGCGGGTGCCGACGTCGCCGTCCTGCGTCGCCCGCTCGTCGCGGGCGCGAAACAGCTCGTCGGTGATGTCGAGCGCGGCCAGCGTGAGGGCGGCCAGCGGATCCTTCACCCCGCTCTTGGTGAGGGCCTTGACGCGCTCTTCGAGGTAGCGGGCGAGCGTGCGCACGTACTCGGGCTCCGCCTCCGTCCGCACCGTGAGCGTCTGGCCGAGGAGCGTGAGCTCGACGCGCCCGGCGCCCGCCACGCCTAGCCGGTCCCCAGGTCGAGCTTGCCGAGATCCTTGAGGACGGCGTCCACCTGGACGAGCACCTGGCGGCGCTCGTCCTCGAGCCGCTTGACGTCGCGGCGCAGACGGTCGTTCTCCTCGCGCAGCCGCGCCAGCGTCTCCCCCACCCGCCGCACCGTCTCCTCGAGCTGCGCCAGCCGCTCCACGACGCTGTCGCTCATGCCGTGTCCTCAGGCGCTCCCGCGCAGCGTGATGCCGAGCTCCGCACTCACCCGGCCGGCCACCCGCGCGTGGATGGCGTTGACCTCGTCGTCGGTGAGCGTGCGGTCGTCCGCCTGGAAGGTCAAGCGCCAGGCGACGCTGCGCCCGCCCTCGGGCAGGCGGAACACGTCGAACACGGTGACCTCGCGCAGCAGCGGTCCCGCCTCACGGCGCAGCGCCTCCTCCACCCCGGCCGCGGTCAGCGCCGGGTCGGCGAGGAGGAAGGCCATGTCGCGCTGGACCGCCGGGAAGCGCGGCAGCGGCCGGGCGCGCTCGAAGACGCGCGCCAGCGGCAGCGCGTCGAGCCGGACGGCGGCCGCGAAGACCGGCGCCTCGAGGTCGAAGCGCGCGCGCGCGGCCGCCGCCACTTCGCCGAACTCGGCCACCGCCTCGCCGGCGTCGGTCACGAGGCTGGCGTGGCAGTCGGGCTCGAAGCCGCCCAGCCTCCCGCCCGGCCGTGCGCGCGCACTGACGCCCAGCGCGGCCAGCGCGTGCTCGGCAAGACCCTTGGCGTCGTACACGTCCACCGCCTCGCCGGCGCCCTGCCAGCCGAGATCGCCGCGGGCGCCGCTGAGCGCGACGGCCGCCCAGCGCGGCTCGACGGCGCCGGTCTCGCCGGTGGCGCGCGCGTAGGTGCGGCCGATCTCGAACACGCGCACGTCGCGCTGCCGGCGGCGCAGGTTGGTGGCGACGACCCCCAGCAGCCCCTCGAGCGGATGGCCGCGCAGGTGGGACGCGTCCTGACTCAGCGGGTTCAGCAGCACCACGGGCTCGGGGTCGCCGGGGGCGCGCAGCGCTTCGGCCCGGGCGGGGTCGCCGATGCTGTAGGCGACCGCCTCGAACAGGCCGGCGCCGGCCAGCGCCCGCCGCACGAGCCCCTCCTGGCGCATCCGGTCGGACTCGCGCGCCACCTCCACCGTCTCGCCGCCCGGCAGCGTGGAGGGGATCTTGTCGTAGCCCCACACGCGGATCAGCTCCTCGGCGAGGTCGTCCTCGATCGCGAGATCGCGCCGGAAGCTCGGCACGTCCACCTCGAGCACGCCGCCGCGGTCGCGCACCCCGAAGCCGAGGCCGGCGAGGATCCGCCGGGCCTGCGCGCGCGGCGGCGTCACGCCCAGCACCCGCTCGACGCGCGCCATGCGCAGGCGCACCCGCACCGGCCGGCGCCGGCGCGGGTAGACGTCGAGCCTCCCGCGGGCGACGACGCCGCCCGCCAGCTCGGCCATGAGCTGGGCGGCCCGGTCGTTGGCGGCGACGAGCCCCTCGATGTCGGCGCCGCGCTCGAAGCGGTAGGCGGCGTCGGTCCGCAGCCCGAGCGTCCGCGACGTGCGCCGGGTCGTGGCGGGATGGAAGTACGCGCTCTCGAGCAGCACCCGCGTCGTGCCCTCGCCGACCTCGGAGTTCTCGCCGCCCATCACGCCGGCCAGGCCGATCGCGCGCTGCGGATCGGCGATCACGAGCATGGAGGCGTCCAGCGTGCGCGCCTGGCCGTCGAGCGTGGTGAACCGCTCGCCGGCGCCGGCGCGACGGACGACGATCGTCTGCGCGGTCACCCGGTCGGCGTCGAAGGCGTGCAGCGGGTGGCCCAGCTCCCACAGCACGTAGTTGGTGACGTCCACCACGTTGCTGATGGGGCGCAGCCCGCACGCGCGCAGCCGCGCGGCCATCCACGCCGGCGAGGGTCCCACGCGCAGGCCGGTGATCACGCGCACGGTGTAGCGCGGGCACAGATCGGGCGCCTCGACGCGCACGCGGGCCAGCGCGCGGGCGGACGGTGGCGCCTCGCGCAGCGCGATCTTCGGCGGGCGCAGGCGGGCGCCGGTCAGCGCGGCCAGCTCGCGCGCGACGCCGACGATGGACAGGCAGTCGGGGCGGTTGGGCGTGATCTCGATCTCCAGCACGCGATCGTCGAGGCCGAGGTGGCGCACCAGGTCGGCCCCCAGCGGCGCTCCGCCGTCCACGACGAGCAGCCCCGCCTCGTGCTCCTCGCCCAGCCCCAGCTCGCGCTCCGAGCAGAGCATGCCGTGCGACTCGACGCCGCGGATCCGGGCGACGCCGACGGCGCGACCGCCGGGCAGCGAGGCGCCGGGGGGCGCGAACGCGGCGCGGACGCCGACCGCCGTGTTGGGCGCGCCGCACACGACGGAAAAGCGCGCGCGCCCGGTGGTGACGCGGCAGAGGAGCAGGCGGTGGCCGTGGCTCTCGCCCAGCTCGCGCTCGATCGCCTCGATCTCGCCGACGACGATGCCGCGCAGGTCGGGGGCGATCGGCGTCACGCTCGACACCTCGAGGCCGGCGTTGATCAGCCGGTCGGCCGCCTGCTCGGCGGACAGCTCCACCTCGACGAGCTCCCGCACCCACCCGTACGGAATTTTCATTGGAGCGGGGGCCGCGAGATCGGCGTGGGAGTGCGAAGTCGCAGGGCGGCCGCCGCCCGAGGCGAGCCTGAGACAATCCGCGGGTGGCCTGTTCGAGACACGTGTGGCTGCGTTCTACTCATGCGAATTGGCGTAGGAAGCGCAGGTCGTTGTCGTAGAACAGGCGGAGGTCGTCGATGCCGTAGGTGAGCATGGCGATGCGCTCGATGCCCATGCCGAACGCCCAGCCGGTGACCGCCTCGGGGTCGTAGCCGCCGTTGCGCAGGACTTGAGGATGGACCATCCCCGACCCCAGGATCTCCAGCCAGCCGTCCTTGCAGGCGCGGCACCCGGCGCCGTCGCACATGAAGCAGCGGACGTCGACCTCCGCCGAGGGCTCGGTGAACGGGAAGAACGAGGGGCGAAAGCGGATCGACGAGCGCGGCCCGAACATCTCGCGGGCGAACAGCGCCAGCGTGCCCTTGAGGTCGGCCATCGTGATGTGGTGATCGACCGCCAGCCCCTCGACCTGGTGGAACACCGGGGAATGCGAGGCGTCGGCCACGTCGCGTCGGTACACCCGGCCGGGCACGATGAGCTTGAGCGGCGCGCGCCCCTTGGCCGCCAGCATCGAGCGGATCTGCACCGGCGAGGTGTGCGTGCGCAGCAGCGTCGAGTCCGACAGGTAGAACGTGTCCTGCATGTCCCGGGCGGGGTGATCGCGCGGGATGTTGAGCGCCTCGAAGTTGTAGAAGTCGGTCTCGATCTCCGGCCCCTCGGCGACCGAAAACCCCAGCCCGCCGAAGATCTCGACGATCCGGTCGTGCACGCGCGTGAGCGGGTGGATGCCGCCCGGCGCCGGCCGCCGCCCGGGCAGCGTGAGGTCGGGGCGGGCCTGCGCGCGCTGCTGCCCGCGCTCGCGGTCGGCCGCCGCAGCGAGACGCGCGTCCAGCAGCGCCTCCAGCGCCCGCTTGGCCTCGTTGGCGGCGGCGCCGACGAGCGGGCGCTCCTCGGCGGGCAGGGCGCCGAGCGAGCGGAGGAGCTGCGTGAGCGCACCCGCGCGTCCCAGGAAGCGGACGCGCTCGGCTTCGAGCTCGGCCGACGACCCCGCCCGCTCGATCGCCTCGCGGGCCTCGCCGGCGATGGCGTCGACGCGCGGGTGGCCCACGGGTTCTAGCGCGCCTGCGCCCTGGCGGTGTCGGCGAGCTTGGCGAAGCCGGCCGGGTCGCGGACGGCCATCTCGGCGAGGATCTTGCGGTCGAGCAGCACGCCGGCGCGCTTGAGCGCGGCGATGAACGTGGAGTACGTCAGCCCCGCCGCGCGGCAGGCGGCGTTGATGCGCGCGATCCAGAGCCGTCGCGCGAGGCGCTTCTTGGTCTTGCGGTCGCGGTAGGCGAAGACGCCCGCCCGCAGCACGGTCTCGGCGGCGGGACGGTACAGCCGCGAGCGGCCTCCGACGTAGCCCTTGGCCTTCTTGAGGATCTTCTTGCGGCGCTGGCGCGTCTTGGCGCCGCCCTTGGCGCGTGGCATGCTCCTGGCCTCCTCTTACAGGTACGGGACGAGCGGCCTCAGCCGTGGCTCGTCCGCTTTGTCGACCAGCTTGGCCTTGCGCAGCCGGTGGCGGCGCTTCGGCTCCTTGCCTTCGAGCCTGTGGCGCTTCCAGCCGCTGCGCCGCTTGAGGCGGCCGGAGGCCGTCTTCTTCAGGCGCTTGGCGGCCGCCCGCTTCGTCTTCATTTTCGGCATTGCATGCCTCCCATGGGGGCCCCGACATGGCCCCCAAACCCCCAAACTTCGGCGCGCCCCGGCGGAGCCGTGGCGCTCCTCTATTCCCTAGTGACTCGCCTTGGGGCTCAGCATGATGTGCAGCATGCGGCCCTCCATGCGCGGGTTGTTGTCGGCCACCGCGATGTCGCCCACCGCCTCCACCATCTTCTGCAGCATTTTCCAGCCGAGCTCGGTGTGGGCCATCTCGCGCCCCTTGAAGCGGACGGTGACCTTGGCCTTGTGCCCCTCCTCCAGGAACCGGCGCACGTGCTTCACCTTGAAGTCGAAGTCGTGCTTCTCGGTCTTGGGGCCCATCTTCACTTCCTTCACCAGAATCGTCGTCTGCTTCTTGCGCGCCTCTTTCAGCCGCCGGGCCTGCGTGTACTTGTACTTGCCGAAGTCCATGATCCGGCAGACCGGCGGGCTCGCCTCGGGGGCGACCTCGACCAGGTCGAGATCCTGCCCGCGCGCCGTCTCCAGCGCCTGCACGGTCAGCATGATGCCCAGCTGCTCGCCCTCCGCGCTGACGACGCGGACCTCGCGGACGCGGATGCCCTCGTTGATTCGGATCTCCTTGGCTTGGCTCAGAGGCGTGACTCCTTCCGGTGGATTGAGCGAATCACGAGCGGCCCACGGTCAGGTCGAACGCGCGCCCGACGATCTCGGCGGCGAGCTCGGTGACGACCCGGTCGAGCGCGACGGCGCCGCGGTCCTCGCCGGTGCGCGGGCGAAGGCTCACCGTCCCCTGCTCCGCCTCGCGGCCGCCGACGACGAGCATGTACGGCACCTTGCGCAGCTGGGCGTCGCGGATGCGATAGCCGAGCTTCTCATTACGGTCGTCCAGCTCGGCGCGGATCTTCATCTCGCGCAGCCGGGCGTGCACCGCGCGCGCGTAGTCGATGAACTTCTCGGAGACCGGCAGCACGCGCGCCTGCACCGGGGCCAGCCAGGTCGGGAACGCGCCGGCGAAGTGCTCGGTGAGGATCCCGATGAAGCGCTCGAAGGTGCCGAAGATCGCCCGGTGCACCATGACCGGGCGCTTGGGCTGCCCGTCGCTGTCGATGTACTCGAGCGCGAAGCGGTCGGGCTGCCCGAAGTCGACCTGCACCGTGGCGAGCTGCCAGCGGCGGCCCAGCACGTCGAGGATGTCCACGTCGATCTTGGGGCCGTAGAACGCGCCGTCGCCCGGGTTGAGGTCGAACGGCTGCGCGTTGGCGCGCAGCGCGTCGCCCAGGCTCTGCTCGGCCGTCCGCCACTGCTCGTCGGTGCCCAAGGACTTCTCGGGCCGGGTGGACAGCTTGAAGAGCGGCTCCAGCCGGAACGTGCGGTACCACTCCTGGATCAGGCCGAGCAGCGTCGTGACCTCGTCCTGCACCTGGTCGGGGCGGCAGTAGATGTGGGCGTCGTCCTGGGTGAACTGCCGGACGCGGAACAGGCCGGTCAGCGTGCCCGACCGCTCGTTGCGGTGCAGCCGCCCCATGTCGCTGTAGCGCAGCGGCAGATCGCGATACGAGCGCAGCGCGTGGCGGTAGACCAGCGTGGACTCCGGGCAGTTCATCGGCTTGAGCGCGAACAGCTGCTCCTCGGCCTCGACCCAGAACATGTTCTCGCGGAAGTAGTCCCAGTGGCCCGACTGCTCCCACAGCCGCTTGTTGACCAGGATCGGCGTGGAGATCTCCGCGTAGCCGTTGGCGTCGAGGACCTCGCGCACGAACTTCTCGAGCTCGCGCACGATCGTCCAGCCGCCCGGCAGCCAGAACGGCGCCCCCGGCGACACGTCGTGGAAGACGAACAGGTCGAGCTCGCGCCCGAGCTTGCGGTGGTCGCGCTTCTTGGCCTCCTCCAGCCGCCACAGGTACTGGTCGAGGGCCTCCTGGCTGAGCCAGGCGGTGCCGTAGATGCGCTGCAGCATCGGGTTCTTCTCGTCGCCGCGCCAGTAGGCGCCCGACGAGGACAGCAGCTTGAAGAACCGCACCTGCCCGGTGGAGGCGACGTGGGGCCCGCGGCAGAGGTCGATGAACTCACCCTGCCGGTAGAGCGACACCCGGTCGTCGGCGATGCCCTCGAGGATCTCCACCTTGAAGCGCTCGTCGCGGTCGCGGAAGAACGCGATCGCGTCCGCGCGCGCCAGCTCCTGCCGCTCGAACGGCAGATCGGCCTTGGCAATCGCCCGCATCTCGTCCTCGATGCGCCCCAGGTCCTCGGCGGTGAACGGCTCGGCCCGGGCGAAGTCGTAGTAGAAGCCGTCCTCGATGGCCGGGCCGATCGCCACCTTCACCGCGGGGAACAACCGCTTCACCGCCTGCGCCATCACGTGCGAGGAGGAGTGACGCAGCGTGGAGAGCGGCGTCGGATCGCAGTCGAAGTCGCCGGTCAGCTTGAGGTGTCGTTCTTCTTCAGCGGCGGCCATGGATTCCCGGAACGAGGAGGAATGGTAGGCTCGGGCGGTTTCGAACCGCCGACCTCCTCTGCGTCAGAGAGGCGCTCTCCCACTGAGCTACGAGCCTATCCAGAGTACCGCCCATGCTACCTAG
>JBGQFW010000064.1:0-25390 GCA_041497115.1 Methylomirabilia bacterium
CGTAGAAGGCGAGGAAGACCCAGAACTGCACGCGGGGGTCGAACGTCGTCGCCTCCAGCTCGAGGAACGAGAACGACCCGGTGCCGGCGGCGACGTAGAGCGCGAAGATCCCCACCAGGATGAAGGCGGAGCCGAACAGCAGGTAGAGGGTGAGCTTCATCGCCGCGTACTCCTTCGTCCCCACCCCGGTCTCGCGGAACGCCCAGCCGAAGATCCCGCGCGGGCGCACCTCGCCCGACGAGCCCCAGATGCCGATCAGCAGGTACATCGGCAGGACGGCGAGCTCGTAGAACAGGAAGAAGACGAAGAGGTCGAGCGAGACGAAGACGCCGTAGACGCCGGTGACGAGCGCGAGCAGGAGCGCGTAGAACTCCTGGCTGCGGGTGCTCACCGTCCACGATGCGAAGACGCCGGCGAAGATGATGACCGACGTGAGCAGCACCAGCAGCAGGCTCATGCCGTCCACCGCGATCTCGTAGGAGATGCCGAGCGGCGGCACCAGCGGGACCTTCTCGTAGAACTGGAACCCGGCCGCCTCCCGGTCGTAGGCGACGAAGATGAAGATCGACAGCGCCGTGGAGACGGCGGTCGTGACCAGGGCGATCAGCCGGACGGCCAGCGGGCGGTGGCGCGCCAGGAACATGATCAGCAGGGCGCCGACGAACGGCGACCAGGTGATGATGGAGAGCAGCGGCACCGGGATCATCCCCGCCCTCACTTGAGCCGCCAGTGGGCCAGCACGAACAGCACGAGGGCGCCCAGCGCGATCCCGTAGACGTAGTCCTGGGGCAGACCGCTCTGCAGGCGGCGCAGCCGGTCGCCCGCGCGCAGCGTCGCCGCGCTCACCACGTTGAGCACGCCGTCCACCAGGTAGCGGTCGATCCAGCCGATCAGCCGCGCGAGCGCCAGCAGCACGTAGCGATAGACCCCGGCGAAGAGCGCGTCGAGGCCGTAGCGGCGGCGCGCCATCCAGTCCAGCGGCGCCAGCGCAAGCGACATCCGCGCCGGATCGACGGCGCCGCGCTGGTACATCGCCCACGCCAGCACGATGCCGCCCGCCGCCAGCGCCAGCGAGAACGCCGGCAGCCAGCCGGGCGCCGTCTCGTCGTGGTGGCGGGCGAAGAGCGTGAGCCGCAGGCCGGTGCCCAGGCTGAGCGCGGCGAGCGTCCAGCATACGCCGCTCATGAGCTCGGGCACGTGGGGATGGGCGTGGGCGTCGCCGTGGCCGCGGGCGAAGAACACCAGGAACACAACGCGGAACATGTAGAACGCGGTGAGAAACGCGGTGAGGGCCAGCATGAGGAACGGCACCGTGAGGCGCGCGTCCAGCACGCCCGCCAGGATCGCCTCCTTGGTGAAGAAGCCGGGCAGCGGCGGCACGCCGGCGAGCGCTAGGGTGGCCAGCACGAACGGCACCCAGACCCACGGCAGCCCGCGCAGGCCGCCCATGCGGAAGACGTCGTTGGTGTGGAAGATGTGGATGACGATGCCGGCGCCGAGGAACAGGAGCGCCTTGAACACGCCGTGCGCGATGAGGTGCGCGAACCCCTGGTCGGGCGCGCCCGCCCCCGCCGCCGCCATCATGTAGCCGAGCTGGGAGATCGTGGAGTAGGCGAGCACGCGCTTGATGTCGCTCTCGACGCACGCCATCGTGGCCGCCAGCAGCGCGGTGAAGGCGCCGACCCACGCGATCAGCGTGAGCACGTCGGGCACCAGCACGAAGAGCGGGAAGGCGCGGGTCACCATGAACACGCCCGCCGTCACCATGGTGGCGGCGTGGATGAGGGCGGAGACCGGGGTGGGCCCTTCCATCGCGTCGGGCAGCCAGATGTGCAGCGGGAACTGCGCCGACTTGCCGACGGCGCCGAGGTAGATCAGGAACATGATGAGCGACAGGTGCTCGGCGGGCACCGCGTTGAGATGCGCCATCCGGAAGAGCGTCCAGAAGTCGAAGGTGCCGGTCGCCGACCACAGCATGACGATGCCGGCCACGAAGCCGAGGTCGCCGAGCTTGGTGATCCAGAACGCCTTGACCGCCGCGCGGGCGGCCGCCGGACGATCGTACCAGTACCCGATCAGCAGATACGAGCAGAGCCCCACCAGCTCCCAGAAGATGAACATCTGTAGAAACCCGGGCGACAGCACCAGGCCGAGCATCGAGAAGGCGAACAGCGAGTGGTAGGCGTAGTACCGCCCGAGCGACGGGCGCGGCTCGTCGTGCAGGTACGCCCACGAGTAGAGCTGCACCATCAGCGAGACGAAGGTGACGAGCATGCACATCGCCATGCTCCGCTCGTCCACCATCACCCCGACGGTGGCCATGGGCCCGCCGTCGGCGGGAATCCACGACCACGTGGTGGATGGGCTCTGCAGCAACGCCCGCGGCACCGCCCGCCACGAGAGCCAGAACGCCGCCGCCACCGCGGCGACGATCGCGGCGATGCTGACAGTCGCCGCCGCCGTCGCCGAGCGGCGCAGCGGCCGCACCAGGGCCAGCAGCAGGAAGCCGGCGAACGGCAGCGCCAGGACGACGAGGGCGATCGTGGCCGAGCCGACCCGCACCGTCAGCCCCGCAGCAGGTCGAGGTGATCGGCCTCGACCGTCCGCCGCACGCGGAAGATCACGATGACGAGGGCGAGGCCGACCGCGACCTCGGCCACCGTGATGGAGATGGTGAACAGCGTGAAGATCGCGCCGCCGAGGTCGGCGTGGAAGCGGCCGAAGGCGACCAGGTTGATGTTGACGGCGTTGAGCATGAGCTCGATGCCGAGCAGGATGCCGACCGCGTTGCGCCGGGTCAGCACGCCGAAGAGGCCGATCGCGAAGACCAGCGCGGCCAGCGTGAGGTAGGCGCCGAGCGGCATCAGTTCTCGCTCCGGGCGAAGTACAGGGCGCCGAGGAGCGCGATCACCAGCAGCACGCCGAGCAGCTCGAGCGGCACCGCGTAGGGGCCGACCAGCGCCCGCCCCAGCGCCACCGTGAGGTCGCCCGGCCACGCCGGCCGGCCGGCCCCGGCCGGCAGCTGCACGAGGAAGCCCGCCACGCCCACGAAGACGGCCGCGCTCAGGAGGGCACCGATCACGAGATGGCGGCTGGTCTGTCGGATCGACTCGCCCACCAGCCGCTCGGTCAGCATGATCGCGAAGACCACGATCGTCACCACGCCCCCCGCGTAGAGCAGGAGCTGGACGGCGAACAGGAACGGCGCGTCGAGCAGGAGGAAGACCGCGCCGGTGGCGACCAGCGCGAGCGCCAGGGCGAGGACGGCGTGGAAGAGGTTGCGGACGAGGACGACGGCGAGGCTGGAGGCGAGCAGCACCACCGCCACCCCCGCGAACCCCACCGTCTCGGCGGTCACTCCGCCGGCTCCTTGCCTTCCGTGGTTCCTCCGGCGCCGCGCTCGGCCCTGACCTCGGCCTTCGCGGGCTTGGGCGGCGCCTGCATCTCGCGCAGGCGGTTGCCGGTCGCCCACGACGGCTCGTGGAGCAGCCCCAGCGCGTGCAGCCGGTCCTTGTCGAGCAGGAACTCGCGGCGGTCGGCCGTCGCGAGGTCGAACGTCTTGAGCATGATGATCGCGTCGGTCGGGCACACCTGCACGCACAGCTCGCAGAACTCGCACGAATAGAGCTCGAGCGTGAACACCTTGGCGAAGTTCCGCTTCTCGCTCTTGAGCATCTCGACCTTGATCACCTGCGGCGGGCAGATGTACTCGCACAGCCGGCAGCCGATGCAGTTCTCCTCGCCGGTCGCCGGGTCGTAGGTGAGGGCGAGGATGCCGCGGAAGCGGTCGGGGTAGAGGCGCTTGACCGTGGGGTACTGCACGGTGACCGGCCGCCGGAACAGGTTGCGGAGCGTGACGCCCATCGCCCGCCCGACGGCGCCGACGAGCTGCCACGTCTCGCCGAGAAAGGACACCCCGTTATGCGCCACTGCCGCCTCGCCACGCGACGATGAACGCCGTCACCATGAGGAGTACCAGGGTGACCGGCAGCAGCAGCTTCCAGGAGATGGCCAGGATCTGGTCCACCCGGATGCGCACGAACGACCAGCGCACCCAGGTGACGACGAGGAACACGAGCATCGCCTTGAGCAGGAACCACCCCGGCCCCAGCCACGCCGGCCCGGGCCCCAGCCAGCCGCCCAGGAAGAGCAGGGCGCCGAGGAACGAGGTGCCGATCATGTGCGCGTACTCGCCGAGCTGGATCAGCGCGAACTTCATGCCGCTGTACTCGACGCGGAAGCCGGCCACCAGCTCGGACTCGGCCTCGAGGATGTCGAACGGCACGCGGTTCTCGGCGGCCAGCGTCGCCACCAGGTAGGCGAGGAATGCGAGCTGACCGAGGACCGGGTACGCGACGTACCAGAGGCCGCGCTGGGCCTCGACGATGACCGACATCTGCAGCGACCCCGCCAGCACCACCGGCACCAGGGCGGTGAAGATGAACGGCAGGTCGTAGGAGATGATCTGGTTCACCGCACGCATCGCGCTGAGCAGCGCGTACTTGTTGTGCGAGCCCCAGCCGCCCATGAACAGGCCGACGATCTCCAGCGACGACACCGCCAGGAAGAACAGCACGCCGATGTTGAGGTCGGCCACCCCGAGCCCCGGCGCGAAGGGGATCGTGGCGAAGATGAGCACGCACGGGACCAGGAAGGCGATGGGCGCCAGGTTGTAGACCCAGCGGTCGGCCGCGGAGGGGACGACGTCCTCCTTCATCATGAGCTTGATCGCGTCGGCGATCGGCTGCAGCCACCCGTGCGGCCAGCCGACGTAGTAGGGGCCGATGCGCGACTGCATGCGCGCCGCGAACTTCCGCTCCAGCAGCGTCACGTACGTCACGAGGCCGACGACGACGTTCAGCACGATGAACCCGGCGATCGCGTGGTGGAGCAGCGGGGGCATGGCTACCGGTCGACTTCTCCGAAGACGGGATCCACCGAGCCCATGATGGCGACGACGTCGGCGACTTTGTGGCCGGGGATGATGTGAGGGAGCACGGCGAGGTTGGAGAAGGACGCGCCGCGCCACTTGAGGCGGTACGGCTTGGCGCTGCCGTCGGCCACCAGATAGCAGCCGAGCTCGCCGCGCGCCCCCTCGACGCGCGAGTACCCCTCGCCCTTGGGGATGCGCACCTGGCCGACCGACTTCACCCCCGGCCGCGAGGAGATCGGTCCCTCGGGCAGCCCGTCGAGCGCCTGGCGGACGATCGCGATGGACTCGCGGAACTCGGCCATCCGCACGCGGTAGCGCGCGTAGCAGTCGCCCGCCGTCTCCACCGGCACCCGGAAGTTGAACTCCTCGTAGGACGAGTACGGCTCGGTGCGGCGCACGTCGTAGGCGACGCCCGAGCCGCGCGCGATGGGGCCGCACACGCCCAGGTCGAGGGCCAGCTCGCGCGAGATCACGCCCACGCCCTGCGTGCGCACGAGGAAGAAGGTGTTGTCCTCGAGCATCGCGTCGTACTCGTCGAGGCGGCGGCCGATCAGGTCCACGGTCTGCCGGCAGCGCTCGGTCCAGCCCGCCGGCAGGTCGTAGCGCACGCCGCCCACCTGGTGGAAGCCGTAGAGCAGGCGGGCGCCGGTGAGCGACTCGAACAGGTCGAGCACCAGCTCGCGCTCGCGGATGGCGTAGAGGAACACGGTGGCGCCGCCGCCGAGCGCGCCGCCCATGTCCAGGCACCAGGTGCCCAGCCAGAGGCAGTGCGAGGCGATGCGCTGCAGCTCGGCCATCAGCACGCGCAGGTGCTGGGCGCGCCGGGGCACGTCGATCCGGCCCACCTTCTCCACGGCGGCGACGTAGGCGAGCTCGGCGGTCATCGCCGCCACGTAATCGGTCTTGGAGGCGATCGAGGGGTACTGCACGTAGGTGAGGGTCTCGGCCAGCTTCTCGTGACAGCGGTGCAGGTAGCCGATGACCGCGTCCACCGCCACCACCGTCTCGCCCTCGAGGGTGAGGATCGCGCGGAACACGCCGTGGGCGGACGGGTGCTGGGGCCCCATGTTCATCACGAGGCGCTCGTTGCCCCCGTAGCCGAGCTCGATGACGTGCTGCGCTTCGGTGTCGGGCATGCGCCTATTTCATCGGCGAGACGGGTGTGGGGTTCAGCACCACCGCCTGCATGCTCACGAGCAGCGGCAGCGCCTTGCCGAGGAACGCCTGCCACTCCGGATCGCCCATCGCGCGCGCGCGCACCGCCGCCCGCTCGTTGAGGTCGCGGTACACCCAGAGGTGCACCGCCTCGTTGAGCTGGCCGGCCTCGGTCTGCCAGTAGCAGACGTTGCGCGAGTACTTCGCGCGCGTGGGCAGCACGCCCTTGGCGAGCGCCAGCCACTCGCCGAGCCGCCCGGCCTGCGCGCGATACCAGCGCAGCTCGTAGACGTTGGGGCTGTCGGCGGGCGGCGTGAACGGCGTCACCGCCGACAGGAACTTGTTCTCCTGGGCCAGGATCAGCGGCCGGATCTGCGGCACGTAGCCGCGCGTCCACTCCTCGTTCTTGGCCAGCTCCCCGCGCAGCCGGTCACGCTCGTTGAGGTCGGGATAGCTCCACAGGTGCACGTACTGGTTGAGCATGCCGAACTCGGTGGTCCAGCCGCCCTCGAGCTTGCCGTAGCGGTCGCCGCGGACCTTGCGGCCGACCTCGGCGTTGAGCTTGAGGTACTCCCCCTGCTTGCCCGGCGCCAGCGTGTACGTCCTCAGCTCGAAGATCATCGGGGACTCCTTTGCCGTCCTACCGGTACGGCGCCTGCGGCGTGTCCACGGCGTAGTCCTTGCGCAGCGGGTGACCCTCCCAGTCCTGGGCGAGCAGGATCCGCCGCAGGTCGGGATGGCCGTCGAAGAGGACGCCGAACATGTCGTAGCACTCGCGCTCCATCCAGTTGGCGCCCCGGAAGACACCGGTCAGGCTGGGACAGTGCGTGGCGCCCGGTTCCAGCCGCGCGCGCATCGTGACCGCCAGCGGGACGTCCACGTTGTCGAGGCGGGCCAGGACCTCCAGCCCCTGCTCCTTCCAGTCCACCGCCGTCAGCCAGTTGAAGTACCGGCAGTCGAGCGCCTCCTTGGCGAAGCGCGCGAACGCCTCCCAGCGGTCGAGCGGCAGCGTCACCGCCAGCTCGCCGCCGGCGACGACGGGCGTCACGGCGAATCGCTCCTGGATCTGCGACGCGGCGGTCGCGGGGGTCAGCGGGATCACGCCGGCTCGGCCGGGGCGGGACGCGTGCCGGTCTGCTGGAAGTGGGCCACCTGCTCCTGCAGCTTCAGCAGCCCGTACATCAGCGAGTCCGGCGTCGGCGGGCACCCGGGGACGTAGACGTCCACCGGCACCACCCGGTCCACGCCCTTGACGACGTGGTAGCCGTGGCGGAACGGTCCGCCGGAGTTGGCGCACGAGCCCATCGAGACCACCCACTTGGGATCGGGCATCTGGTCGTAGATGCGCTTGAGCATCGGCGCCATCTTGATGGTCACGGTGCCGGAGACGATCATGAGGTCGGAGTGGCGGGGCGATGCCCACGGCACCATCCCGAACCGCTCGACGTCGAAGCGCGACGCGAACGTCGCCATCATCTCGATCGCGCAGCAGGCGAGGCCGAACGTCACCGGCCAGATGGACGACTTGCGCGCCCAGTTGAAGATCTTCTCGGTCGAGGTCGTGACGATCCAGCCGCCCGGCATGTGATGGATCGCGTCGGCGATGGAGGTCAGCGCCTCCGAGGTCTTGTCGTTGGTGGCGCGCTCCTGGTGGTACTTCTCCCACTCCTGGAGGTCCTTGAAGTCGCTCCACACCGGCGCGGGGATCTGCGGGAGCGGGCGCTTCACTTCCACTCCAGCACCCCCTCGCGGAAGGCGTACAGCCAGCCGAGCCCGATGATCGCCACGAAGGCGGCCATGACCCAGAAGGCGGGCAGGCCGCCCGCGCGCACCACCAGCACCCACGGGAACAGGAACACCGCCAGCGCGTCGAAGACGATGAAGACCAGCGCCACCAGGTAGAAGCCCACCGGGAACTGGATCCACGCCGAGCCGATCGGCTCGGCGCCGCACTCGTAGTTGCTGAGCTTCACCGCGTCCGGCCGGCTGGGCCGCAGGACCCGCGCCATGGCGAGCGACACGACGCCGAAGCCGACGATGAGTCCGGCGAAGATCGCGACGGGGAGATACCCGGACACAGAATTCTCCTCCCGACTTTTCCTGATCCGAGACGCGAGTATATCACGCGGTCCGACCACTTCGGCGGGCCCGGGCCCGCGCGGGGGCGCCGCTCCGTGCTAGACTCCCCAGCCATGCGAGTGCTCGTCGTCGAGGATGAAGAGCCTCTCGGCGAGGTGTTCCGGGATTTCCTCGTCGAGCTCGGCCACGACGCCGTCGTGGTCCGCAGCGCGGAGGCCGCGCTCGGCACGCTCGAGCGCCAGCGCCCCGACGCGATCATCCTCGACATCAACCTGCCGGGGATGAGCGGCCTCGACTTCCTGCAGCTCCGCCCCGTGCGCGAATCGGGGCTGCCCATCGTCGCCATCTCCGGCGTGGCCACCGAGAGCCAGGCCCTCGAGTGCCTCCGTCTCGGCGCGCTCGACTTCGTCGGCAAGCCGGTGCCGCTCGACCGCCTCAACGAGGTGCTCACGTTCCTCGAGCCGCACGCGCTCACCCGCCGCGCCGAGGCCGCCCAGCGCTCGGACCGGCGGCGCGGCCCGCGCGTGCCGATCGGCTTCCCGGTGCGGATCGTCGAGTACCGGGGCACCGCGTGGGACGGCGTCTGCACGGAATTGTCGGCGACGGGGATGAAGGTGCGCTCGGACGCCCGCCTCGGCGAGGGGTCGGCGGTGAAGCTGCTGTTCACGCCGCCCGACGGCGCCGCCGGCGTCGAGGTGATCTCGCTGGTGGTGCGCGTGGACCGCGACGCCACCGCCTTCTCGTTCGTGCACCTGGCCAACGCCGAGGCCCGGCGGCTCGGCGAGCTCGTCCAGCGCCTGCAGCGCCCCTAGGGCCGGCTCGCCAGGGCCAGCGCGCCGGCGGCGTCGCCGGCCTCCAGCCGCGCGAGCGCCTCGCGCACCGTGCCGGCCACCCGCGCCTCGCCGTCGGGACCGGCCAGCACCAGCGCCCGCAGCCGCGCCGCCAGCGCGGTGGACGCCGCGAACCCCTTCCCGCCCGGTCCCTCGAGCTCGGCGGCCCGCAGCACGCCGGTCAGCAACGCCTCGTGCACCGCCATCATGCGGCGCCGCACGTCGCCGTAACCCTTCACCAGCTGCGCCGCGCGCGCCACCTCGGCGGCCAGCGCGTCGTCACGCTCGGCGCACGCCCGCACCGCCGCCAGCCAGCGCGCGATGCGCGCGTGCTCCTCGCGCGCGCGGTAGGAGATCGGTCGCCACCGCCGCAGGCGGGCCAGCAGCCACACGCGCAGGAAGCCGCTCACCGTCGTCGTGCGCACGTGCTGGCCGAGCGTGGGCCGGCCGTGCGGCCAGCGGCGCTCCGCCCAGCGGGCGAGCGGGCGCACGAGCCGATCGGGCAGCACGCCCCAGATCTCGTCGAGGTCGGGCTTGAGGAAGTCGGTGACGACGATCTCGGCGTCCTTGTCCCGCGCCGAGGCCCGGATGCGCGCGAACCGGCTCGCCCGGGTCTTGAGATCGGCCACCCGCACCGCGTCCTCGTACGTCATCCACAGCGCCAGGTACCGCGCGACCGCCTGGCCCAGCCCGACCCGCGGAGGCGACGCGGCGGCCGGCGGAACAAACGGCTGGAGCAGGTCGAGGTACCGCCGCGCGTACGCGACGTCCTGGTAGTCGATGAGACGGCCCACCGCGTGAACGACGATCTCGCGGATGGACACCGGCATCCCATCGATACGGGCTCGGATGTCAGCGGGCAGGGCGCCGGCGGGGGCTCCCAGAGCGAGTGGGGTATCGAGCGACGGAGCCCCCGCCGGTGTCCTGCCCGCGGCGGCAGTGCCCGAGGCGAGGGAGAGGCCGAGATCGAAGCCGGCGAGATTGGACTTCACCGCGACGCCTTTCGCCTCGATCGCCTTCCGGAACGCGGCCTCGGAGATCGGGACCGCGCCCGAGCCGGCCAGCGCGCCGAGCAGGACCGCGTTGGCCTCGGTGGCGTGCTCGCGCGCGAGGGCGAGCGCGTCGAACGCGACCAGGCGCCGGGCGGCGGCCTCGGCGGCCCGCTGCAGCCCCTCGTGGGGATAGATCGCGCGGCCGGTGGCGATCTTCTCGTGGATCGAGAAGAGGCGATGGGTGGAGGCGATCACCGTCGTGCGCGCCGGCGACACGAAGCCGAGCTCGATCATGCGCCCGACCTCGAGAAACTCCGGCGCCACCAGGACGTCGAGGGCGCCGGGCACCGGGTAGAGCGAGAAGGCCGGCTCCTCGGCGCCGCGCTCGGCGAAGAGCTCCACGTAGTAGGTGGTGGAGCCGGTCCGCTGGGCGACGCCCGGGATCGAGGTGCCGTGGACGGGGAAGCCGTCGAGCAGCGCCGCGTCCACGATCCACTCGGAGAGCACGCCGCCCCCCTGCCCACCGACGGCGGGGATGAGCAAGGAAAGGACGGAGCCGGTATCCATTTAGATCAGGCCACCCACGGCACGAGCCGGCCTCGCGGCACTCGCTACAATAGACCGCACGCCCGATCTCACGCCGGCGCGAGCGCCCCGATGACCCGGGCGCGCGTGCGTGACACGAGGCGCGTCCACCACCCGGGGTTGGTGATCACCTGCATCTCGTAGAACGAGGGGCACAGCACGGCGGCGTGGGCGACCTCGCCGCACACGCCGCAGCCCACGCACGACTCGTCCACGTGGGCGATGGGATCCTCGCGCAGCGGATCGGGGCTGTCGCGCAGCGTGAGCGACGGGCAGCCGTTCAGCCGCATGCACGAGTGGTCGCCGGTGCACACGTCGGGATCCACGCCGAAGCGCGGCTGCACGACGGTGTGGCCGGCCGCCGCCCGCTTGCGCGCGAGCGGCCGGACCCGGCGCTGTCGCTCCAGCATGCACTCGCCCTCCGCGATGATCACCTTGAGCCCCGGCACCCGCGTGGTCAGCGCCTCGCGCAGCGTGCGGATCGTGTTGGCGATGTCGTAGGAGTCGATCGTCTTGATCCAGCGCACGCCGACCCCGCGCAGCGCCTGCGGGATCGTCATGCCGGTCGGCTCGTTGCGCGCGTTCGTGCCGGTGGAGGGGTTGTGGTGCTGGCCGGTCGCCGACGTGTACTTGTTGTCCACGATCACCAGCACCGAGTCCTGCTTGTTGTAGACGGCGCTGGCCACGCCGTTGGTGAGGCCGTTGTGCCAGAAGCCGCCGTCGCCCATCACCGAGATGACGCGCTTGCCGAAGGCGGGCGCCACCGCGCCGGCCGAGGCCAGCCCCATGCCGTAGCCGAGCACCGAGTTGCCGACGTTGAACGGCGCCTGGGTGGAGAACGTCGTGCAGCCGATGTCGGCCGCCACGTGCGTGTCGCCGACGGCGGGATCCTGCGTTCTTAGGATCTTCATCGCGCTGAACACCGGCCGCTCGGGGCAGCCCGTGCAGAACGACGGCGGCCGCTTGTCGATCGGCTGCGGCAGGAAGGACCGCGCGCGCTCCTGGTGGGCGGTGAGGGCGGCGAAGCGGTCCTCGATCGCGGTGATCGACGTGGCGGTCGGCGGCGCCACCGTGAAGAACTTGCGCAGGCCGCCGATGACGAGGGCGGGCACGTACTCGCCATGCGGTGAGAGCAGCTCCTTGCCGTGGATCTCCACCCCCAGGCGCGCCTCGTGGGCCACCGCCTTGAGCTCGCGCTCGAGGTAGTTCGGCATCCCCTCCTCGACCACCAGCACGTGCGACTTGCCGCGCAGGAAGCCGATGAGCTCCTCGGGCACGAGCGGATGCAGCGCGTTGAGCACCAGCAGCGGCACCGGCGTGCGCCCGTGCACGTCGGCCAGGCCGAGCACGTTGAGGCCGCGCGCGACGGTGTTCCACAGGCCGCCCTGCATGACGATGCCCAGGTGCGACTCCGTCCCCGGCAGGTGCTCGTTGAGCCGGTGCTCGACGATGTAGCGCTGGGCGGCGGGCAGCCGCTCGGTGAACTTCCTCGCTTCCATCGTATAGGTGAACGGCGGCAGGTTGATCCGCTGCAGGTCGAAGGACGGCTGCTCGAGCGGCGAGAGCATGCTGACGGCGGGACGGACGTTGTCCTTGCACCGGAGCGTGCCGCGCATGTGACAGGCGCGGATGCGAATGGAGAAGAACACCGGCTCGTTGCACGCCTCGGACAGGCCGAACCCCTCCTCGACGAAGCGCGCGAAGGACTGCAGGCTGTTGCGGGGGTCGAGAAGAGGAATCGACGACTTCAGCGCCGCGGAGTGCGTCCGCTCCTGGAGGATCGACGAGCCTTCGCCGTAGTCCTCGCCGATGACGATGAGGCTGCCGCCGCGTACGCCCGCCGAGGCGACGTGGGAGAGCGCGTCGGAGGCGACGTTGGTGCCGACCACCGACTTCCAGGTGACGGCCCCGCGCATCGGGTAGTTGATCGAGGCGCCGAGCAGCGCGGCGGCGGCCGCCTCGCTCCCCGACAGCTCGAAGTAGATGCCCATCGGCTTGAGGAGGGAGTCGTTGGCGTCGGCCATCACGTCGAGCAGGTGCGAGATCGGCGCGCCCGGATAGCCGCCGACGTAGGAGACGCCCGACTGGAGCAGGGCCTTGGTGATGGCGAGGATGCCCTCACCGCGCAGGATCTGCCCGTCGCCGTAGCCGAGCTGCTTGACGTCCTCCGCGAACGAGCGCTCACCCATGTCCACCTCGGCGGCCCGACGGATCCGGGCAGCGGGCTCATTGTGTCACAGATCGTCAGGCGAACGCAGCCGGCGGGCGGCAGAGGTGAGCCTAGCCGAGATCAGCGCGAGGCAGAGCTATGTGCGCACACCAAGGTCTTCGGCCGTGAACGCGGCCGCCGCGGCTTTTTCGTAGAGAGCGTCGGCAGCTTCGTGCAGCGCGAGGAGAGCGGCGATCCGCTGGATCATGGAGCGAAAATGTTGCCGCTCGGCAAGCGTAAGCGGCTCGCCCTTACGGCGACTCGCCTGGCGGTATCCCAGCCACTTCTTGAGAACCGGATATCCCCCGAGCTCGTATCGCCATACCGCGTCGGGAACGTTGGCGAAGCACACCTCTTCGTTGATGTAGAGGTCGCCGGTACTTTCACCCCACGCACGATGCTGCATCTCTCCTTCGAGATAGGGGCGCTCGGCCCATTTCCCTCGGGCAGCCCCGAAGTAAGCGATCGAGACGACCAGGTCCTGCTGGTTGACCTGCCCTCCCAGCCGGCGCCGGCTTGTCCCAATGGTCGCAGCACTCTTGCCCAGGATCTTCTTGACTACGCTGTCGGCCTCGATCGCCGGATCGAGCAGGATGGCGATCTGGCGTCCCAACTCCACCAGTTCGCCGAATTGGGCGCGGTCCTTCGGGATGGGAAGGTGCGCCCAGTCCTGGGCCAACGCGTCGGCATGGTCGGCCTCATACTGCGCCGAGTGCAAAATCGCCAGGCAATAGCGGAACAACTCTCCGACAAACTGTCGCGCAGGAGCATCGGTCAGCAACTCGCCCGGCAGGCGCCATGCCCCTCGCAGCACCTTCCACGCCTCGAGATTGATGTTCGCCGCTCGGCTCACAAGTCCGCCGGGTTGCGACTCGCGGGGGAAGCCGATCGAGCCGCGATCGTGTACGTGGAGGTCAAACAGCGTCCCGCACAGAATCGGGCGCGTCTCAGATGGCCGACGTGGCTGAGGAACAGTCAGAAGGAATTCGTTGTTCGAAAGATTTTCGCCAAGCTCTCTGCGCGGCTCGTTCAGGAAGTGCCGAGCAACCTCGTAGTAGAGCCACCGGTGGTCCAGCGGAAATAGCAGGTATGCACTCAACTTCGCCGCGTCGTAGCCCTTCGCCTTCACTGCCCGCCACACGTCCTCTGGGACATAGCGTGCTCGACGCTCAGCCAACTCGGGGCAGATTGCCTGAGCGGCCGAAAACGTCTTCGCTGCGAAATACTCCTTCATGCGCACCGACAGAGCGGTACGATCGGTGTCCACCACAGAGTCGTCGAGGCCGCGGTTGGGGTTCACGCCTTGGTACGCGACCGGAAACAACTCGTCGAGCGCCGGCCATGCCTCGAAACCAACGTTCGCATCGCGCGGCGCGAACATCCAACGTGATGCCTCGGCCGGCAGAAACGTGTCATATTCGCGAGGCCCGCTCGGCCGTTGCGCCGCCTGCTCCATGGCACCGCGATCCCAGCCTTCCATCTCAAGCGACTCGACGAGCGCGCGACGCTTCAAATCAGCCCGCCCCCAGAAGTCACGATAGTGGATGGGCGTTGCCCCGGGCGGCGTCGGCGCGACGTTCCGCTTAAGAAGTGTGGTGATGCTCGTGCCCACCTTGATCCTCGCCGCACGATCGAAGCTGAACAGCGTCTCGCACGACTCGCCCCATGGCGTTCGCTCACTCGCGATGCGATTGCCATGCGTGTTATCGATCCAGATCTCATGAAAGTTCGTCAGCAGCGACTCACGCATGAGGGGGTGAGACCGACCTGTCAGGTACGAGGAATTCGAGATGAAGGAGACGACTCCGAACTCGGCCTTCTCGCCAATGCGCTTCTCGGCAAGCCGAAAGAAACGGATGTAGAGGTCATCGAGCAGTTGCTTACGGATTCCCCAACGCGTGTAGAGCAGGCTCTCGCCCACCTGCACCATTGTGGCCTTGCCCTTCACTTCCTTCTCGCGGCGGCGAATGCCCTTGTAATGATCGACGAGGTCCGCCTCTTGCTCAATCGCCGCCCCAGCGAACCGGTTGTATGGCGGATTACCGAGGATGACGATGATCTTGGAATCTCGTTTGACGCGCCGGGCCGCTTCATGCTCCTCCTTCAGCTCCGGGAAATTCACCTTGATCTGATCCGGCCCCTCCCATCCTGAGAGCGCGTTGGTCAGGAAGATCGCTGGACGCTGACCCGGCGCGGGCGTTGCTCCTACCTCGGCCAACACGTGATAGAGCTGCAGCTGGGCGATGACGAAAGGCGCGGTGAGAATCTCGAATCCAATCACTCGCGTGGAGAGGGCTTCCAGCAGCTCCGCGGCAAGCATGGGCTCGTCACCGCGTCCACGAACGTCTTCGGCAATGCATCGAGCAACTTCGAGCAGGTACGCAGCAGTCCCGCAGCATGGGTCGAGGACCACCACCCTGGGATCGGCGAAGCCGCGCGCGCAGCCAAGCTGCTTACGCAGGAGCTGGTCGACCTTCCGCACCTGGTAGTGAACAATCTCCGGCGGTGTATACCAGACTCCCAGCTCCTTGCGGAGGTCCGGATCGAACGCCTCGACGAATGGTTCGTAGAAATTAGGTCAGCGCAGCGGTAGGACGAGGATCATCCGCCGCGATGTGCCGCAGCGACGGATAGGCGAAGCGGCCGAAAAACGTGCCTCGATCCACCCTACCGAGGATCGCGGCGGCTCGGTCGAGATGTTTCGCGAGCCGCAACTCGGCCAGTCGGTCCGGATGCTTGAACTCATAGAAGAGCTTCCCCAGGAAGGGGACCTTCAGATACTTGTCCATCTGCTCCCACTGGAAGATTGTCCCGTCCGCCGCCCGGTGCCACAGCGTCCAGCCGGCGAACAGGCCGTAGTAGGCCGTCTGGATCAGTGAAGACCGGAAGAATTCGGCGCCCTTCAGTGTGTCGAGATCGAACGTCAGGCCCAGCGCCGTCCGGTAGTCCTCCAACAAGCCGGCCACCGCGTCGAAGCGTTCGGGAAGGTCGGCCTTAGCCCTTTTCGCCTGACGCGCGAGGATTCGCGCGAGCGAAGCAGGATCGGCGATCGGTGCGAACTCGGTGACCGCGCGCTCAAGAAGCTCGGCCAGCGCGGTCTCCGCTTCGTCGGTGATGGATTTGCCCTTGGTGAGCGCCTCCAGAGAAGGCCACAGCTGCACCGTATCGAGCAGGTCCCGGTGTTCCGGTGGGACCGGTGTGCCGGGGTCGCGCACATAACCGGGCCTGCACGCGAGGAGGCCGACAGCGCGCACATTGCAGAGCAGCATGACACCGGTACGAGCGAGATACCTGCCCACCTGATTGTTACGTTCGGTGGACCTCGCCATCTCAACGATTTCCACCTCGGGTGGCTTTACTTCGGCAAGGACCGCGACAAACTCTCCGCGGTCGTAGAGGGCGAGATCAGGAAGATCGGTCCCGACTGTGCTCGTGCGGTGCTCACTCGTCTCGACCCGGACCTCGAACGGGAGACCCTGGCTATCGAGCAGCCGCGCCCATAGCTCTTTGATGGCGGGGTAATAGGATTTTTCGGTAGTCGAGGTGGCCTTGTACAGGGAGACCGTCTCACGCCAGAACTTCGTCGACGCGCCACTCACCTTAGGCAAGGCTGCGACTCGCACGACTCACGCGGGCAAAGGTACCAGCATCGGCTGCTCGTCTCCAAGAACCGCGCGTAGTGTCCGAAAGACTGGACATTGACTGCGCAGGCGGGAGCGCAGGAATGTGAGGAGTGCGTCCCTGGTGTGTCCCGGTCGATCCCGCGTCGGCACGCGCGGACCGAAGGGGAAGTGAATCGAACCGGCTGCGTCAGGCGGGATGCTGCGGCTGGGGCTGTTGCCGTAGGCCGTCACCCCTACCCGTCGGCACGTTGGTCTACTCGACCACGATATACAAAAGGCCGTTCAGGATCAGGCGCTTCGGGTCGGGCCGCCCGCTGGCGCCGAGTGCCCCGCTTGGGAGAAGATACTGGTGGACTAGGGCGACCATGACACCCGTGCTGTCCTCGTATGCCATAATCTGGCTCCTGGTGCCGGCGGGCAGTCCAGGTCGGTCGGTTGCCAACTGATGCTCGCGGACGAGACGAGATGTCAACTCGCCGCGTTGAAGCCGGCCGAGGAAGTCGTAGTCGTTGAACATCTGCCGCAGCTCAGCGGCACCGACGACGCAAGTGGGAGGTTGTGGCATGGCCGTGCCTAAGCATCATATTCGAGAAGCTGTCGCGCGCTACGTCTCTGGCGAGATCACTCGACAGGAACTGCAAGAGTGGTTCGCTCCGGCGGCATGGGAGCTGCTCGGAGGCGATCCGTCGCCGGCTGCTGAGCTTGCCGGCGAGATGGAGCTGCTCTTCGCAGAGTCCACAAGCGAAGGCTGGGCGGACAACGAGCTGCGCCAACGGCTCGCCGAAGCGGCCGCCGTTCCACTCAGCTGGATGCTTCACGTCGAATCGCCGCTCGCGATCTCCGTTACAGGAGGACCGCTCCAGAACACCATCCTGGCTCACCAAGAGACGTTCTGGGTGAAGGTGACGAACGAAGAGGTCGAACAGGCTGCATGAAGGTTACGATGCTGTTGTGTGACTCTGCTCAAGCTGTGAACGGCAAGCTGTACATCTTGGGCGGAGGATGGAACCTCATCGGGCCCGAGCCTTCGCCGTCCGCGTTGGCTCTTCACATCGACGTGCCGTGGGACGAGGCGAACAGGC
Source organism: Methylomirabilia bacterium (assembly GCA_041497115.1). Classification (GTDB taxonomy): domain Bacteria; phylum Methylomirabilota; class Methylomirabilia; order Rokubacteriales; family CSP1-6; genus AR5. The sequence goes on from JBGQFW010000064.1 coordinate 17,489, forward strand.
AGCACCGTCTCCGACTATCACTTGTCACCGACGACGGACGGCCCGTGAAGGTTACGACTCCAGACGGGGAGCGGCCGGTAGAGATCGGCGCCGACTTCGAGGTAGGTCGGCCGCCGGGACACAGAGCAGGAACACCGCTGAGCGTCGTGATGGGTATCAACATCGGGCCGTTGCCTTTGCAGCCGGGCAGCCGTTACGAGTGGCGATGCTTCATCGACGACGACACCATTGACGATTGGCGGCTCGGCTTCTCCACCCGCCCGATTGCGCAAGCGAAGCAGGGTGTCGGATAGCAGCGCATTGACGCCCTCCGCGCTGCGTCATAATCCAATCGCGCGAAAGCGGGCAGCCGCTGCCCCGTTCCTCGATCAGGAATCTGAAGTATCCTTCCTGTTGGGGGAGTGGTGGAGCGGAATACACGACGGCCTCAAAAGCCGTTGCCCGCAAGGGCTCAGGGGTTCAAATCCCCTCTCCCCCACCATTTCCTGATCGCCCATTTCGCGTTCTTGACAGGCCCGCCGCCGGGCCTGTACCGTGAGGCTTCGCGTGGGGCTGTAGCTCAGTTGGGAGAGCACAAGGCTGGCAGTCTTGGGGTCAGGGGTTCGAATCCCCTCAGCTCCACCATTTCTTTCCGTCACTGACATCTCGCCGTGGTCAGCGTGATCCTGCCGGTCTACAACCAGCTCGCGCTCACGCGCGCGTGCCTCGAGAGCCTGCGCGGCACCAGCGAGCCGTTCGAGCTCTGCGTGGTGGACAACGCCTCCACCGACGGCACCGAGCCGTTCTTCCGCGCCGCCGCGCTGCCGTTCCCCCATCGCTACCGCCGCAATGCCGACAACGCCGGCCTCATCCGCGCGCTCAACCAGGGCGCCGCGCTCGCCACCGGCGACGTGCTCTGCTTCCTGCACAACGACACCGAGATGCGCGACGTCCGCTGGCTCGCCCGCCTGTGTGGCGCGCTGGAGGCGCCGGGCGTCGGTCTCGCCGGCCTCTACGGCGCCCGGCGGCTGCGGCGCGACGGCCGCTACGTGGGGCGCACGATCGTCCACGCGCTCGACGAGGGCGCCGGCCCGGGCGCCGACGTGGTGGAGGTGGCGGCGGTGGACGGCGTCTGTCTCGCGCTGCGCCGCGAGGTGCTGGCGGCCGCCGGCGGGTTCGACGAGGGCTACGGCTTCTTCCACGGCTACGATCGCGAGCTGTCGCTGGCGGTGCGCGAGCAGGGGCTGCGCTGCGTCGTCGTGGCGGCGCCGTTCGTCCACCGGGGCGGCGGCACCCGCACCAGCGCCGACCACCCCGTCCGGCCGCCCGAGGATCTCGCCCAGCGCCGCGCCGCCCTCGCCCGCTTCGCCGCGCGCTGGCGGCGCCGCCTGCCCGCCGACGTGCGCACCCGGCGCGAGCGGCTGCGCGACTGGGTCGCCGCCCGCGTCACCCGCCGAGGTAGAGACGCTTGACGTCGGGATCGGCGAGGAGCTGGGCGCCGGCGCCCTCGAACCGGTTGCGCCCGAGCTCCAGCACGTAGCCGCGGTCGGCGATGGTCAGCGCCCGGGCGGCGTTCTGCTCGACCAGCATCAGCGTGTAGCCGGCCTGGCGCATCTCGAGGAGCTTCTCGAAGATCAGCGTGACGAACTTCGGCGAGAGGCCCAGCGACGGCTCGTCGAGCAGGATCAGCGCCGGCGTCGTCATCAGCGCGCGGGCGATGGCGACCATCTGCTGCTCGCCGCCCGACATCGTGCCGGCCTTCTGCGTGCGCCGCTCGGCCAGGATCGGGAAGAGCGCGTACACGCGCTCGAGCGCGGCGGCGATCCGGGCCCGGTCGCGCTCGATGTAGGCGCCCATCTCGAGGTTCTCCAGCACGGTCATCTGCGGGAACACGATCCGCCCCTGGGGGACGTAGGCCATCCCCCGGCGCAGCACGAGGTCGGGGCGCAGCCCGGTGATCTCCTCGCCGTTGAACAGCACGCGCCCGCTGCGCGGCGTGAGGAATCCCACGATCGCCTTGAAGGCGGTGGACTTGCCCGCGCCGTTGGGGCCGATGATGGTCACGATCTCGTGGACGTTCACGATCAGCGAGACGTCGTGCAGGATGTCGATCCGGCCGTAGCCGGCGGTGACGGACTCGGCCAGGAGCAGCGGCGGGCGCGCCGTCACGGCCGCGCCGTGCAGACGTAGAGGACGTGCGGGTACGGCAGCACGTCCACCATGAGGTGGCGGTGCACCGCGAAGCCGGCGTGCTCGAGCGCGCCGGTGAGCTCCTCGGCGCTCCAGTAGCGGACCGGCGTGGCCGGCGCCATCGCCCGGTCGAGCAGCCAGGTGAACCAGCGCTTGGGCGCCGGCCGGGTGTCCACGTCCTTGACGAGGAGCCGGCCCCCCGGCGGCAGCGCGCGACGCAGGGCGGCGAGCAGGGGCGGCACGCTGGCCTCGGGCACGTGATGGACGATATCCAGCATGTAGGCCGCGCTCACCTCGCCGTCGCCCTTGAAGTCGCGGGCGTCGCCCTCCTCGTAGGCGACGTTGTCGAGCCCCAGGCGCGCGGCCGCCCGTCGCGCCATCGCGATGCGGCGGCCGCTCACGTCGAGGCCGCGCACGAAGCGGCCGGGCCCGGTGGCCGCGTAGTAGAGCGAGAAGAGGCCGAAGCCGCAGCCGATGTCGAGCACCGGCCCCGCCTCGGGCAGGTACTGGCCGATCTCGTCGAGGAAGCGCTGGCGCAGGATCCCGAAGCGCGCCCAGCAGTAGGCGCGGACGATCGGATCGTCGTACGCGCGGATGATCCTACGGACCGTGTCGCTGTGCATAGATGCGATAGCCGGGGCCCGGCCGGACGAGATCGTACCGCGCCAGCCGGTCGCGCAGGGCGACAAACGTGTCGAGCCGCTCCCAGCCGCCGGTGGGCCACCCCTGCTCGAACACGACGATCGCCGCCGGCGGGCGGGCGTCCAGGTCGCGGATCAGCTCCGCGCGCAGCGCGGTGATGGTGGGGTGGTCCACATCATGGAAGAAGTGGAAGTCGTAGAGGAAGCGCGTGGGCTCGGCGACGCCCAGGAGCAGCAGCGCGTGCACGCCGCCCGCCGTCGTGTCGAGCACCTGCACGGTGTCGCCGGGGGCCAGGCGCGGGGCGAGCTCGGCGGCGAGCCGCCGCGCGCCCGCCGCCTTGTCGCGCTCCCAGCCGGCCGCGCTCGCCGCGGCCGCCTTGACGGCGAGCAGCCCGGTCGCCAGGACCAGGCAGAGCGCCAGCGCCGCCGCCGGCGGCCGGCGCAGGCGCGCCAGCGCGGGCTCGACCTCGGCGAAGAGCAGGACCGTGGCGAACGCGGCCAGCGGATAGAGGTGATACTCCCACCCCTTACCCTGGACGACGAAGTGGACGGCGCCGTAGAGGACGCCGAGCGCGGCGACGAGGTGGCGGGGGCCGAACCGGCCGGCGGTGAGCGCGCCGGCGGCCGAGAGGACGACGCCGGCGAGGATCGGGATCCAGGCTTCCGGGCGGTCGACCGACCAGCCGGCGCCGCGCCCGAGCCGCGAGTAGAGCGGGATCAGGTACTCGAAGACGATCGCGCGCCACGCCGGCAGCGCGCCGGCGAGCGCCAGCCACAGGCCGACGGCGGCGGGCGCGATCAGCACGCCGCCCGCGAACGCCCCCAGCGAGGCGAGGATCCCGGTGCGCGTGCGCCGCGCGCGGAGCACGATCAGCGCGCCGAGCGCGGCCACCAGCGCGGCGGCGTGCGGCTTGAGCGTGAGCGCGGCGCCCAGCGCGAGCCCGCCGCCCGCCAGCGCCAGGCGCGGGCGCGCGCCGGCGCCGGCCGACTCGAGGAAGCGCGCCACGCCGAGGGCGCCCGCGAGCAGGAACGCGCACAGCAGGAAGTCGCGCTGCCCGGCCTGCCAGGCGCCGCCGGCCAGATGATAGACGGCGAAGAACAGCGCGGCGCCCGCCGCCGCCCCCCGCCCCCACGGCGCCACCAGCGCGGCGATCGCCAGCGCGGTGACGGCGAGCCAGGCGAGGTCGACGAGCCGCCACGACAGATCGCCCGTCCCCAGCGTGGTCACGACGAGCAGGTGCAGCAGGTAGACGCCGGGGAAGTTCATGTCGAAGAGGTCCCGGTAGGGGACGGCGCCGCCGGCGATGCGCCAGGCGACGTAGTGCATGAGGGGCGCGTCGTGCACGAGCGGCCAGTCGAGCGACCGCCACGCCAGCCACGCCACCCCCGCGCCGCCCGCGGCGAGCGCCAGCCGCCTAGCGGCCGAAGTAGGCCTCAATGACGCGCTCGTCGGCCTGGATGCGGCCCGGCGGCCCCTCGGCGATCTTCTCGCCGTGGTCGAGGACGAAGACCGTCTCGCAGAGCCCCATCACGACCTTCATGTCGTGCTCGACGAGCAGGATCGTGCGGCCCTGGTCGCGCAGGCGGCCGACCGCCGCCAGCAGGTCGTTGAGGAGCGTGCGGTTGACGCCGGCGGCGGGCTCGTCGAGCAGGATCAGCGACGGGTCGGTCATGAGCACGCGCACGAACTCGACGAGCTTCTGCTGGCCGTAGGAGAGGTTGCCGGCGTACTCGCCGGCCAGCGGCTCGAGCTTGACGAACTCCAGCAGCTCGCGCCCGCGCCGCTCGGCGGCCGCCCGCGGGCCGCGCGTGACCACCAGCAAGTTTTCCAGCGCGGTCAGCTCGGGGAACACGCGGATGACCTGGAAGGTGCGGCCGATGCCGCGGTTGGCGATCTGGTAGGGCTTGAGATCGTCGATGCGCTCGCCCTTGAAGGTGACGTGGCCGGCGTCGCGGCGCTCGAGCCCGGTGATGCAGTTGAACAGCGTCGTCTTGCCGGAGCCGTTGGGGCCGATGAGGCCGTAGATGCGGCCGACCTCCAGGCTGAACGACACGCCGTTGACGGCGGTGACGCCGCCGAAGCTCTTGTGCAGCGCCTCGACGGCGAGGATCGTCATCAGATCGTCCGCGGCAGCCGGTACTTGAGCTGGAGCAGCCCCAGCACGCCGCGCGGCATCAGGAGCACGACGGCCACGATGATGGCGCCGAACAGGAGCTGGTGTAGATAGATGAAGCGGGCCCACACCGCCTCCTGGAACACGAACAGGACGGCGGCGCCCAGCACCGGCCCCCACACCGTGCCCTTGCCGCCGAACAGCGCCATCACGATCATCGTGATCGTCATGGCGAGCGGGAACACGCTGATCGGCTCGATGTAGCCCTGGTCGCGGGCGGCGAGGCCACCGACGATCCCCGGCCCCACCGCCGACAGCAGCAGGGCCCCGAGCTTGTGGTGGAACGTGTCGATGCCCATCGCCTCGGCGGCGACCTCGTCCTCGCGGATCGTCATGAGCCGCAGGCCGAAGCGCGAGGTGACGATGAGGTAGGTCAGCCCGGTGACGGCCGCCGCGGTGGCGGCCATCGCGTAGTAGATCGGCCGCGTCGCGTCGAGCGTCGGCAGCGACAGGCCGAGGCCGCCGCCGGTGAGCCCCTCGAAGTAGGACACGAGCACGCGCAGCACCTCGTTGAGGCCGAGCATGGCGATCGCGAAATAGGGCCCCTTGAGCCGCAGGCACGGGTAGCCGATCACCAGCGCCAGCCCGGCGGCGACGGCGCCGCCGGCCAGCGCCGCCGGCAGCCACGGCCACGCCGCCTTCGTGATGAGGATGGCGGTCGCGTAGGAGCCGATGCCGAAGAACGCCACGTGGCCGAAGGAGACGTAGCCGGTGAGGCCGGAGATGAGGTTCCAGGAGCCGGCCAGCGCGATCCACATGAAGAGCTGCAGCATCGCGCGCACGCCGTAGCCGGTGCCGACCGCCGGGTAGGCGGCCAGCGCCGCCAGCAGCACGGCGAGAAAGGTCAGGAACGCGGGGCGGGAGAGCGTCACGTCTGCCGCCCGCCGAGCAGGCCGCTCGGCCGGACCAGCAGCACGAGCACCAGCAGCACGTAGGCGACCGCCTCCGAGAGCTGCGTGGTGAGGAACAGCGAGGCGAGCTGCTCGACCAGCCCCAGCAGCAGGCCGCCGAGGAGCGCGCCCGGATAGTTGCCGGCCCCGCCGAGGACGATGACGAGGAACGACTTGAACGTCCACACCTGCCCCATCTCGGGCTGGATGGCGACGATCACGGCGAGGAGGGTGCCGCCGGCCGCCGCCAGCGCGCTGCCCAGGCCGAAGGTCAGCAGGTGGATGCGCTGCACGTCCACGCCGCACACCATCGCCACCTCGCGGCTCTGCGAGGTGGCGCGGATGGCCTTGCCCAGCCGCGTGCGCTGCAGAAACAGGAAGGCGCCGGCGGTGATCGCGGCCGCCACCAGGAACGCGATGAGGCGCGACTTCGAGACGGCGAACGGCCCCACCCGGTAGGCGGCGGTGAGGAACTCCACCGCTCGGAGATCGGAGGTGAAGGCGAGCTGGGCCAGGTTCACCAGCGCGATGGACACGCCGAAGGTGAGGAGCAGCGAGGAGAGCTCGGGCGCGTCCACCACCCGGAACACGAGCGCGCGCTGCAGCAGCACGCCCAGCAGGAACAGCCCGGCCATCGTCAGCGGCAGCGTGAAGTACGGGTTCACCCCGGTGCTCGTCCACAGGAAGTACGTCCCGTAGGCGCCCAGCATCAGCATCGGCCCGTGGGCGATGTTGATGACGCGCATGACGCCGAAGATCAGCGCCAGCCCGAGCGCGACCATCGCGTAGAGGCTTCCGGCGAGGATGCCGGAGATGATCACCTGCCCGACCATCACCGGCGTCAGGTCGACGTTCATGCGCGCGGCCCGCCGGCGGCGGCCGTCAGCGGGGGAACCGCGGCTTGCCGGTGGCGAGGTCGTCGGGCCACACGACCACGCGCTTGCCCTCCTGCCACTGGAGCAGGACCATCTTGTGGGCGGTCTGGAAGCCGTCCTTGTCGACCTGGTAGTCGCCGAACATCGTGCGTGTCTTGAGCGCCAGCAGCGCGTCGCGCACGCGGTCGGCGTCGAGCGTGCCCGCTTTCTTCACCGCCTCGGCGTAGAGCATGCAGCCCGCGTAGCCGGCGGCGGAGTGGTAGCTCGGCTCGTGCTTGAACTCGCGCTGGAAGGCCTCGCTGAACTCCTTGGCGCCGGCATAGGGCAGCACCGACTCCCACTGCGAGGCGCCGAAGACGTACTCGGCCGTCTGCTTGAGCATCTCCTGGAACTTCGGGATGTCGCCGCCCACCGTCACGCCGAACATCTTGGGGGCGACGTCGAGCTCCTTCATCTGCCGCGCGATGGCGACAGCGTCGTCGAAGTAGGTGCCGGCCGCCAGCACGTCCGGCTGGGCCGCCTTGATCTTGGTCAGCATCGCCGAGAAGTCCTGGTTGCCCTTCGGGTAGGCCTCCTTGTAGACGACCTGCAGCCCCGCCTTCCGGGCGAGCTCCTCGGTGCCGGCGGCCGAGGACTTCGGGAACAGCGTGTCCTCGTTGACGATCGCGATCGTCTTGTAGCCGCGCTTGACGGCGAGGTCCACCAGCCCTTCGAGGTAGACCTCGGCCGGGGAGATGACCATGAAGATGTACCGGCGCCCCTTGCGGAAGATGGAGGTCGTGGCCGCCAGCGGCGCCACCATGATCTTCTTGTACTTCTCGGTGACGTTGGCCGACGCCTCGGTGATCGGCGACGAGTACGGCCCCATCACGCCGTCCACCTTGTCCTCGGTGATGAGCTTCTCGTAGAGCCGCACGCCGGTGGCCGGCATCGACTGGTCGTCGTAGACGACGAACTCCACCTTGCGGCCGAGCAGCCCGCCCTTGGCGTTGAGCTCCTTCTCGCAGAGCTTGTAGCCCTCCGACTGGAAGCGCCCGGGCTCGGCGTAGGTGCCGGTCAGCGATAGCGACGCGCCGATGCGGATCGGGCCCTGGGCGGCCGCCGGCAGGCTGCCGCCGGCGACGGTCGCGGCGAGCGCGAGGCAAGCGACGGA
>JBGQFW010000065.1:0-24812 GCA_041497115.1 Methylomirabilia bacterium
ACCTGGCCCGGCCGCATCGGCAGCAACGGCTGCGTGCGATCGAGCGCTTGAATCTGCGACTTCTCGTCGACGCACAAGACCAGCGCGCGCTCGGGCGGGGCGAGGTACAGCCCGACGATGTCGCGCACCTTTTCGATGAAGAGCGGGTCTTTCGAAAGCTTGAAGGTTTCCGTGCGATGCGGCTGCAACGCGAACGCGCGCCAGATCCGGCTCACGGTGCTCTGGCTGAGCCCGCAGCGGGCCGCCATGGCCCGGGTACTCCAGTGGGTCGCGTCGCGCGGTTTCGTTTCTAGGGTCGCCGTCACCACGCGCTCCACCTCGGCGTCCATGATCTTCCGCGGCGCGCCGGGCCGGGGCTCATCGAGCAAGCCGTCGACACGCGCCGTGAGAAACCGCGCGCGCCACTTGCCGACGGTTTGTTTTGTCACGCGCTGCTCGCGGGCGACGCGCGTATTCGTCTTCCCCGCGCCGCACTCCAGAATGATCCGCGCGCGTTGCGCCAACGCCTGGGCCGTCGTCGGGCGACGCATCCAGCGCTCCAACGTCTCCCGCTCTTGCTCGCTGAGACTCAACGGCGGTATGGGGCGACCGATCGGCATGAGCGTTCTCCCTTCTACTGCGAGAACGCTCGAGGTGGATACGTTGTTCCACGTTTTTCGGACTCAGGACACTAGCGGCGGCCGCCGAGGTCCAGGACGAAGTCGAAGCGCGCGGCCTTGCCGTCGGCGGCGTCGGCCAGCGCGACCACGAGGGCGCGGTCGAAGATCCCGTCGCGGGCGTTGCCCGGCTCGTCCGGGAAGTAGAGCTGCGTCGTGAGGACGCGCGAGCCCGGCGCCTGCACCTTCACGTGGATGTGGCGCGTGCGGCCGGGATAGACGCCCGGGACGATCGTCTCCAGCCGGTAGCGGCCCTCGGCGTCGGTGAGCTGGTGGCCGCGCAGCCGGTACCCCGTGTTGTCGTAGACGCCCGCGTCGTCGGCGTGCCAGACGTCCAGCCGCGCGCGCGCCACCGGCCGGCAGTCGGTCGCCCGCACGACGCCCGTCACCACCAGCCGCGTCCCGCGCATTCCGGGCTCGTAGAGCGACGCGCGGGCGGGCGAGCCCGGCTTGAAGTAGGGGCCTTCGGTCTGCGCGAGCGTGCCCTTCGCGTCGGCGCCGCACGCGGGCGTGGGCGGCAGCGGCGACTGGGCGGCGGCGGCGCCGGCGCCGAGCGCGACGACCGCCCCCACCGTGAGCCGGACGAACTCGCGCCGGGTGCGCGGAGTCGGCGACGCCCGGCGGATCAGACGCGCGCCGGCGCGCCGAAGCGCGGGTAGTCGGTGCTGTCGGTCAGCGCCGCCTCGCTGTCGGGCGGGATGCGCTCGGAGTAGTTCTGGGCGCCGTCGATGTCGTGCTCCCAGATCTCGCGCGGCAGCTCGTAGAGGATCTCGATGCCGTGGCCGTCCGGATCGGAGATGTAGACGCTGTGGGTCATACCGTGGTCGATGCGCAGGTGGAACGGCACCCCGCGCTCCTTGAGAAACGCGATCTGCTTGAGCCACGCCTCGCGGTCCGGATAGCCGATGGCCACGTGGTTGAGGCCGAGGCCGCCCGGCGTCATGCTCCACGACCGCGGCTCCACCGTGACGCCGGCGGGGATCTGGGCCAGCGCGAGATCGTGATGGGTGACGTCGCCGTGAGCACTCACGCCGCTGTAGAAGCGCATCTGCATCGTGCGGCCAGGCTTGGGCTTGAGCGCGGCCACGCAGCGGAAGCCGACGATCTCCGTCCAGAACCGGTGCGAGGTCTCGAGATCGCGCACGTTGAGGACCAGGTGGTTGACGCCGCGGGGCGTCTGGGCGCGGTCGGACGGGCTGGGCATGGGGGCCTCCTCTGAGTGAGCAGTATAAGCCCGGCCGCCCGGGTCGCGACCGCTCAGCCGTTGCGGCGGAGCTTGGGGTCCCAGGCGTCGCGCAGGGTGTCGCCGAAGAGGTTGAAGGCCAGCACGGCCAGGCTGATCGCCAGGCCGGGGAAGATCGCCAGCCAGGGCGCCTGCTCCATGAACGCGCGGCCGGTGCTGCTCAGCATCAGCCCCCACGACGGCGTCGGCGGCTGGGTGCCGACGCCGAGGAAGCTCAGCGTCGCCTCGATGAGGATGGCGTTGCCGAGCCAGATGGAGGCGATGATGAGGATCGGCGCCGTCACGTTGGGCAGGATGTGGGCGGCGATGATCCGCGGGTGGCGGCAGCCGATGGCCTGGGCGGCCTCGACGTAGTGGTTCTGCTTGGCCGACATCACCGCGCCGCGCACGATGCGCGAGTTGCCGGGGATGATCACGACGGCGATGGCGATCATCGCGTTGGTCGTGCTCGGCCGCAGCACCGACACGATCGCCAGCGCCAGCATCAGGCCGGGAATGGCCTGCACGGCGTCCATGACCCGCTGCAGCACCATGTCCACCCGTCCCTCGCAGTAGCCGCAGACCAGGCCGATCAGCATGCCGGCCACGGTGCCGATGCCGACCGCCAGCAGCCCCACCCACAGCGAGAGGCGGCTGCCGTAGATGATGCGGCTGAAGACGTCGCGGCCGATGTCGTCGGTGCCGAACGGATGCTCCCAGCTCGGCGCCGCCAGCCGGATCTCCGGCTGCGTCGCCAGCGGGTCGTAGGGCGCCAGCACGTCGGCGAAGACGGCGGTGAGCACGATCAGCGCGATGAGGGCCGCGGCGATCGCCCCCAGCGGCTTGCGCCGGAGGGCGTCCCAGAGGGAGCGGACGCGGCTGATCCCCTCGACCGACGGCTGGTCGTCGAAGGCGGCGACACGCGTGGTCACCGTGGACATCCCGGCCGCCTCACCGGTAGCGGATGCGCGGATCGAGCCACGCGTACGAGAGGTCGACCAATAGATTTAGCGTGACCAGCGTGGCCGCGACCAGCATCACGTTGGTCTGCACGACCGGGTAGTCGCGGTAGAGGATCGCCTCCACGGTGAGGCGGCCCATGCCGGGCAGCGCGAAGATCGACTCGACCACGACGGTGCCGGCGAGCAGGACGCCGAGCTGGCCGCCCACGATCGTCACGACCGGGATGAGCGCGTTCTTGAGGGCATGCTTGTAGACGACGATGCGGCCGCCCAGCCCCTTGGCCCACGCGGTGCGCACGTAGTCCTCGCGCAGCACCTCCAGCACGGTGGAGCGCGTCATGCGCATGGTGGCCGCCGACAGGCGGAACCCGAGCACGGCGGCGGGCAGCAGGAACTGCTGCAGGTTGCGCAGCGGCGACTCCCAGAAGCTCGTGTAGCCGATGGGCGGCATCCAGCGGAACCACATCGCGCCGAAGGTGACGACCAGCGTGGCGAGCCAGAAGTCGGGCAGCGACAGGCCGGAGACGGCGACGACGCGGCCGACGTAGTCGGACGCCGTGTCCTGGCGCGTGGCCGAGAGCACTCCGATCGGCACCGCGACGACGAGGCCGAGGATGAGCGCCAGCGTCGCCAGCTCGAGCGTCACCGGGATCGCCTTGGCCAGGCTCGTCGTGATCGGCTCGCCGGTGAAAATCGAGTCGCCCGGCCGCAGGCTGACCATCTGCCAGAGCCAGATGGCGTACTGCTCGTGGTAGGGCAGGTCGAGATGCAGCTGCTGGCGCACGTGGGCTAGCTCACGGTCGCCGATGTTGCCCGACTCGCCCATCAGCACGATGAGCGCGTCGCCCGGCATGACGCGCATGAGGCCGAAGACGATCACCGACGACAGCAGCAGCACCGGGACGGCAAGTAGCAGCCGGCGGAGCACGTACTTGCGCATGGGGTGCGGGCCTCGAGCGCCGCTCTACTTATCGAACCACGTGTGCGCCAGGGTGGAGGACCCGTACCCGTCGGAGCGGCGCAGCGCCAGCGCCGCCATGTTGCGCACGTGCGGCTGGAAGATCAGGAACCCGTTGTCGTACGGCATCCACAGCCGCAGCGCCTGATCGAGCTCGCGCTCGACCAGCTTCTTGGTCAGCACGCGCTGCTGGGCGACGTCCGGTGTCTGCCGCAGCTTGGTGCAGAGGTCGTCCACGATCGTGTCGTTCACGCGGAAGAAGTTCTTGGGCGACTTCGAGTGCAGGAACTGGTAGGTGCGCTCGTCGAGCCCGATGCCGTGGCCCGACTGGAAGCCCCAGCACATCCCGTCCCACTTGTTCTCGACGTAGCGGCCGTAGTAGGTCGTGTAGTCGAGCTTGGTGATCTTGACGTCGATGTTGAGGTTCTTCTTGAGATCCTGCTGGACCAGCTGCACCTCCGAGCTCATCTGCGGGAAGTACTCGTAGTAGAACAGCGTCGTCGCGAACCCGTTGGCGTGGCCGGCGTCGGCCAGCAGCTTCTTGGCCTCGGCGGGCTTGTACTGCCACCACGGCCCCATCTGGGCCAGCGTCGGCTGCTTGTCGGTGTAGTAGATGTACGGCACGCCCCAGCCGGGAATGCCGTGGCCCTCGAAGACCGTGTCCACCATCTTCTGGCGGTCGATGGCCATCGAGATCGCGCGCCGCACGCGCAGGTCGTTGAAGGGCGGCCGGTCCTGGGCCAGCGCCAGGCCGAAGGGCGACAGCGTGTTGTGATACGACTGCACGACGGCGCCGGGGTTGGTCTTGCGGACGGTCTCCACCTCCGACGGGCTCGCCACCCACAGGATGTCGCTCTGCCCCGTCCGGAAGGCGGCCAGCCGCGTCGACGCGTCAGGGGTCGAGAGGATCGTGTACTCGTCGAGGTAGGGCCGGCCCTTGTCGAAGTAGTCGGGGTGGCGCGCGAGCACCACCCGCACCTTGCGGGTGTGCTCCTTGAGCATGTAGGGGCCGGTGCCGATCAGGCGCTTCTTGAGGTCGCCGTCCTGCTCGAGCACCTCGCGCGCGAAGAGCACGGCGATCGGCTCGGCCAGGTTGTGGGCCAGCAGCACGTTGGGCGTGTTGAGGTGCAGCCGCACCGTGTACTTGTCGGGCGTGTCGATCGCCTCGATCTCCTGGAAGTTGAACGCCTGCACGCCCTCCTTGGCGTACTGCTCGAAGCAGTACTTGACGTCGGCGGCGACGAACTCGCGCCCGTTCACCGGCGGCAGGTTGTGCCACTTCACGCCCTGGCGCAGCTTGAACGTCCACATGCGGTGGTCGGGGCTGGCCTGCCACGACTCCGCCAGGTCGCCCTTGAGCGTGAGGTCCGACGGCCCGCTCGCCTCGTCGCTGAAGACGTAGCGGACCAGGCGGTTGCTGGTGAGCGCCACGAACTGGAAGAGGCCGATCGACTGGGTCAGCCGCGGGTCGATCAGCGGCGGGTCCCAGGACGACGCGCGCGTCAGCGAGCCCCCGGACTTGCCCGGCTTGTCGCTGCGGGAGATCCACTCGGGATAGGGCGCCGGCGCCGCGACCGCCGGCCGGCGACCGGAGGCGCTGACGAGGGCGCCGGCGCCGAGGCCGGCTGCGGTACGGGTGAGGAACTGACGCCGATTCAGTCGGGACTCGATAGGCATCCTGGTTCTCCTTCCTGCTAGCGCTGAAGGACAAGAACCCTGGTGAACGAGCGGACCGAACAAGTGCTGCTACCTGTTACCCAGGTGCCCGGAATGTGCCCGGCGGCTCCGAGGATGTCAAGCGGTTTTCGGGCGCGGGCTCAGTCGGTCCACACGCGATAGCCGCGCGTGTCGGTCTTCCCGCCGTCCCGGTACTCCACGATCCGCCGCGGGGAGACGTGCGTGCCCAGCAGCCGCAGCGGCTCGTTGCCGACGACGCGGAAGGTGTGGGGAACGTTGGGCGGCAGCGCGATCGTGTCGCCCTTGCGCAGCGTCACCTTCCGCGCCTCCCCGCCCTCCATCCACGCCTCGGCGATGCCGTCGAGGACGTGAAGGACTTCGAGATAGGGATGCGAGTGCATGGGCGCCGCGTAACCCGGCTGAGAGGTCTGGATGCCGGTGCGGATCGGCGTGCTGCCCTCCTCGTCGCCGAGGATGGGCTGGTAGACGGCGTCCGGGCCGAACTTGACGGCGTCGGTCTCCTCGAGCCGCACGACCTTGGGGTCCATGGCGTCCTCCTCCGGCGGGATGGCGTCCACTATCGGCGCGGCGGCCGCCCATCGTCAAGCAGCCCCCGGCGCGGCGGCTCCGGCTCAGACCTCGCGCTCGAAGCCGTACTCGCGCGTGTCGTTGAGGTCGCCGGGCAGCGTGCGCTCGCCGGTCTGCCGGAATCCCAGCCGTAAGTAGAGGCGGTGCGCGTGGTCGAAGCGCGTGTCTGACCAGAGCACCAGGCGGCCGAGCGCCTGCGCGCGGCACCAGCCGAGCACCGTGTGCACGAGCGCCTCGCCCAGCCCGCGCCCGCGCCGGTCGGCGTCGAGGTAGAGCCGGTGCAGCTCGGCGGCGTCGGGGACGGGCCGGTCGACGCCGACCGAGCCGACGATGCGCCCGTCCTCGGCGATCACCCAGAAGCTTCCGCGCGGCGGAGCGTAGTGCGCGTCGAACGCGAGGAGATCGGGCACCTCGACGGCGGGCTCCCAGACGAAGCCGTACTCCGCGTAGACACGGCCGATGAGCGCGACGACGTCGCCGGCGTCGTCACGCGTGCCCGGCCGGATCGTGGGCGCGTGCTCCGTCACGGAGCGCACTATCGCACACGGCCGGCCGGGCCGGGCGGGCGGCGACTAGCAGCGGCCCTGCTTGGCGAGGCCGGGCGGGCAGCCGTGGGCGGCGGCGCCCTCGTGCTTCTCCTTCTTGAAGTGGCCGGGCGGGACCTTGTAGTAGGTGACCGGCACGCCCAGCACCGCCCGGGGCACCGCCTCGGCGCCGATCGCGATCCAGGGGCCGCGGTGGCTGGCCGCGTGGAACCAGTGGCCCTCGTGGAAGCTGTAATAGCGGCCGCCGAAGACGAACAGGTTGAAGCTCGCGCTCGGCACGTAATAGACGGGCGTGCCCGGCACCACCACCAGCGGCGGCGGCGCGGCCACCGTGAGGATGGGCGGCGCCACGACCACCGCCGGCGCCGGCGCCACGACGACCAGCGGCGGTGGCGCGCCGACGTTGATGCCGATGTGGACGTCGGCGGCGCGTGCGGCGGCCGCCGACAGGCCGGTGGCGATCATCACGAGCGCGACGACGAGCGGGATCTTCTCTCTCATGGCGTGCCCTCCCGGGCTGCCGCGTGGAGTGCAGCCCGGGTGCCAGACGCGCGCGTCGTCCTGACGCACACTTGGCGGGCGGTGTCGGCCCCGCGTGCGCCGCCCTGACACCGGCCGTCGCGAACCTGACACCGGGCGCTTACCTCCAAGGTCATTGCCGGGCCGCAGCGATTCCGTAGACTGTGGGGGTGCGTCGAGCCGCGCGCACCGGCTTCGGACCGCTCTTGCGCCACTGGCGTCAGACGCGACGGCGGAGACGGCGCGGCGGCTGGCCCGGGCGAGCGCGCCCGCTCACGCCGACGCCCCGGTGTAGGATAGGCGCCACCATGACCTACGACCTCGTCATCAAGAACGGCGTCCTCGTCGACGGCTCCGGTCTCCCCCGCTATCGCGCCGACGTCGGGGTGCGCGGCGGCCGCATCGTCTCGATCGGCCGCATCCGCGAGCGCGCCGGTGAGGTGATCGACGCCGACGGCATGGTGGTGGCGCCGGGCTTCGTGGACGGCCACACCCACATGGACGCCCAGGTGTTCTGGGATCCGCTCGGCACCTGCTCGTGCTGGCACGGCGTGACCACCGTCGTCATGGGCAACTGCGGCTTCACGCTGGCGCCGTGCGGCGAGAAGGACAAGGCCCTGGTCGTGCGCAATCTGGAGCGGGCCGAGGACATCTCGGGCGCGGCGATGGCGGCCGGCATCCGCTGGACGTGGACGACGTTCCCGGAGTTCCTCGACGCGATCGAGGGGTTGCCCAAGGGGATCAACTACGCGGGGTACCTCGGCCACTGCGCGCTGCGCAGCCACGTCATGGGCGAGCGCGCCTTCGAGCAGGCGGCGAGCGAGGACGACCTGCGGCTGATGGAGCGCGAGCTGCGCGAGGCCATCCAGGCCGGCGCGATCGGCTTCACCACGACGCGCTCGCCCATCCACGAGACCCCCGACGGCCGCCCGGTGGCCAGCCGGCTGGCGACGTGGGACGAGGTGCGCCGGCTCGTCGGCGTGATGGGCGAGCTGAACGCGGGGATCTTCGAGCTGGCCGGCGAGGCGGTCGGCCGCGAGCTGCCGGACTCCGCCGCCTTCCGCGACTATCACGTGCGGCTGCGCGACCTCGCGGTGGACACCGGACGGCCGGTGACGTTCGGCAACTTCAGCCGGCTGGAGGCGCGCGCGGTGTGGCCGCGCTACATGGCCCTGCTCGACGAGACGGCCGCCGCCGGCGGGCGCATGTTCGCGCAGGTGCACAGCCGCGGGCTGAACGTGATGCTATCGTTCAAGACGCAGCTACCCTTCGACAACCTGCCGGCGTGGAAGCCGTTCCGCGCGCTGCCGCTCGACGAGCAGCGGCGGCGGCTGCGCGATCCCGAGGTCCGCCGGGCGCTGGTCGAAGGCGCCCACGACAAGCCCGACCGGCGCGCGCTGGGCACCGAGGCGCGGCCGTTCCCCTACGAGTGGATCTTCGTGTACGACACCGTGGAAGGGCCCCATCGCACGGTGGACGAGATCGCGCGCGAGCGTGGCGTGGATCCGGCCGCCGCCATGATCGACCTGGCGCTCGAGAAGGACCTGGACCGATTTTTCGTTCATCCGGTCGCGAACGAAAACCAGGATGACGTCCTCGAAATGATGAGACATCCACGCGCCGTCGTGACGTTTTCAGACTCGGGCGCGCACGTCTCGCAGATCGTCGACTCCTCGCTGCAGACGCATCTGCTGAGCCACTGGGTCCGCGCCCGGCAGGTCTTCACGCTCGAGGAGGCCGTTCGCATGCTGACCCTGGTGCCCGCCACGCACTGGGGGTTCGCCGACCGCGGTCTCGTCCGCGAGGGGTTCGTGGCCGACCTGCTCGTCTTCGACCCGGACACGATCGCGCCCGCGATGCCGGAGGTCGCACACGACCTGCCGGCGGGGGCCCGCCGCCTGGTGCAGCGCGCGCGGGGGATCGCCGCCACGGTCGTGCACGGCGAGGTGCTGCTGCGCGACGGCAAGCACACCGGCGCGCTCCCCGGCCGCCTGCTGCGCGGCCCGCTCGCCCGTCGCTAGCCGGCCAGCCCCTCGATCCGCTTCACGATCTCGCCCTTGGGGACCGCGCCCACCACGGTGTCCCGTGGCTGGCCGTCCTTGAAGAACATCAGCGTGGGGATGGACCGCACGCCGAACCGCCCGGCCAGCGCCGGCTGCTCGTCCACGTTGACCTTGCCGATCGTCACCCGGTCGCCCAGCTCGCGCGCGATCTCCTCCAGCACCGGCGCGATGGCCCGGCACGGGCCGCACCACGGCGCCCAGAAGTCGATCACCACCGGCTGCTCGCTCGTCACCACGCCGTCGAACGTGGCGTCGGTGACGTGCACGATGGCGCTCTCACTCGTCGTCATCACCCTCACCTCCGCCCTGTGAGACGCCGGCGCGCGGCCGGGGGATTCGCTCGCCCTCAGCGCGTCGGCTTCGCGGCCGGCGGCGCCGGTTGCGCGGCCGGCGCCGGTAGCTTCGCGATCACCGACTCCTCGAAGCGCGGCGCGGCACGGCGGCCGCCGGCCGGCGCCGTCGTGAGCTGGGTCTCCTGCTCCTTGAGACGCTCGGCAGTGGCCGGGTGTGTCGAGAAGAACGCGCTCGTCGACGGCTGGCTGCCGCTGTCCTGCACGGCCTGCAGGAAATTCCGCAGCCCCGCCGGGTCGTACCCGGCCCGCGTGGCGTACTTGAAGCCGACGCCGTCGGCCTGCTCTTCCTCGCCCCGGCTCCACCCCTTGAGCACGAGGTTGACGGCGCCATCCATGGCGAGATCCAGCACCGGCGAGTTGATGACGGTGCTGGCGACGGCCCCGCCGACGCCCGGGATGAAGCCGGAACCGAGGCGGATCAGGTTTTTCCCCACGCTCGAGCCGACCGCGGTCTTCTTCTGGTCCTTGATCGTCTCCAGGTGGTGCCTGAGCGCGATGTGGCCGACCTCGTGACCGAGCACGGCGGCCAGCGTGGCCTCGTCGCGCATGAGCCTCAGCGTGCCGCGGGTGATGAAGACATACCCGCCCGGCGCGGCGAAGGCGTTGACCTCGTCGGTGTCCAGCACGCCGAAGTAGTAGCGGAGGTCGGGGCGGTCGGACTGGAGCGCCACCGAGTTGCCGACCAGCGCGACGTAGCGCGTCAGAGGCTCGTCACGCAGCAGCGTGTAGCGCGAGCCGAGCGCGCTGGCGACCGCGCGGCCGAGCTCGATCTCCTCCGGCTCGTCGATGTCGGTGGAGGCGCCCCGGATGTCCTCCGGGTTGGTCCCCGTGAGGATGCCGAGCGCCGTCGAGCCGCCACCGGTCTGGCAGCCGACCAGCACCAGCGCGAGCACGAGCGCGAGGAGCGAGAGCGCGCGCGCCTTCATCGCCCACCGCCCGTCGTGTCACCCGGGTCCTTCAGGAACGCCTCGATCTGTGGCCCGACCGGCTGGTGCGACTCGACCCACTCGACGAGGCCGTAGTCGTAGCCCTTCTGCTTGGCGTAGTTCTGCGCGTAGATGCCCTTGGCGCCCTGGGAGGCGGCCGTGCGCGACGTGGCGGTGTCGCCGGGAGCGGACTTGAGGAAGTCCGAGGTGCCGGGCTGCACCGGTGTCGCCTTCAGCGCGGCCTCGTACACCCAGCCGGTCCGGGCACTCTTCGTGCGCACGGAGACCCACTTGTCCTCGGTCTTGAGGATCTCCACCTGGTCGCCTTTCACGAGCGTCTCCACGATCTCGTAGAACGAGCCGCGGCCGGCCCGGATGTCCACCTTGGTCCGCTCCACCCACCGCGTCGTCTCCGCGGCCAGCGGCGCCGTCACCACCGCCACCAGCAGCGAGATCACGATCATCGTCCGCCTCATGCGTTGGCTCCTCCTCACGTGGATCGCGTCACTTCGAGTGCAGCACGTGCTCGCCGCGCCAGTCGTCCGGCGGCGGCGTCACGAGATACTCGTCGCAGCGCGCCAGCATCTCCCGGGCGGGGCCGTCCTCCGGCTCGACCTTCAGCACGGCGGCGAACTGCTCGCGCGCCTCGTCGAAGCGACGCGCCCGGTACGCGGCCAGCCCCGCCGCGTAGCGCTCCCATGCCTCCACCCGGCTCGGCGTCGCCTCGCCCGGCATGACCTCGAAGACCGGCACCGGCTCCGAGCGGCCCTTCACCTGCAGCCAGTCGAGCTCGCGGCACGGCACGGCGCCGGCGGCGGCGGCCACGGTCGAGCCGGCGATCAGGCTCAGCGTGCCGAAGACCTTGGCCGCGCCCTCCAGGCGCGAGGCCAGGTTCACGGTGTCGCCCATGACGGTGTAGTTGAACTTGCTGCTCGACCCCACGTTGCCGACCAGCGCCGGCCCGGTGGCGAGCCCCACGCGCATCGAGATGGCCGGCAGCTCGCGGGCGGCCCAGCCGACGTTCAGGCGCACCAGCGCCTTCAGGAGATCCTGCGCGGCCCGGCACGCCCGCGCCGCGTGATCCGGCAGCTCCACCGGCGCGTTCCAGAACGCCATCACCGCGTCGCCGATGAACTTGTCCACGGTGCCGCCGTGACCCTGGATGACCGTGGTGATCTCCGTGAAGCACTCGTTCATCAGCTCGACGATCTCGCGCGGCGCCCGCCCCTCGGACAGCGTGGTGAAGCCGGCCACGTCGGCGAACATCACCGTCAGCTCGCGCGTCTCGCCGCCGAGGGCGAGCTGGCCGGGGTTCTTCACGAGCTGGTCGACCACCTCCGGCGCCACGTAGCGCGAGAAGGCGCCGCGCAGGAACTTCCGCTCGCGACCTTCGGTGAGATAGCCGTAGCCGGTGACGCCGAGGTGGCCCAGCACGACGGCGATCGCCGGCGTCACCACGAGGAGCCAGACCCTCAGCGACGAGAAGATCCACGCCGCGAACCCCAGGTAGCCGAGCACGAGCGCCAGCGCGAGCAGCGAGCTGTCGCGCAGGGAGGGCATGGCGCCGAAGAGCGCGCCGGCCACGGCGGCGAACAGGAGCAGGGCCGCGGTCCGCGGCAGCAGCGTCGGCCGCACCAGCGCGTCGCCGTTCAGCAGATTGTCGAGCGCGGTGGCGTGGATGACGTAGCCGGGCGTGACGTCGCGCAGCGACGTCGGCCGGAAGTCGAGCAGCCCCGCCGCGGTGGTGCCGACGATCACGATCTTGTCGCGGAAATCCTCGGGCCGCGCGGCCGGGTCCGGGGCGGCGCCGGCCGCCACCAGCTTGGCCGACCGGAGCACGCTCCAGAACGGGAATTGCCGGTACACCCCCTCACCGCCGTGGAAGCGCAGCAGAAAATGGCCCTCCTCGTCGAGCGGCACCCGACGGCCATTCATGAGCAGGTGCTCGGCGGCGGGCCGGGCGGGCCGCGTCTCGAGCTTCGCACCGAGCACGCCGGCCAGCGCGAACGGCAGCGACCAGACCTCCACGGCGTCGCGACTGCCGGCCGGCGCGTAGGCCGCCGCCGGGAGCATCGAGCGGCAGGTGCCGTCCTCGTCGGGCTCGAAGCCGATCCAGCCCAGCGTCGCCGCCGCGCCGATGAGCGGCGCCACCGGCAGCGTCGCCTTGTTGTACGGCTCGGCCGGCGGCCGCGCGAGACGGCGCGTGCCGCGGTTCTCGGCGAGTCCGGCCGGCCATTGCCGATCGGGCGGCGCGCCGGAGCCGTCCGGCGGCTCACGCGCGAGCATCACCGACTGCACCACCGGCCGCCCGGCGGTCTTGGCGGCGAACTCGCGATCGTCGTCCGCGACCTCGAGACGCGTGTAGATGCTGCGCTCGCTGAGGATCAGGTCGAAGGCCACCGCCCGCGCGCCCGATCGCATCAGGAACTCGACGATGGCGGCATAGAAGTCCCGGGGCCACGGCCACCCGACGTCGAGCCCGCCCTCCTGCCGCGAGGCGGCGACGACGTCGATCGAGCGCTGGTCGATGACGACGGCGACGATGCGGGGATCGGCGCGGCGCGCATCGGCGAAGACGCGCGAGCGGAGGTCCAGCGTGCGCCGCTCCCACGTCTCGAACAGCGGCGTGTAGCCGAGGCCGACGGCGGCCACGCCGGCCACCAGGCCGATGAGCGCGCCGATCAGCGTCCGCTTGGGGTTGAGCGCCACGAGACCACCACTGTGCCACAGCCGGCCGGCGCTTGGTAAGCCTTGACCTCGCCCCACGCGACCGGTAGCCTCCCGCCAACCAAGGAGCCCCATGGCCAACGACACGATCCGCGTCGGCAACGTCGAGATCCTGCACCTCTCGGACGGCACGCTCGAGTTCGACCTCTGCAACTTCTTCCCGACCATTCCGGAGGGCGAGTGGCAGCCCTACGAGACGCACCTGCACGATCATCGGGTGCGCTTCAACCTGGGCTCCTACCTGATCCGCTCCGACGGCCGCACCATCCTGGTAGATACCGGGCTCGGGCCGCGGCCGGCCGACACGCCCGACGTGCCGTGGGGCGAGCTCCTGCGCGACTTCACGCGCAAGGGCGTGCGGCCGGACGAGGTGGACATGGTCGTGATGACCCACCTGCACCGCGACCACGTCGGCTGGAACCTCACCGCCGACGGCCCGCGCTGGGTGCCGACCTTCCCCAACGCGCGCTACTGGATGAGCCGCACGGACTGGGACACCTGCCACCGGCCCGACGTGCAGCCGCAGCGCTATCCCAACGCGCCGACGTGCGTGTGGCCGCTGGCCGACCTCGGCCTCATCGAGTTCATGGACGGCGAGCACACCATCACGCGCGACCTCACGGCGGTGCCGACGCCGGGCCACACGCCGGGGCACATGAGCATCCTGGTCACCTCGGGCGGCCAGCAGGCGCTGGTGCTCGGCGACGCCGCGCACAACCCGGCGCAGATCGAGGAGCCCGACTGGGTCTCGCGCGCGGACATGGATCCGGACCTCACGCGCCGCACCCGCCGCGCATTGGTCGAGCGGCTGGAGCGCGAGAAGATCCTCGTGGCCGCCGGGCACTTCGCCGCGCCCGGCTACGGAAGGATCGTGCGCCTCGACGGGCGCCGCTATTGGCAGGGACTCTGAGCGAGGAGGGCTGGCGGCGAAACGTCTGGGCCCTCTCGCTCATCGTCTTCATCGCCTACGTCGGCTTCCAGTTCAGCTCGCCCTTCCTGCCGCTCTACATCCGCGAGCTGGGCGTCGAGGACCCGCGCCGCATCGCGCTCTGGGCGGGCGTCTGCGCCGCCGTGACGCCGGCGGTGTCGGGGCTGCTCGGCCCGTGGTTCGGCCGGCTGGCCGATCGCTTCGGCCGCAAGCTCATGCTCATCCGCTCACTCGGGGGGTTCGTGGTGATCATCGCGTTCATGGGGCTCGTCACCTCGGTCGAGCAGTTCTTCGCCGCCCGGCTGATCCAGGGGCTCTTCGCCGGCTTCACGCCGATGGCGATGGCGCTGGCCAGCGTCTCGGCGCCCCGGGACCGGGTGCCGGCGGCGATCGGCATGGTGCAGTCGGCGCAGATCCTGAGCGTGGCGGTGGGCCCCGCCATCGGCGGTGTCGTCGCCTCGCACTTCGGCATCCGCTACGCGTTCTTCGCCACCGCCGCCCTCTGCGCGGTGGCACTGGTCGTGCTGATCGTGCTCTTCCAGGAAGCCGGGCCGTCCGGCGCGCGGGGCGCCGCCGCGCGACCGGTGGCGCGCCTGCCGCTGCGCGACCTGCTGCGCTACCCGTACTTCCCGGTGGTGGTCGGCCTGCTCGTCGTCGCGCAGTTCCTCGACCGCGGCCTGGCGCTGCTGATTCCGCTCGACGTCGCCCACCTGGTCGCGGTGGACCGCATCGCGATCGTCTCCGGCGTCATCATCTCGGCGGCGGCGATCACCGCGACGATCTCCGCCAACCTCGCCGCGCGCCTGTCGCACGACGTGCCCGCCGCGCGGCTGCTGCTGCTGGGGCTGCTGATCGGCGGCCCGCTGTGCGCGGCGATGGCGCTGGCCCACGCCTGGCCGCTGCTGCTCGTGCTGCGCGCGCTGCTGGGGTTCTGCCTGGGCGGCGCGCTGACGCTCGCCTACTCGCTGGGCGCCCTGATCGTGCCGGGCGACCATCGCGGCGCCGCCTTCGGCTGGCTGGCGCTGGGCGTACAGGTCGGCACCGCGCTGAGCCCCCTCGTCACCGGCGCGCTGGCCGCCGTGAGCGTGTCGGGCACCTTCGTCTTCGACGGCGCGCTGGCGTGGGGCGGCGCGGCGCTGCTGCTCTTCGGCGCCCGCGGCCTGCGCACGCGGCGCGAGACGGCCGACCGCGTCGTCTGACGCCATCCCCCGAGGAGGACCGCGACCGATGAAGCTCGGCATCTATCTCAACGCGCAGCACCCCGAGGGCGACGATCCCGCCCGCCGATGGGCGGAGACGCTCGAGCAGGCGCGGCTGATCCGCGCGCTCGGCTTCGACTCGATCTGGGGCGGCGAGCACCACGCCACCCCCGGCTTCCATTATTTTCCGCTGCTGCCGATGCTCGAGCGGCTGGCCGCCGAGGCCGAGGGGCTCGCGATCGGCACCAACCTGGTCCTGCTCCCGCTGCACAACCCGGTCGAGCTGGCCGAGGCCGGCGCCTTCCTCGACGTGATCACCGGCGGCCGCTTCCTGCTCGGCGTCGGGCTCGGCTACCGCACCGAGGAGTTCGCGATCTTCGGCGTGGCGATGAAGGAGCGCGTGAGCCGCCTGGCCGAGGGGATCGAGATCATCCGCCGGCTGTGGACCGAGGACCACGTCACGCATCGCGGGCGCCACTGGCAGCTCGACGACGTGACGATCCGGCCGCGCCCGGTGCAGCGCCCGCGGCCGCCCATCATCGTTGGCTCGCAGGTGGACGCCGGCATCGCGCGGGCGGCGCGCATCGCCGACGGCTGGCTGGTGGTGCCGGTGCCGACGGTGGACGAGTTCGCCGCCCAGGCCGCCGCGTTCCGGGCGGCGCGCGCGGCGGCCGGGCTGCCGCCGAGCCCGCACGTGTGCCGGCTGCTCGAGGTCGTCTGCGCGCCCGACGAGGAGACGGCCGTGCGCCGTGCGGCGCCGTTCCTTCTCGACAAGTACGCGGCCTATCTCAGCTGGGGCATCCCCGGCATCACGCTCGACCCCGGCGCGCCGCCCGCGGCGCAGTTCCGCACCCTCGCGCGCAACCGCTTCGCCGTCGGCTCGCCCGCGCAGGTGGCCGACGCGCTCGTCGCCCAGCATCGCGCCGGGGTCACCCACGCGACCATGCGGGTGAGCTGGCCGGGCATGCGGCAGGACGACGTGCTGGCGGGCATCGAGCTGCTCGGCCGGCAGGTGCTGCCGGAGGTGCGGCGGCGCGCGGTATGATGGCGGCAGCGGGAGGAGCCGGCTCATGAGCCACGTGCACTACATCGACAAGACGCGCGAGTACTACCGGGGCGAGGGCTACGACACGCCCTACCGCTGGGCGCACTTCGACGACATTCCGTTCACGCCGCTCGCCAAGCCGCTCGCCGCCTGCCGGGTCGGCCTCGTCACCACCGGCGAGATGGCGATCCGCGACGCGCCGCTGCCGGTGCCCGACGACGACGCGCGGCGCGATCCGTACTGGCTGCCGACCGACACGCCGATCGCGCGTCTCTACAGCCGCAAGACCGCCTACGACCGCTACGCGACGACGCTCGACGACGTGGACGCGTTCCTGCCGCTCACCCGCCTGCGGGAGGCGGCCGCCGCCGGCCGCATCGCCGCGCTGGCGCCGCGCTTCCAGACCGCGTTCTCGCAGTACAGCCAGCGCAAGACGCTGGGGATCGACGCGCCCATGATTTTGAACTGGCTCCGCGAGGACCGCGTGGACGTCGCGGTCCTCACCGCCGTCTGACCGGTCTGCCACCAGACCGTGAGTCTGGTCGCCCGGCATCTCGAAGCCAACGGCATCCCGACCGTGGTCTTCGGCTGCGCGCGGGACATCGTCGAGGGCTGCGGCGTGCCGCGCTTCGTCTTCTGCGACTTCCCGCTCGGCAATCCCTGCGGCAAGCCCTTCGACGCCGGCATGCAGCGCGACATCGTCAACCTCGGCCTCGAGCTGCTCGAGCGCGCGACGGCGCCGGGCACCACCGTGGTCGCGCCCTACACGTGGGGGGACGACACGTGGAAGGCCACGTGCTTCACGAAGGAGCGGCCGTTCCTCGACGAGGCCTCGACCGAGCGCTGGCTGGAGCACAAGCAGGCCTACCGCGACCTGAAGGCCGGCGGAAAGGTGTGAGGCGCGTGCCACGCGCGGTCGTCGTCTACGCCACGCCGTTCTGAGGACCCTGCGAGAGTCTCAAAGACCACCTGCGGTCCGCAGGCGTCGCGTTCACGCTGAAGGACGTCATGGCCGACGACGCCGCGGCGGAGTTCCTCGAGTCGCGCGGGATCTATGCGACGCCCGTGCTGCAGGTGGACGATGAGCTGCTCATCGGTTTCCAGCCGGAGAAGATCGATCGCCTCCTCGGCCTCTCGCGCTAGCGCGCTCGCGCTCGCCCTGGCGCTGCTGGCGGGCGGCTGCGCCACCGGGCCGCCGCTGAGCGCGCCGCTGGGGCCCGTGCCGGATCTGCGCGGCGCGTGGCGGGGCACGTGGGGCGGCGCACCGCTGCTGCTGCGCGTCCTCGAGCAGGACGGCGCCTACGTCGCCGGCGGCGTCACCGTCGGCCCCTGGCCGCTCACGGGCGACCGGCTGCCCGGCCTCACCGGCGTCATCACCTACACCGTCAGCGGCCGGCCGGTCTCCGCCAACGTGCAGGGGCGCTTCGGCGACTGGGATGGGCGTCTCACGCTCGTGCTCGATCTCCTCACCCAGCACGTCGAGCAGATCGTCCTCACGCGCGTGGCCCAGGACCGCCTGGCGGGCAGCGGCACCTCGATCGTCACCTGGGGACCGCAGGGCCCGGTCGAGCTCCTGCGCGCCCCGTAGCCGCGCTACCGCATCAGCGCCGCGCAGCGATCGAGCACCGGCAGCACCTCGCCCGCCTTGGCCGGGGCCAGGTTGAAGACCAGCCGCGCCGCGCCGGCGTCGCGGTACCGCTTGACGAGATCCGCGTCCTCTGCCACGCCGAAGACCGTGATCGGCAGCGACGCGGGATCGCGCCCGGCCTCGCGCGCCAGCGCGCGGAAATCCGGCAGCAGGTTCAGCACGTCGCCGTAGGCCGGTCGGCGCGCGTGCGGCACCCAGCCGTCGCCGTAGGCGATCGCCCGGCGCGCGCCGTGGGGGAACGCGCCGCCCACCAGCACCGGCGGGTGCGGCTTCTGCACCGGCTTGGGCCACGTCATCATCGGCGGGAACGTCACGTGCGCGCCGTCGTACTGCGGCTTGGACTGCGTCCAGATCGCCCGCATCGCCTCCACGCGCTCGCGCATGACCTCGAAGCGCGACGTGAACTCGGTGCCGTGGTCGGCCATCTCCTCGGCGTTCCAGCCGGCGCCGATGCCGAACAGGAAGCGCCCGCCCGAGACCTGGTCCAGGCTGGCCACCGCCTTCGCGGTCTGGATCGGATCGCGCTGGACGACGAGACAGATGCCGGTGGCCACGCGCAGCCGCGTGGTGGCCGCCGCCGCGGCGGCCAGCGTGACGAACGGGTCCATCACGTCGTAGTACTTCTTGGGCAGGTCGCCGCCCTGCGGAAACGGCGAGCGGCGCGAGAGCGGGATGTGCGAGTGCTCGGGGGCCCAGAGCGACTCGAACCCGCGCTCCTCGAGTGCGCGGCCCAGCTCGGCCGGCCCCATCGAGTAGTCCGTGAAGAAGATCGCTGCGCCGAAGTCCATGCCCGTCTCCTCTCGCGTCCGGGATCGCCGCCGGCGAGAGCATACCGCGAGGCGGTGGCGCCGCCCACGCGGACGTCGTCACCCGAGGTCGAGATCGCGCGGCGTCGGCGAGGGCGGCTGGCTCACGGCGTCGCGGCCAGCGCGCCGCCGTCGGCGACCAGGTGGGCGCCCGAGACGAACGCCGCGTCGTCGGAGGCCAGGAACAGCGCGCAGCGTGCGATGTCCTCGGGCTCGCCGACGCGCCCCAGCGGGATGCCGCGCCCCTCCTTCGCCGCGCGCTCGGCCCCCTCGACGATGTCGGCGGTCAGCCGCGTGCGGATCGTGCCGGGGCAGACGGCGTTGACGCGAATCCGGTCGCGGCCGTAGGAGGCGGCCATCGCGCGCGTGAGGGCAAGCACCGCACCCTTGGAGGCGGCGTACGCGTGGCTCGGCCGCGTGAGAGACCCGTGGAAGGCGGAGACCGAGGCGATGTTGACGATGGCGCCGCCGCGCTGGCGCAAATGTGGCACCGCCGCGCGGCTCACCAGATAGATCGCACGCACGTTGACGTCCTGGGCGAGGTCCCACGCCTCGAGCGCGATGCTCTCCACCGTGCCGCCCACGACCATCGTGCCGACCCCGGCGTTGTTGACCACCACATCGAGGCGGCCGAACGCGCGCACGGCCGCCACCACCACCGCCGCGCACTGGTCGGGGCGCGCCAAATCGGCAGTGACCGGCGCGACCTCGCCGCCGGCCGCGCGCACCTCCGCCACCGTGCGCGCCAGCTCCGTCTCGCGCACGTCGGCCAGCGCCAGGCGCGCGCCGGCCTGCGCGAACAGCAGGGCGCTCGCCCGGCCGATGCCCGTCGCCGCCCCTGTGATGATGGCCACCCTGCCCCGCAGTGCGCCGCTCTCCGCCAGCCCCATGAGGTCTCTCCTCGATCGCCGGGTTGCCGTCTATACTGGCGCAGGCGGTCCCGCTGCGGTATCCCCGAGACGAGGCGCCCCGGCGCCGGGAGCAGAGTGATGATCCAGGCGAGGAAGCTCGGTCACATCGTGCTGAAGGTTCGCGACGCCGGCGCCTCGCGCGACTTCTACACGCGCGTCCTCGGCCTCAAGGTGGCGCACGAGGACGTCGAGCGCGGCACCGTGTTCCTCAGCTTCGGCACGCAGCACCACGACCTGGCGCTCTTCCAGCTCGCCACCGGCGAGGCGCCGGCGGCGGCCCAGCCCGGGCTGCACCACGCCGCCTGGCAGCTCGGCTCCTTCGAGGAGCTGCAGGCCGCCCATCGCGAGCTGCGCGCCCTCGGCATCGCCGTGGAATCCACGATCGAGCACAACGTGACCCGCAGCGTCTACTTCCACGACCCCGACGGCAACCGCGTGGAGCTCTACTGCGACATGGTCGAGGACGGCTTCGAGGCCATGCGCACGCTGGGACCCCGGCGCGACGTGCTCGACGTGGAGACCGGCCGAGTCCTGCGCGAGGCGTGAGCGCGCGACCGATCCCCGGCGACGGCCTGTTCTCACCCGCCGCCTACGCGCGCGACGACGAGTCCGCCGACGACCGCTTCTACGCCGTCCCTCGCCGGGTCGTCCACATCGACGACGGGGCCATCACCGCGCTCGGCCGCCTCTACGCCGCGGTGCTGCCCGCCGGCGGCCGGCTCCTCGACCTCATGAGCAGCTGGCGCAGCCACCTGCCCGAGGGCGCGCGCGCCGAGGTCGTCGGCCTCGGCCTGAACGCCGAGGAGATGGCCGACAACCCGCAGCTGGCGCGCCACGTCGTCCACGATGTCAACCGCGAGCCGCGGCTGCCGTTCGTCGACGCCGAATTCGACGGCGCCGCGTGCGCGGTGTCGATCCAGTACGTGACGCACCCGCTGCGGCTCTTCCGCGAGGTCCACCGTGTCCTGCGGCCGGGCGCGCCGTTCGTCGTGTCCTTCTCCAACCGCTGCTTCCCGACGAAGGCAGTGGCCATCTGGCTCGGCATGACCGACGAGCCGCACGTCACGCTCGTGCGCGCCTACTTCGACGCCGCCGGCGGCTGGACAGACGTCACGCCCGAGGACCGCTCGCCGCGCGACGGCGGCGATCCGTTGTACGCGGTGTGGGCCCGGCGCGGCGCGGGGGCGGGCGGCTAGAGGCGGCAGGCGCCCGGATCGCACTTGGCGAAGAGCTCGCGCGATTCCAGCGGCTCGTCCACGCCGAGTGTGAGCACCTCGCCGGGCCGGGACCCGGCGCGGTAGACGGTCACGCCCTTGAGGCCGAGCCGCCAGGCCTCGCGATAGGCCTCGGCCACCGCCGCGGGGCCCGCGTCCACCGGAAGGTTGATCGTCTTCGACACGGCGTTGTCCACGTGGCGCTGGAACGCCTGCTGGATCGCGAGGTGCCGGCGGACGGGGATCTCGGTCGCGGTGACGAACAGCCGGCGGAGGTCGGCCGGGACGCCGGGCGCGTCGCTCAGCCGGCCGGCGGCGCGGACGTGATCGAGGAGGCGGCCGGCAGCCCCGCCGAGCCGCTCGGCGTGGCGCACGAAGATCGGATTGACCTCGACGATCGGCGCGCCCCCCAGCGTGTGCTGGCGCCGGTACGCGAGGGCGAAGAGCGGCTCGATCCCACCGCTCGTCTCCGCGATGATGCTGATCGTCCCCGTCGGCGCGATCGACAGCCGCGTCGCGTTGCGCAGTCGCTGGCCGGTGGCGGCGTACGCGCTGCGGCCCCACTCCGGGAACACGCCGCGCTCCTCGGCGAGCCGCCGGGAGGCCTCGCGCGCCTCGGCGGCGACGAAGGCGGCCAGGCGATCGGCCCACGCGACCGCCTCGTCGCTGTCGTAGCCCACCCCCAGGCGGATCAGCCACTCGGCGAACCCCATCACGCCGAGACCGATCTTGCGCGTGGCGCGCGTGGCGACGGCGATCTGCGTCGACGGGTCCCGATTGATCTCGATGGCGTCGTCGAGAAAGCGGACGCCCGCGTGCACCAGCGCGCGCAGGCGCGCCCAGTCCACGGCCGCGTGGTCGGGCCCGTCCACGACGACGTGGGCGAGGTTGATCGAGCCCAGGATGCAGCTCTCCCACGGCCGCAGGGGGACCTCGCCGCACGGGTTCGTCGCCTCGATCGGACCGAGCGCTGCCATCGGATTCGCGCGGTTGATCGCGTCGAGGAAGAGCATCCCGGGATCGCCGGACGCCCACGCGGCCTGGACGATCCGCTCGAACACCTCGCGCGCCGGCCGCCGCTCGACCGGCTGCCCGCGTCCGGGGTGGACGAGGGCGTACGGCTCGTCCGCCTCGACCGCGCGCATGAAGGCGGCGGTGACGCCGACCGACAGGTTGAAGTTCTGCAGGGAGCGGCCGTCGAGCTTGGCGTCGACAAACTCCAGGATGTCGGGATGGTCCACGCGCAGCACGCCCATGTTGGCGCCGCGCCGCCGCCCGCCCTGCTTGATGTTCTCGGTGGCCGAGTCGAAGACGCGCATGAACGAGACGGGTCCCGAGGCCTCGCCGCCCGTCGAGCCCACGACTTCCCCGCGCGGCCGGAGCGCCGAGAACGAGAAGCCGGTGCCGCCGCCCGCGCGCTGGAGCAGCGCCATGGACTTGAGCGCCTCGAAGATCGACTCCATCGAGTCGTCCACCGGCACCACGAAGCACGCGGCGAGCTGGCCGAGCGGGGTGCCGGCGTTCATGAGGACCGGAGAGTTCGGCAAAAAGTCCCCGCCGGCCATCACGGCCTCGAACGTCTCCTGCCAGCGCGCGGCGTCGGCGCCGGCGCCGAGGACGACCTCCGCCTCGGCGACGGCGCGCGCGACCCGCCGGAAGAGCTCGTCCGGCGTCTCGATCACGGCGCGCGCCTCGTCCCGCCTGAGGTAGCGTGCTCTCAGGACGCGCAGGGCGTTGGGCGACAGGGCGGCCGCGCGGCTGTCATTCGGCATCGTGAGTGGCTGATGGGTGCAACGACGCTGCCACGGCCGCCCGCCGCAACCGCCGGGATTCGCAGGGCTCGAACCCGATGCGCGGGTGGTCCTCGCCGGGGCGGCTGAGTAGCGGGCGCCCCAGTGAGGCGCGGGCGCGCCGTCCCGGCCCTCGGAAGCGGGATCGAGACGGGCCGCAACCTGCCGATTCATCGCGCGAACCGGCTCGCGGCCAGGGGCATCACTGATGCAACAGTCGCGTGAGACGGAGTAGCCCGTGAAGAACTTCGAGATCGCGCGGCTGTTCAACCTGATGGCCGACGTGCTCGAGTTGCGCGAGGAGAACGTCTTCCGCATCCGCGCGTACCGGCGCGCCGCCCAGAACCTCGAGTCGCTGCGGGAGGACGTGGAGACGCTCGCCCGCGAGGGCCGCCTCGACGCGATCCCCGGCGTGGGCGAGGACCTCGCCGGGAAGATCGCCGAATATGTGAAGACCGGCCACGTTCGCGACATCGAGCGCGCCACGCGCAAGATCCCCGCCGGCGTCGTCGCGCTCGTGAACGTGCCCGGCATCGGCCCCAAGATGGCGACGCGCCTCTACCGCAAGGGCATCACCGACGTGGACCGCCTCGAAAAAGCGGCGCGCGCCGGCCGCCTGCGCGGACTGCCCGGCATCCAGGCCCGGACCGAGCAGAGCATCCTGCGCGGCATCGCGCTGGTGCGCGGCGGCCAGGCGCGCATGCCGCTCGGCCGGGCGCTGCCCATCGGCCGGGCGCTCGTCGAGGCGCTGCGGCGCGCCCGCGGCGTGAAGGAGATCGCGCTCGCCGGCTCCATCCGGCGGGGGCGGGAGACGGTGGGCGACATCGATCTCCTCGTCACCTCCGACCGCCCGCGCGCGGTGATGGACGCCTTCGTGGCGCTGCCGGAGGTGGCCGAGGTGCTCGAGCACGGCCCCACGAAGGGCTCGATCCGCCACCGCGAGGGCATCCAGGTGGACCTGCGCGTGGTCGAGCCGGAGTGCTTCGGCGCCGCGCTCCTCTACTTCACCGGGTCCAAGCAGCACAACATCCGCATCCGCGAGATGGCGCTGCGCAAGGGGCTCACACTCTCCGAGTACGGCCTGGTCCGCGCGTCGAGCGGCCGGCGCGTGGCGGGGGCGACCGAGGAGGAGGTGTACGCCGCCATCGGGCTGCCGTGGATCCCGCCCGAGCTGCGCGAGGACGCGGGCGAGGTGGAGGCGGCGGTCGCCCGGAAGCTGCCCGCGCTGGTCACGCTCGACGACATTCGCGGCGACCTGCACTGCCACACGAAAGCCTCCGACGGCCACGCCACGATCGAGGCCCTCGTCGCCGCCGCCCGCGCGCGCGGGTACGAGTACGTCGTCGTCTCCGACCACAGTCGCTCGGCCCGCGTGGCGGGCGGCCTCTCGCTCGACGAGCTGCGCGCGCACGTGGCGAAGGTCCGCGCGGTGGCGCGGCGCTCGAAGGGCATCCGCGTGCTGGCCGGTACCGAGTGCGACATCCTGCCCGACGGCTCGATGGACTACCCCGACGCGGTGCTGGCCGGCCTCGACCTCGTCATCGCCGCCGTCCACGCGGGGTTCAAGCAGCCACGCGCGGCGATGACGCGCCGCCTCTGCCGCGCGCTCGCCAACCCGCACGTGGACGTCCTTGCCCATCCCACCGGCCGGCTCCTCGGCGAGCGCGAGCCGTACGCGTTCGACCTCGAGAAGGTGCTCGACACCGCCCGGCGCCACGACAAGGCGCTGGAGATCAACGCCTATCCCACACGGCTGGACCTCAACGACGTCCAGGCCCGGCGCGCGCACGAGCGCGGGGTGGCGCTCGCGATCGACACCGACGCGCACGTGCTCGACAATCTAGCCTCGATGGAGCTCGGCGTGCTGACGGCCCGGCGGGCGTGGGTCGGCAAGGCCGGCGTCGTGAACGCGTGGCCGGCGAAGACGCTGCGCGCGTGGGCGGAGCGGCACGGGCGATGACGCGTGCGGCGCCCGCCCGGCGAGCCGGGCGCCTGCGCCGGGAGATCCGACGCCACGACCGCTTCTACTACGGGCAGGCGCGCCCCGAGATCTCCGACGCCGCCTACGACGCGCT
>JBGQFW010000066.1:0-24572 GCA_041497115.1 Methylomirabilia bacterium
CACCTGCAGCCGCCGCGCGTACATGTCCACCAATCGCGGGATCTTCGACAGCCCCACGATCTTCTTGCGCGGCATGTAGGCGACGTGGCACTTGCCGATGAAGGGCAGGAGGTGGTGCTCACAGAGCGAGGTCACGTCGATGTCCTTCACGATCACCATCTCGTCGTACTCCTCGACGAAGAGAGCGTCGTTCAGGATCTCCTGCGCGTTCTTCTGGTAGCCGGAGGTGAGGTAGCGCAGCGCCGCGGCCATCCGCTCGGGCGTGCGCTCCAGCCCCTCGCGGTGCGGGTCCTCGCCCAGCTCCTTCAGGAGCTGGTCGACCAGCCGTGCGATCGGATCACGATCGGGCATCATGCCTCCCCGCCGGTGTACTCGAAGCGGTTCTTGGCGGTCTCCTGGACGGTCACGCGCCGCAGCCGGCCGGCCGGCAGCGCCTTCGCCAGCGTGTCCCAGAACGCGCGGGCCAGCCCCTCGCCGGTCGTGATCACGCCGGCCAGCGCGGGCGCGTCCTCCAGCCGATGGTGGTCCACCTGGTCGAGGATCGAGCGCGCCACCGTGCGGTCGACATCGCCGAGGTCCACCGCCATGCCGGTGAGCGCGTCGGGCACGCCCGCCACCGTGACCTCGAGGTAGTAGTTGTGACCGTGCGGCCGCGCGCAGGGGCCGTAGAGCGCGGCGTTGTCGGCCGCCGACAGCGACGGGTTGCCCAGGCAGTGGGCCGCGCTGAAGTGGTAGACGCGGGTGAGCTCGACAGTCGGCCGGGTCATCTCACGCTCCATCATAGTCCACAAAGAGCGTCGGATCCTCCCAGACGCGTACGCGGGCCAGCCGATCGGCGCCGAGCTTCGGGCCGAGCAGCTCCCAGATCACGATCGCGAGGTTCTCCGTGGTCGGCACGCGGTCGCGAAAGAGCGGGTCGGCGTTGAGGTCGGCGTGGTCGAAGCGATCGATGACCGCCTCCTGCACGATCCGCTTGAGCTCGGCCAGGTCCATGATCATGCCGGTGCGCGGATCGATCGTGCCGCGCACGGTGACGTCGAGCGTGTAGTTGTGGCCGTGGGGCACGGTGAGGCGCCCGAACCGCCGCACGTTCTCGGCGTCCGACCACGCCGCGACGTGATAGCGGTGACCGGCCGAGAACGCGAAGCGCCGCGTGGTCGAGGCGGAGCCGCTCATGCGACGGCCGTCTCGACGAAGCGGCGCGCGATCGGCTCGAGGTCGTACGCCGCCACCCGGGCGGCGCCGGCGGCGCCGAGGTCGGCGCGCAGGCCGGGGTTCGCGAGCAGCGTCTCCAGCGCCATGGCCAGCTCCTCCGGGCTCTCACGGTTCACCAGGAGGCCGGTGCGCCGGTCCTCCACGATCTCCGGCACCGCCGCCGCCCGGCACGCGACCACCGCCAGGCCGGCCGCCATCGCCTCCGCGAACGCGATGCCGAACCCCTCCTGCACGGTGGGCAGACAGAAGCAGTCCGCGCCCACGTATTCTACGGCGAGGGCCTGCCGCGAGACGTCGCCGAGAAATGTGACGCACTCGCCGAGGCCGAGCGCGCCGTGCAGCGCGCGGAGCCGGGCTGACTCCGGCCCCTCCCCTACGATGCGGACCCTCGCGTCGGGGATTCGCTCGCGCAGGATGGCGGCGGCGCGCAGCAGATCCTCCAGCCGCTTGCGCGGATACATCCGCGCCACCGCCAGCACGGTCGGCCCGCGACGGGGCGGCCGCGGGACGGCGGCGAAGCGGCGGCGCCACTCGGCGAGGTCGATCGGCTCCGGCACCACCACCAGCCGCGCGGGGTCCACGCCGTACACGTCGCGGGCCACCGCCGCCGAGTACCGGCTGGGCACCACGACGCGGTCGGCCCGCTCGGTGTTGCGCCGCTCCCAGCGCGCCTGCCGCGCGAGCAGCCACCGCACCATGCCGCGCTCGTTGCGCAGCTCGTCGGCGATGATCCCCTTGAGACAGACGACGAAGCGCGCGCGCCGGCGGCGGCGGGCCCAGAGAAAGCCGTCGAGATCCACGCCGACCACGACGTCGGCGGCCGGCGGCGCGGCCGCCACCCGCGCGTTGTAGAGCCAGCGATCGAGCGTGTGAAAGCCGGTGCGCGGGCCGAGCGGCCGGCGGCTGACGGTATGGCCGAGGCGCTCGAGGCCGCGCGCGAGCCCGTCGACGGCGACCCAGGTGCCGCTGCCCTCGGTGGGCGAGGCGGGGGTGGAGCTGAGGAACTCGAACCGCACGCGGATCCCGGGGTCAGCGCCCCTGGAACTTCGCCCGGCGCTTCTCGAGGAAGGCGCGGGTGCCTTCCCGGTAGTCCTCGCTCGTCGACGCCTCCAGCGACAGCGCGCGCAGCCGCGCGCGGCTCTCGTCGGTGAGACCGGCCACACAGGCCTGGATGGAGGCCTTGGAGCCGCGCACCGACAGCGGCGCGTTGTCGACCACGATCGCGAGGTAGTCGTAGGTCGTGCGCTCGAGGTCGGCGGCCGGCACCAGCCGCTGGATGAGGCCGATGGCGAGCGCCTCGGTATCCGTCACCGTGCGCGCCGAGAAGAGGATGTCCTTGGCATAGGCGGGACCGACCAGGTCCACGAGCTGCCCGATCGCCTCCGTCGGGTAGACGATGCTCAGGCGCGCCGCCGGGATCCCGAACTTCGACCCCTCGGCGGCGAAGCGCAGATCGCACGCCATCGCCAGCCCCACCGCGCCGCCCATGCAGAAGCCGTAGATCATCGCGATCGTGGGCTTCGGGCACTCGCGCACAGCGGCGTAGGCGCCGGCGGTGGTCGCGTTGTAGCGCAGCGCGCTCTCGGTGTCCTTGCGGCTCTCCGGAAACTCCGAGATGTCGGCGCCCGAGGCGAAGGCCTCGGTGCCGGCGCCGCGGTACACGATGGCCCGCACCGAGTCGTCCTTGCCGAGCCCGGCGGTCAGCTCGGCGAGCGCGCGCCACATCGCCAGGTTGATGGCGTTGCGCATGCGTGGCCGGTTGAGGACGACGGTGGCGATGCCGCCGTCGTGCTCGACGAGGATGTCGGTGCTCACGGCGGGAAAGTGTACCAGACGGTCGAGGGATGGTGGCGGTGGGAGGAATTGAACCTCCGACACGGGGCTTATGAGACCCCTGCTCTGCCGCTGAGCTACACCGCCGAACCGCGAGAGATCAACGAGTTAGCGACCCGGTTTCCTCGCTGCACGACCGATTGTACCCGCAATTGTACCCGCGGCGAGTACAGCAGCGCTCGCCGCGATCCGGCGCGCCGCCTCCTGCGGGGCAGCGCGCTTCTCAAGTACGCCCTTTCTCGCGCGGCACTTTTGGAGATTGCGCGAGCACTATGGCCCGGCCCAGCATGGGTAGACGAGGCCGGCCGTAATCAACGGGAGCGCCCCGCCGGCGCTCCCCTCAGCTCGGCTGCAGGAGGTCGCTCAGGCGGCCGGGGCCGCGCTTGAAGGCGGCCCGGATCGCAGCCTCGAGGACGTGCGCGTTGTTGGCCGCCTGGTAGCTCAGCGACGCGTAAACCTTCTTGTCGTCCTTGAGCCCCGCGTAAAATGAGCCGTCGGCGCTCCACACGTGGACTTGGTCCCACGTGCAGCGCACGCGCTCGTCGGCCTTGAAGAAGTGGTGGCGGGGTAGCTCGATGCCAGCATCGTCCACGATGGCGTCGCCAAAGTGGTAGCGCGTGCCGTTGCGGAGCTTTTGCAGTAGCTCAGTGAGCAGCCGTACGCCGACCGCACGCCATAGACGTTCCACGAATTCGTTGAAGACCTGTTCCTGCCCGGAGAACGAGACGGTGACGCCGCCAAAGAGGA
The DNA here is from genome assembly GCA_041497115.1 of Methylomirabilia bacterium. Lineage (GTDB taxonomy): Bacteria > Methylomirabilota > Methylomirabilia > Rokubacteriales > CSP1-6 > AR5. The sequence continues at coordinate 3,796 of JBGQFW010000066.1, forward strand.
TGTTGTGCGTGGTGCCGGTCGGGATGCCATTGACGGAGTGCCGGGTCGCCCCCCAGCCGATCGCGGCGATGCCGTCGAGCGGGTATCGGGCGTCTTTCCAGTCGATGCCGTCCACCGAGATGCGCAGCCGGTCCTTGAACACCAGACCGAGCTCGGCCTCGTAGAAGATTTCGCGTGCCCACTGCTCGTTCTGCTCCTTCGCCTTCCGGCGCTCCTCGGCGATGTTGTCGAGCGCCGTCGCGTCCTGGGCCAGTCGATCGGCCAGCACGAGCAGGTCGGCAAACAGGTCGCGCAACAGCGTGGTGATGCGCTGGGCGGGTCCGAGCAAGCTGTGCTTGTTGTAGAGATCGATGCCGAGCGAGCGGATCTCGATGGCCAGGTCGCGGCTGGGCCCGTGCTCCAGGCCGCGCGCGCGTAAGCTGACCTGGATCGGCTTGGCCACGCGGTCGAAGTTGCGCGCCACGCGCTCCAGCCCATCGAGCAAGCGGCTGACGACCCGCTCGTCGCCGCCGGCCGCCTCGCGGACGGCGTTGAACAGCTTCTGCGCGCTCTCGGCTTCGCGGTCCAGGAAGCGCCTCGCTTCCAGCTCGAAGGCGTCCACGAGATCGTCGAGGAGGATCGGGCCAGCGCGGCTGCCGGAGGCGGTTGCGCCGTCCACCGTGCGCGTCAGCACTTCCAGGATCGTTGCGGTCGGAAGGCGATCGAGCGCGGCCTTGAGCACCTCGCGGTACGCGCTGCGGCGCTCCGTCATCTCCGCCTCAAGGAACTCCGGCGTCTGGATCTCCGGGAAGCCAGCGACTGCCCGGTCCTCGTTCAGCAGGCGCAGGATTGCCTCAAGGTCCACGCTGCCGGAGGCATCGGCGAGCGCCAGGATCCACGTCTGCCACGTCTCGGCCGGGGTGGCCGGATCGAAGCGCTCCAGCCCGGCGGCGAGCAGGTTCGCCCGGACGAGCGGGCTCTCGGCGGTGGCGGCGGCGAGAAAGCCGTCGAGGTCGCGTTTGAGCTGCTCCCGATAGGCGTTGGCGCGCGTCGGCGACAGCCCCGGCAGCCAGGCGATCTCGGCGCCGAGTCGGTTGCGCGGGTTGGTCAGGTCGGCCCGCGCGCGCGCGCACGCCTCGGGGTCGAGCGTGAGGCTCTTCTCCTCGGCCAGCTCGACGATGCGGCGGCGCTGGTCGCGCGCGGTGACGCCGAGCAGACCGAACGGCGTGCGGTCGAGCGCCGACTGCTCGCCAGCGTCGGGGCGGGTGGCGATCATGAGCGCCACCTCATCGTTGTGTCAGCCACTCCAGCCGGGCGTCGGCCTCGATGACGGCCCGCTGGGCCTCGATCTCCTGCTGCGCCTGCTCCAGCGTGCCCCGGCGATACCCGTAGTGGCTACAGCGGCTGTTGTAGTCGGCCACGCGCGCGTTGAAGCGATCGACGTCCTGGCCCGAGCGCGTGTTCACCACCGGCGAGACCGTCTTGATCCAGAGGCTCTCGGCCAGGCAGTAGCGGATCTGGTCAATGTTGAGCACGAGGTTGTTGCCCGCCGGCGGTTTCGTTCTGAGCTGGATTGCCCCGAAGGGCGGCATCGTGGGCGGTGGCAGGGTCGCCACCGGCGGTGGGGCGAGCGGCTGCGGCGTGTCGCCGCTGGTGGTCGGCGCCGGCGCCGGCTCACTCGCCGTCGGCGGAGCCGTCGCGGGGGTATCCGCGGGCGCGGCGACGGGCGGCAGCGTCGGGGGCGCGGGCGACGACGAGGGCGGCGGCGCCCCGGGCGCCGTCGGCTGGCCGAGCTGGCCGAGGATCGCGAGGAGCACGACGCCCCCCACGATGCCGATCGCCCATTTGGCCCCGGTCGACATGCGGGGCCGGGACACGCGTGCCGGTTGCGGCCGGCGCGCCGGCGCGGCGGCGCGGTTGTCGGCGCGCTGGGCCGCGCGCGGCGGCGGCGCGGTGCGGAGCCGCTCGGCCGCGGCGAGATCGGCGGCCACGTCGGACACGAGCGTGACCAGTCCGGCGAATCCGCGCGGCTCGCCGGCGGTCACAGGAATCCGATCTTCCGGGACGCAGCCGGGGTGTCGCGGGCCGGCGTCTCGCCGAGCGCCTGCATGAGGCTGGTCTGGTCGATGGCGCTCTTGCCGGCACGGGCGGCGAGCCGCGCAGCCTCGCGCACGACGAACGTCACGTCGGACAGCGGCCGCCCGGCCAGGCGCGCAGCCAGCGCAGGCACGTCCACGCCACGGTCGTGCGGCAGCTCGCCAACGAGCGTGTTGAGCAGCGCGCGGACCTCGGGCTCGGAGGCCATGTCCACCTTCACGACGTGATCGAAGCGGCCGCGCCGCAGGATCGCCGGATCGATCATGTCGATCCGGTTCGTCATCGCGATGACGAGGACGTCGTTGCCAGTCGCCTCCGGGATACGGCGCAGGAACTCTGCGACCTCCTCCACCCGGTGGTGGCTGCTGGCGCCTCCGCGCTCGCGGTCGGCCAGGAACGCCTCCATCTCGTCGATGATCAGCACCGAGGGCGCCTGCTGCATCGCGCGGTTGAAGACGTCGGCCACCTTGCGGCTGGTCTCGTGGATGTAGGGGCTGGCGACCGTGGAGGCCTGGATGGCGAAGCTCGGCCAGCCGAGGAACTCGACGAGCCGCTCGACGGCGAACGTCTTCCCGCAGCCGGGCGGCCCGTGGAGGATGATCGGGGCCGGAAAGCCAACGCCGAGCGTCGCATAGCGCTCCCGATTGGTGACGATGTCCACGACGTGCTCGTTCAGGAAATTTTCCAGCTCCGGCCGCCCGGCGAGCACGAACCGCCCGGCCTGCGCGGCGGCCGGCCGCGCGCCCTCAGCGGCGGGCGAGACCTCGGGTGCGGCCCCCGCCGTAAACCCGGCGTGATCGAGCACTTCGCGCAGGTGGGGCTCTCCCATCCAGCCCATGAGACTGCGCAGCCGACGAAAGGCGTTGACCGAGACCGGTACGCCACCGGTGAGCCAAGCGCCGAGCACGACGTCGTCGGGGACCCGCGCGGACAGGCTGTAGGTCGGCAACAGGCGCGTCAGTCGCTCGACGTAGATCGCATCGTGGAGCGCGCTGTCGCGATCGATCGCGCGCGTGGCCCGTAGCGCGTCGGCGAAGGCGAGCGCCTCGTTCTTGTTCCTCGGCGAGGGGATACCGTCCACCGAGCCCAGGGCGTGCCCGGCGCCGCACGACAGCGCTGCGAGCGTCGCGCCGCCGAACGCGAACGGGGCCAGCGCGCCGGCCTCGACGACACCCGCCGCCAGCCAGCGGCGCGCGAGCGCCTCGGTCGCTACCAGGGCGTGCCCATCGCCGCGCGTCTCGAAGATCTGCCAGTCGGCGCCCTCGCGGATCACGCGGGCAACGGCGGCACCGTCGGGTAGCACGTAGCCGACCGGGAGCCAGGGATCGACCATCGCCGCCTCAGCCCCGGACGATGTTCGCCGTGGCCAGCATGTCCGTCTCCGTGCCGCTGCCAATCTTCAGCGTGTCCAGCTGGAAGACGATGCGGCGCAGCTTGTCGATGTCGTCAGCGCTGACCGCCTCGTGGCCGGCGGCGACGAACCCAGCGTGCTGGACGCGGTCGGGGAAGAGCCAGGCCGCCTCGGCCAGCCAGCGGAAGCGCTCCACGACGAACCAGTCCTGACGCCACAGGATCTCGAAGTTCTTGCCGCGCAGCTCGTCGAGGTGCTGCTCGAAGTCGGTGGCGTTGCCGTCGATCGAGCGCTGGGCGGTGCGGACGAGGTTCTCGAACGCCGCAATCTCGGCCGGGCGCGCGTGAGCGCGGACGTGGGCACTGAAGAATTCGGCGCAGCTGTCGAGGTCGAGCTGCCGCGTCTCCTTGAGGTGATCCTTACGCACTTGGGCCAGCAGCTTCTTGGCATCCAGTACGCTGTCCATTGCCTGCTTGGCCGCCTCGGGATCCGTCTCGGCCTTGTCGAGGGCGGTCGCCTTGCCCAGCTTGTCCATCGCCTGCTGCAACCGCGCGTCCTGAACCTTACCGGCCACCGCTTCCACCCGCGTAAGCAGCGCCTGGGCGTCCTCGTGCACCTGGCGCGCGGCGCTCGTGTAGTCGATCTCGCCGGCCTGGCGCGCGTAGAAGTTGTGGTCGCTGGCGAAGGTGCCGCCGATGCTCGGCACCGTCACCTCGAGCACCACGTTGCCGGAGTCGAGCACCTCGTAGCCGCACACTAGTTCGGCGCCGGCGGCGATGACGCCCTCACTGAAATGATGGCCGGTGATCGAGAAGAGGCCGATTGGCCGGTTGTCGGTGACCGGGTCTTGGATGTTGCCCTCCCACAGCTTGAACTTGAGCGCGCCGCCGCTGCCAGCCCGCAGCGATTCGCTGGCCTTAAACCTCTTCTGACCCTTCTTCGGAAGCGGCTCGCCTTCCTTCACTAGCCAATCGAGCACGGGGCGGCCGCCGGGGCGGTCGAGAACCTCGACGCCGATGGACGACGACGAGGGGATGGCGTCGATGGTGGCCACCGTGCGCGTGATGACGATGCGGCTATTCTCGATCGCCATCGGCCCGCCAGCGGCGTCGAACAGGAAGATCTTGAACGTGTTCTCGCCGGGCTTGGAGAGGACCACCTCCACGGTGACGCCGTCCTGCAGCGCCATCCGGCCCGATGACCAGCCGGTGTCCAGGCTGTCGACCTGGAACGCCGTGCCGGCCGCGACGGCGCCGCCGACCTTGGCGACGATGCGCCCGCGCGAGTCCTGAGTGCGGGCGATGTAGTTGAAGAATAGGCTCAGAGGTCCGCCGGCGCTGAGGATGCCCCGGGTGCTCTTACGGCCCCGGCTTTGCGAGGACCAATCGATGGACTCCGCGAACAGCGCGGCGCCCTCGGCGACCGCGGTCATGGGATTCACGTCGGTGGAGCCCGCGATGCCAAGCTCGAACGCAACCCGGTCGCGCAGGGGCTTGTAGTGCGTGGGTCCGCCGACGAAGACGACGCGCTCGACGTCGTGGGGGCTGAGGCCGGTCTTCGCCATCGTCTCCCGGGCTGTCTGGATGGACTCGGCGACCTTGGCAGCGATCAGTTCGTCGAAGGCGGCGCGCTGCACGGCGACGTCGAGATAGATCTCCTCGCCGTCGAGGTCGCGCACGCCGACCTCCGACTCGGACAGGCCGATGACGGCTTCGGGCCGCGACGACAGCTCGATCTTGGCCTTCTCGGCCGCCCACGTCGCCATGCGGATGAGAGACTTGAATTGCGGGTTGATCGTGAGGTCGTCGGGTAGCTTGAAGTGGTTGACGAGCCAGGGCTTCACGACGTTGTCGAAGAGCATGCGGTCGAAGTCGCGGCCGCCACACATCGCGATGCCGCCGTGGGCGAGCAGGCTCACGCGCCCGGCGATGCTCTCGGCGATGGCGATGTCCAGCGTGCCGCCGCCTAGGTCGTAGACCACGAAGATCCCGTCGCCCTTACGGTGGCGCATCACACTCATGACCGCCGCCACCGGCTCCTGCATGAGCGCCACCTTGCCGATACCCGCCAGGTCGGCCGCCGACATGGTGGCGTCCTTCTGCATCTGGTTGAACGCGGCCGGCACGGTGATCACGGTCGCCATCTCGTCGCTGTTGCGCACGTCGTCGGGCAGGTAGCCGAAGAGCACGCGCAGGACCTCGGCCGAGCACTCCTCGGGCGTCATCGTGAGCCCGACGGCGGCCAGCGCGATCGGTGTGCTGGTGCCCATCAGTCGCTTGAAGAGGACGGCGGCGTTGTCGGGATTGCGCGGGGCGGTGTTGTAGGCCCGCGATCCGACGTACTTGTTGCCGCGCCGGTCGATGAAGATGGCCGACGGCGTCACGTCGTGCTGCTCGGGGCTCTTGTAGAGGCGGGCGGTCTCGCCGTCGAACGAGCAGATCGCGCTGTTGGTCGTTCCCAGGTCGATGCCGACGTAGGTCTTCATAGCCCCGCTTTCCGTAGCCTGACGGTCCCGGAGCGGACGAGGCCGTCGGGACCCATGATGATCGGCTCCACCATCTGATCCACGAGCAGGCGATCGTCGGGGCCGAAGTCCCCGATGTTCAGCGCCGTCGCCGCCATGCCGGGATCGTACGGCGCGCCTTCGAGATCCACGAAGCGCATCCCGACCTGCTCGAGGCTGTCCTCCAGCCGCTTGAGATAGTAGCGGTGCTGGTTGGCGTAGCGGGCACCCTCGCCGGCGTCCATCTTCATGAGCACGCGGGCGAAGACCTTCGCAAATCGCCAGCCTTCGACGGCAACCTCGACGAGCGAGCGTTCCAGCTCCGCGGGCGGTCTGGCGGCGTGCGCGTCCATGGAGAGCAGGAAAATAGCACAGCGCGCCCGCGGACTCCTAGCCCGTCCTGTGCCCCCACAATGGCGCTGTGCCCACGATGGACCCCGCCTCGTCACGCTCCTCGGTCAGCATTACGGGCCCCGGCTACGGACGGGTCAAACCCCTAGCGGCGCGGGATTATTGCGCGGGATTCTATGAACCACCATCCTCCCGCCGATCGTGCTGTGCGGCCCGGTGCGCAACGAGGCGGTCACCTTCAGCAAGTCGTCAGGGTCTATAGTTCTGGCGTCAGATGTTTCGTGACGCATGGGTCCGCCGCTGGGTCTTCCAAAGGCGCCACGTTGCTTCTCTGCGCGTGCGCCACGCCAGCCGTTGGTCCATCCGCAGGCGCGAGCCTGTTGCCCGTCGTCCAATGTTCTGCTCCTTCGGCAATACCGCCGATTAGGACAAGGGCTCGGCGTGAGAGCCAACGCGCGGCGGGTGGTGCAGCAGGCCGCGTTGGGGTCGTTCTTGGGGGGCGAAGACGCATGAGGAGGCATCTTGTGGACTCGTGGTCAATCTTCACGTGGGTCGGGATTTTGGGTGGTGTTGCGGTCGTTATCGGTGGTGTGGGTTCGTGGTACTTCGGCCTGCTTGACACGAACAAGACACGAGCGACGATCAACGGTCTCCAGAACGACAACGAGGCACTGACGAAGGCACGCGACACACTGCAGACGAGGGCAGGCCGCACGGAGGCAGAGCTTCGCGAGACGCAGCGCCGACTTGAGCAGAAGACCGCCGAGGTCCGGGAGCTGGCCACCCGCGATGTGCCGAAGCCGGTCGCCGAAGACATCGAGCGGGCGACAGTCAGCAAGCTGCAAGCGACCCGCGCAACGGTGCCGCACGTCAACATCAACGTAGCCAATTTGAATTCCCAGGCCGTCCAGAAGTTCTTCGAGAATCTGCTCCGCATTCTGAAGGCGGCCGGCGTGCCTCACACCGTCAAGAACACGATCGGCACGTTGATGATGAGCCCGCCGCCGGAGCCCTACAGGATTGTCGTTCGCCCGGGCGAAGAGGCGACGGCCCGGCGGTTGGCCGAGGCGCTCAAGCCCTTCATCGTGTCGCAGCCGAACATCGTCACTGACGCTGCTGTGGCTGAAGGCACGGTCGACCTGACGTTACAACCGCAGGCCATCGACTTCCACAGCGACGGTTCGGTCGCCCTACGGTAATGAAAAGTTTGCACTAGCGAGGCCGAGGAGGAACATGCGATGAGACGGCTGGCTCACCGAGCTTCGCTGGGCCCATACTACTGCTCCGCGCGGTAAGCAGCGGAGTGGGGAGCATTGCAGGGACGCGATGCGATCACGACCGAGGCGGCCTCCCTTCGCGAGATCGGCGCTCGCCCCCTCGGTCGTCCGCGACAGCTTGCTCTCGCCCCATTACCTCATCGCAAAGAACGGCCTCCACTTCACCGCAGACCTCGAGACGCCGCTCGCGCAGGGTGACGTCCTCGTCGGGCTGTCCGCCGGGGTCGCGAGATGAACGCGCCGGGCAAGCACTTCGGACGCTGTATCCAGCGATGGCGTTGCGCGCTTCCCAGCTAAGTGCCGATCAAGATGAAGCACGCAGTCAGAACCAACATCAAGAGCCTCACCACACGACGGACCATCGGCTCGATCGAGCCGTGCATCTTGCGCAGGTGCGCCTCGAAAAGCCGCCGGCTGCTACGCCTATCGCCCGCGTGCAAGCGAGCCATACCTTCGATCCAGTCGATGCCACAAACATCGGCATGGTCACGGGCTTCCACACAAAGCTGAATGCCGCGTCCATCATCGCCTCGAAGAATTTCGATCCTTGCCATCGCTAGGAAGACCAAGGCCGCTGAGACGCTTTCATCCTTCGGACTGCCGCTTCTCACGAAGCTGCCCCGCCACTTAGCGAGGGTTTCGAATGCGTCGTCCGTTCTGTCGAGGTCGAGCTGCAGTTGTGCGAGTTCCACTCTTAGGGTCCGTCGCCATCTTTCCGCATACGCCTGGAACTCTTCGTTCGCGTTGCGAGTAAGCCGCCACCACAGCCTCAGTAACCAGCCTCCACCGGGGGCGGGCCGACTGAGCTCGCGGCGGGTCGCCGCCAATGCTGCCTCCCGGACTTCCTGAACCAAGGCGGTGACTTCAGCGTCCGCTTGCCAATTCTCCAACGTCGTGAGCGACCAAAGCGCCCCTTTCGCGTCTCCACGGTCGATGAGGCGCCGCGCCTTCCAGAGCGTTCGACGCCACCAGAACGCTGCAAGCCGACTTCGTTCTTGCGACACGGGTGTTACGCCTTCGGCGGCGACCGGATCATCGAGAGCGACAGCCAGCTGCCCCCGAGTAATGAGGCGCTCGGCAAGACGCAGCAGCAGGCGTGAGCGGAAGGGCGAGGGAATATCCCTAAGCTGCCTGATGACCTCCTCGAGGTCGCCTTCACCGAGTTCCCACGAGGCTAGTCGCAGGTAATTCGAAACCAATGGATTGTCGGGTGCTAGCCTTGCAGCGTCAGTGAAGTAGTCGAACGCCGCCTTGGCCTGGCCCGCGTCCAAAAAGCGGATGCCGAGCTCCATGGGAAAGACGAAGTTCCGGGGGTCGAGTTCGATGGCCTTGCGGATCGCCACTGAAGCTTCGTCGAGCTGGCCCAGCTCCCCCTTGGCGATGCCGAGATACAAGTAGAGGTGCGAATATGCCGTGTCGGTCGCGATCGCGGATTCGAGGTATCCGATTGCCGCCTCAAAGGTTTGAGCTGCCAGCGCCTTCTGGCCGGCCGAAAATAACCGCTCGGTCCGATCGAACAGCACATGGCACCTCATCGATGGTCTCCCACCCCGCGCCGATTGTAGCGTGACACGAGTTGTGCGCCGACGAGTACCCGCCGCCGGTCAAAACCAGACAAAACCAGACAACGGCAGCGTACCCGCAAAACGAAACCCCCACGGTAAGTCGGCGACTTGCCGTGGGGGTTCGCTCCCCGCGCACGTTTATGAGACCCCTGCTCTGCCGCTGAGCTACACCGCCGGGCCAGGGAAATACGCGGGGCTGCAGAGGCGGATTCTACCTTAGCCGTTGCGCGAGCACCAATTGGTCGGGCCATGCGGCCGACAAGTGTGTTGACGGCCGAACGTTTGCTATATAATTCGCCCCGGATTCACGGGCGCGTACGGAGGAATCGTCACATGCAGTTCCGCACGAAACCTTGGCACGCCGCGGCTGGGCTGCGGGGCGGCCTGGACGATGACGAGGACGATCTAGACGACGAGGACCTCGACGACGACCTCATCGACGAGGAGGCCGACGATCTGGACGAGGACGAGGACCTCGACGACGAGGACGCGGCGGTGCTCGACGACGACGACGAGGACGACGACGACGAATTCGAGGACGACCCGGTAGACGCCCCCGACAAGGAGGAGGAAGTCGCGGGCACCGACGAGGACAACGAGCTCGACGACGACGACGACGTCGAGGACGACGATGACGACGAGTAGTCCCTCATTCGACTAGGAGGCGTGGACAATGGCGCTATTCAGTGGCGATGGGGTGCTGTTCCTGCTGCGATGGTTCCACTTCCTCGCCGGGATCACCTGGATCGGGATGCTGTACTACTTCAACTTCGTGCAGACGCCCTTCTTCGGCAGCAAGTTCGTCGCCGACAACGCCGCCGTTCGCAGCGGCATCGTCCGCGGCGGTCTCCTCGACAATGCCCTCTGGTGGTTCCGGTGGGGCGCGATGTTCACGTTCCTGACCGGCTGGTTCTACATCCTGCACGTGGCCTTCTCGCGCTACGGCGGGCTGCGCGACTTCGCGACGACCGCCTACGGCTGGAAGATCTTCTTCGGCGGCATGCTCGGGACCGCGATGTGGGCGAACGTCTGGTTCGTGATCTGGCCGGCCCAGCAGATCGTCATGCGCTCGGCCGAGCAGGTCGCCACCGGCGGCCAGGCCATTCCCGACGCCGCCGCGCGCGGCGCCCGGGGCGGGTTGGCCTCGCGGACGAATACGCTGCTGTCCATTCCGATGCTGTTCTTCATGGGCGCCGCCTCGCACCTGGCCATGTCCAACCCGACGAGCGGCGGCCAGAAGTGGAGCGCCCTGGCTCTGCTCGCCGTCGTGATCCTCGCGGTCGAGATCAACGCGCTGGTGGGTCCGGCGACGCCGCCGAGCTGCGGGAAGCGGATCCTTGCCAAGCTGAGCGGAACCTTCTGGGCGGGCTTCATCCTCACCGCCATCCTCTACCTGGTCCTGGCCTTGCTCTTCGGCTAGCCGACCGGCGGCACGAAACACGACGGGCCCGGCGACAATCGCGCCGGGCCCGTCGTGCATCCGGCGGCGGTTATTTGAGGAACGCGGCCAGCGCGGGAATGTCGCCGGCGGCAACCTGGACCTGGGGCGGCATCACGGCAGTGGATCGCTTGGGCTTGTAGCCGGCCGGATACGCGCCGCGCAGCACCTTCGCCTCGAGAAGCTCGCGCGACGAGCCCCTGATCTCCGGACCCACCGGGCCGGGCTGCGACGGATCGGCGGCGTGGCAGACCGTGCACTGGCTCATGTAGACGCGCCGGCCGTGCTCGGCCTCGGGGCTGAGCGACTCGCGCGAGCACGCCGCCAGCGCCAAAGCCGCCGCCGCGACCGTCACGAGGCCGGCCCGGCGGAGCGTCAGGCGAGATCTCCGGCGAGCCGCCCGCGCGCGGCCGCGCTCAGCACCGTCCGGGCGCGCTCGTTGGGATGGGCGACGACCAGCGCCACCTCGGCGTCGGCGAAGATCGCCCGGGCCGCCGGTGACAGCGGGAACCGCACGAAGTGGACGGCCGAGAGCTTGCCGAGCTCCTCGTCGGAATGGCCGGTCTCGAAGATCCCGACGCTCACGTGCCGCCCCACCTGCAGCCGCACGTAGTCGCGCGTGTCGATGCCCAGCAGCGCGTCGAGCACCGGCTTGATGCGCGCGGGCTCCTCGATCTCGATGAACATGGTCGCGGCCAGCTCGCCCGGCCGCGGCAGCAGCGTGTTGTAGACGGCGATCTCCTCGGCGATCTTGCCGTCGTCCACGATCCGCTCGGCCCGGAGCATCTCCTGGATCTGAAACCACACCGTCTCGCGGTTCTCGAAGACGAACGTCAGGTGGTGGCCCACGGTGACCCGCCGCTCGGCCTTGAGCGCGATGACGGCCCGGCGCCGCGCCTCGCGCACCCTCTCGTAGTCGTCGAGGTCGAGGATCTCGTCCGGCGCGATCGGCGTCATGCGTCGTCCAGGCCGTAGGCGTCGGCCAGCACCTGGATCGGATGACGCGGCGCCACGCCCGTCCCCTGCTCGATCTGCAGCGCGGCCAGCGGGCAATCGGTCGCCACCGTCGGCGCCCCCGCCGCGCGGACGGCGTCGAACAGCGGCCGGGCCACCTTCAGCGAGAGATCGAAATATTGCGTCTTGAAGCCCCAGGTGCCGTCCACCGCCGAGCAGCGCTCGACGACGCTCACGGTGGCGCCGGGGATCGCGCGCAGCACGTCGGCGGACTTGGTGCCGATGTTCTGGGCGCGCAGGTGACAGGGCACGTGGTACGTGATCGCGCCGACCGGACGGGTGAAGCGCGTGTCGAGGGCGCCGTCGGCGTGCAGCCGGGCGAGGTATTCGAACAGGTCGCGCGTGTGGGCGGCGACCAGCCGCGCGTCCTCGGAGCCGTCGAGCCACGGGTACTCCTGCTTGAGCATGTAGCTGCAGGTCGGCCCCGGCGCGACGATCTCGCGTCCCTCGCGCACGGCGGCGGCCAGCGTGCGCACGTTGTCGCGCACGAGGGCGCGGCACTCCTCCACCGCGCCGCCGTCGAGGTAGGGCATGCCGCAGCAGCGCTGGGCCGGCAGCGTCACGTCCACGCCGTTGTGCTCGAGCACGCGCACCGCCGCCCGCCCGATCGCCGGCGCGTTGTACTCGACCGTGCACGTCGCGAACAGCGCGATTTTTCTAGCGGCGGGCCCCCGGCCGGGGGTACCAGGGGGGCGTAGCCCCCCTGCTCCAGAGATCGCCACGCCCGCCGCGCTTGCGCGATCCGCGACTTCCGCAGCCTTCCTCGCGCGGAACCATGCCGAGAACGTGGGGCGGTGGAAGCGCGGCAACCGGCGCTTGCGGTGGATGCCGACGATCCACTGCATGAACGCGCGGGGCACCGCGAGCTCGTTCATCCAGTTCGAGATCGGCGCCAGCAGCGAGCCGAGCCGGCCGACCAGCGCGGTGTTGCCGAGCATCCGATCTTGAAGACTGACGCCACCGCGCCGCCCCTCGGCCGCCCGCGCGCGCAGCATGAGCCGCGGGAAATCCACCGCCCACCGGTGCGGCGGGGTATACGGGCAGTGGTTGTAGCAGAGCTTGCACTGGTAGCAGAGGTCGACGACTTCCTTCACGTCGGCGGCGGGCAGCCTCTCGACGTCGCCGTCCACCGCCTCCACGTCGATCCGGTCGAACATCACCTTGAACGAGGGACACAGCGGCAGGCACCGCCGGCACCCGTTGCAGATGTCGTAGACCCGCCGCAGCTCGGTCTCGACCCGGCCGGAGTCCCAGAACTCCGGCCGGGTCATGTCGAACGCCGCCAGCTCACTCATGCGGAATGCGCCGGGCGGCGACGCTAGATCGCCTCCGCCGGATCCTTGCCCGCGATCTGCGTCAGCCCCTTGTTGAACCGCCCGGCGTGCGACTTCTCGGCCTTGGCGAGCGTCTCGAACCACTCGGCCAGCTCGGCGTAGCCTTCCTCGCGCGCGGTCTTGGCCATGCCCGGGTACATCTGCGTGTACTCGTAGGTCTCGCCGGCGACCGCCGCCTTGAGGTTCAGCTCGGTCTTGCCGATCGGCTCGCCGGTGGCCGGATCGCCGACTTCCTTCAGGAAGTCGAGATGGCCGAAGGCGTGGCCGGTCTCGGCGTCGGCGGTGTCCTTGAAGAGGCCGGCCATGTCGGGAAACCCCTCGATGTCGGCGACGCGGGCGAAGTAGAGATAGCGCCGGTTCGCCTGCGACTCGCCGGCGAATGCATCCTTGAGATTGGTGAGGCTCTTGCTGCCCTTCAGACTCTTGCCAGGCATGACTTCCTCCTCGCTTCAGGGTGACGGCGGTGGCCGACCCGGCGGCACGCGCGGCAGCGGCCGTAGAGCTCGACCCGTTGGGAGAGCACCTCGAACCCGGCGCGCGAGACCGCGCGGGCGCGCGCCGAGGGCGCGCCCGGCGCCGGCACGTCGTAGATCCGCCCGCACGTCACGCAGGTGAAGTGGTCGTGGGCGGCGGTGTTGCCGTCGAACCGCATGCCGGCACCGTCGGCCCGCTCGCTCAGCAGCCCCTCGGCGGCGAGCATGCGGAGGTTGCGGTACACGGTGGCCAGGCTCACGCGGGGCAGCCGCCGGCGCGCCAGGCGGTAGACCGCCGCCACCGACGGGTGGGCGTCGCTGGCGCGCACGACGTCGAGGATGATCCGGCGCGGCCGGGTGAGCCGCTTGCCCCGCGCCCGCAGTGCCTCGGCGTGGCCGCCCGATCGATCCGTCTTAGGAATGATTCTCATTTCGAGCGCGGTGGAGTGTACCCACCGTCCCCCCGACTGTCAACCCGACGCGGTCACGATCCGGGCGAGAGGGCGAAGTCGCGGATCTTCTTGTTGAGGGTCTTGATGTCCACCTCGAGCACGCGGGCGGCGCGCGCCTTGTTCCAGCCGGTCGCCCGCAGCACCTGCTCGACGTGGCGCCGCTCGATCTCGGCGAGCGGCACCAGCACGGCGGCGGCATCGGGCGCGGCCGCCCCGGCATGCGGCGGCGGAGCCGCGCCGGCCGCCGCCGGGCCGCCGCTGAACTCGGCGGGCAGGTCGGCCGCGCGCACCTCGCTGCCCTCGTGCAGGATCTGCAGCCGCTCCACGAGGTTGCGCAGCTCGCGGATGTTGCCGGGCCACTCGTACTCGACAAGGCGCTGCAGCGCGTCGGGCGCGAAGCGCAGCCGCTTGCCCGGTCGGGCGTGGGCGCGGAGGAAGTGCTCGACCAGCAGCGGGATGTCGGGTCGCCGCCGCCGCAGCGGCGGCACCGGGATGACGATCGTGCTCACGCGGTAGAAGAGGTCCCAGCGGAAGCGGCCGGCGGCGGCCTCGCGGGCGAGGTCGCGGGCGGTGGCGCCGACCACCCGGACGTCGACGTGGAACACGCGCTCCTCGCCCACCCGCCGGACCTCGCCGGAGTCGAGCACGCGGAGCAGCCGCACCTGCATCGCCGGCGACATCTCGCCGATCTCGTCGAGGAACAGCGTGCCGCGGTTGGCCGCCTCGAATAGCCCGACCCGCGAGCTGATGGCCCCGCTGAACGCGCCCTTCTTGTGGCCGAACAGCTCGCTCTCCAGCAGGGTGTCGGGCAGCGCCCCGCAGTTGATGGACACGAACGGCTGGCCGGCGCGGCGCGACTGGAGATGGATGCTGCGGGCGACCAGCTCCTTGCCGGTGCCGCTCTCGCCCTGCACGAGGACCGGGCTGTCGCTGGCGGCGACCCGGGCGATCACCGCCAGCACCTCGTGGATCTCCGGGCTCGTGCCCACCACCGTCGGCAGCCCGTCGCGACGGGTGATGACTTCCCGCAGCGCGGAGTTCTCCCGTCGCAGCGCCTTCTTCTCGGCGGCCTTGAGGACGACCTCGCGCAGCTCGGCGTTCTTGCACGGCTTGGTGATGAAGTCGTAGGCGCCGAGCCGCATCGCCGCCACCGCCGTCTCCACGTCGGCGTGGCCGGTGAGCACGATCAGCTCGGTGTCCACCTCGGCGGTGCGCGCCCACCGGAGGATGTCGAGACCGGAATGGTCGGGCAGCTGGATGTCCACGACGGCGACGTCGAACTCCTCGCGGCCGAGGCGCGTCATCGCCTCGGCGCCCGAGGAGGCTTCGACGACGCTGGCGCCGCCGTCGCTCTGGAGCACGGCGGCCAGGAGACCGCGGACGTCGGCATCGTCGTCGACGACGAGCACGTGAATGCCGTCCGCCATGGTGGCGCCATGATAGCACTTCCGGTAGACTCTCCATCTCAGGAGGCCGTCCCGAATGTCCCAGCCCCCGGGGCTCCGGATCGAGGGAGCCCGCCAGAACAACCTCAAGAACGTCTCGCTCGAGATTCCCCACGATCGGCTCACCGTCGTCACCGGCGTCTCCGGCTCCGGCAAGTCGTCGCTGGCCTTCGACACGCTCTTCGCCGAGGGCCAGTGGCGCTACATCGAGTCGCTCTCGACCTACGCGCGCATGTTCCTCGACCGCGTCGACCGTCCCGACGTGGATCGCATCGAGCAGATCCGGCCGGCGGTCGCGCTCGAGCAGAAGAATCCGGTCCGCACCGCGCGCTCCACCGTCGGCACCGCCACCGAGGTCTACGACTACCTGCGGCTCCTCTACGCCAAGATCGGCCGCGTGCACTGTCCGGCGTGCGGCGGCGCGGCGGCCTCGCACTCGCCCGAGTCGATCGCCGACACGCTGCTCGGCGAGCACGCGGGCGCCCGCGCGCTGATCGCGTTTCCACTGCCGGCAACCGCCGGTCAGCCGGCCGCCGAGCTGTGGGCGAGCCTCACCCGCCGGGGCTTCGCCCGCGTGCTGGTCAACGGCGCGGTGTGCGACCTCGCGGCGGCGCCGCCGGCCGATCCGCTCGAGGGGCCGCTGGCCGTCGTGCTCGACCGGCTCGTCCTCGACGCCGCCCACCGCGGGCGGCTCGTCGAGTCGCTGGAGAGCGCGCTGCGCGAGGGTGGCGGCCAGGTCGCGATCGAGCTGGTGGACGGCGGCCGCCGCGTGTTCGCCGAGGCGTTCCGCTGCACCGGCTGCGCCGCCGCGCTCGAGCGCCCGCAGCCGCTGCTCTTCTCGTTCAACCATCCGCTGGGCGCCTGCCCGGAGTGCAAGGGCTTCGGCAACGTCCTCAAGTACGACGAGGCGCTGCTGGTGCCCGACCGCACCCGCGCGCTGGCGGAGGGCGCGGTGGAGCCGTGGACGCATCCGTCGGGCCGCTGGTACCACCGCGAGCTCCTGAAGGCGGCGAAGCGGACCGGCGTGGACGTGACGCGCCCGTGGGACGCGCTCGACGACGGGGCGCGCGCGTTCGTGTACGCGGGGGACGGCAAGTTCCCCGGGATCAACGGCTTCTTCGAGGAGATCGAGTCGTATCGCTACAAGCTCCACGTGCGCGTCTTCCTCTCGCGCTACCGCAGCCAGTCGCCGTGCCCGGTGTGCCGCGGCGCCCGCCTCAAGCCGCCCGCGCTCGCGGTGCGGGTGGCCGGCCGGACCATCGCCGAGTTCACCGCGCTGACGATCGAGGAGGCGGCCGGCGTGCTGCGCGACCTCAGGCTGACGGCGTGGGAGGCGGCGGTGGGCCGCGAGATCCTCCGCCAGCTCGGCGCCAAGCTGACGTTCCTGCTGCGCGTCGGCCTCGGCTACCTCACGCTCGGCCGCCAGACGCGCTCGCTGTCGGGCGGCGAGGCGCAGCGCATCAACCTCGCCAACCAGCTCGGCTCCCAGCTCGTCGGGACGCTCTACGTCCTCGACGAGCCGTCGATCGGCCTGCACGCGCGCGACACCATGCGACTGGCCGACCTCTGCCGCGAGCTGGCCCAGGCCGGCAACACGGTCGTCGTCGTCGAGCACGACCGGGGCTTCATCGAGGCGGCCGACTACGTCGTCGAGCTCGGGCCCGGCTCGGGCGAGCGGGGTGGCGAGATCGTCTTCGCGGGGCCGCAGGCGGAGTTCCGCAAGTCGACCCGCTCGCTCACCGCGCGCTATCTCACCGGGCGGGAGACGATTCCGGTGCCGCTCGCCCGGCGCGCCGGCCGCCGCCATCTCGTCCTCACCGGCGCGCGCGAGCACAACCTCAAGGACGTCACGCTGCGGGTGCCGCTGGGCACGCTGAGCGTGGTCACCGGCGTCTCCGGCTCCGGCAAGTCCACGCTCATCCACGACACGCTGTACCGGGCCGCCGCCCGTGCGCTGAAGACCGAGTTCCAGTCGCCCGGCGCCCACGACGCGCTCCTCGGCAGCGAGTACCTCAAGGGCGTGCGCCTCATCGACCAGGAGCCGATCGGGCGCACGCCCCGCTCCAACCCGATCACCTACGTCAAGGCGTTCGACGAGATCCGCAAGCTCTACGCCGCGCTGCCGCGGGCCAAGGCGCTCGGCCTCGGCGCCGGCGCCTTCTCGTTCAACGTGCCGGGCGGCCGCTGCGAGTCGTGTCAGGGCGACGGCTTCCAGAAGCTCGAGATGTACTTCGTCGAGGATGTGTACGTCTCCTGCCAGGAGTGCGAGGGGCGGCGCTACCGGCCCGACGTGCTCGGCGTGAAGTTCCGCGGGCGCTCCATC
Source organism: Methylomirabilia bacterium (assembly GCA_041497115.1). Classification (GTDB taxonomy): domain Bacteria; phylum Methylomirabilota; class Methylomirabilia; order Rokubacteriales; family CSP1-6; genus AR5. The sequence goes on from JBGQFW010000066.1 coordinate 21,398, forward strand.
GGCGACGTGCTGCGCATGACGGTGGACGAGGCGGTGGACTTCTTCTCCGCCCACCCCGCGCTCGGCCGCCGCCTCCGTGTCCTGCAGGACGTCGGCCTCGGTTACCTGCGTCTCGGCCAGTCCGCCACCACGCTGTCGGGCGGCGAGGCGCAGCGGCTCAAGATCGCCGCCGAGCTGGGCGGCCGCAGCGCCGAAGAGGTGCTGTACATCCTCGACGAGCCGACCACCGGCCTGCACCTCGACGACGTCAAGCGGCTGCTGGGCGTGCTGAACCGGCTGGTGGATGCCAACAACACGGTGCTGGTGGTCGAGCACCACCTCGACGTCATCAAGTGCGCGGACCACGTGATCGACCTCGGCCCCGAGGGCGGCGACGAGGGCGGCGAGATCATCGCCGAGGGGCCGCCGGAGACGATCGCGCAGACGCCCGGCTCCTACACCGGCAAGTTTCTGGCGGAGGTGCTGCCCAAGCCGAACGGCAAGCGGTAGTGCGCGGCAACCTCGTCCATCGATTGGCGGCTCGGCTCGCGACGCGGACGTCGCTCACCTCGCACTACCATCGATTGGCGGCTCGGCTCGCGACGCGGACGTCGCTCACCTCGCACTACCATGGCTGGCGGATCGTCGCCGCCGCGTTCGTCGTCCTCTTCACCGCCTACGGCGCCCAGTACTGCTTCGGCGTCTTCTTCAGCGCGCTCCTGGCCGAGTTCCACTGGAGCCGGGCCGGCCTCTCCGGCGTCTTCTCGCTGTACGCGTTCTCCTACTGCGTCTTCGGCTTTCCCGCCGGCCGCCTGAGCGACGCGGTGGGGCCCCGCCGCGTCATCGCCGCCGGCGGCCTCGTCCTCGGCGGCGCGATGGCCTCGATGGCGCTCGTACGCGAGCTCTGGCAGCCCTACGTCCTCTACGGCGTGGTGGCCGCGCTCGGCATGGGCACCGCCTACGTGCCGTGCAACAGCACCGTCGTGAAGTGGTTCGCGCGGCGCCGCGGGCTGGCGGCGGGGCTGGCCAATACCGGCACCAGCGCCGGCACGCTCGTGCTGCCGCCCCTGGCCCAGCTCGCCGTCGGGGGACTCGGCTGGCGCGGCGCCTACGTCGTGTTCGGCGCGGGCGTCCTCGTCGTCGTCAACCTGGTCGCGCCGCTGATGCGGCGCGATCCCGCCGCGCTCGGCCTGCACCCCGACGGCGCGTCCGCGCCGCCGCCGGCGTCGCGCGCGGGCGGGCTATCGCTCGGCGCCGCGCTGCGCACGCGCGCCTTCTGGCTGCTCGGCGCCGCCTTCAGCGCGACGTGGATCCCGGTGTTCATCCCGCTGGTGCACCTGGTGCCCTTCGCGCGCGATCTCGGCCACTCGCCGCTGGCCGCCGCCTCGGCGGTGAGCGCGACCGGCGCGGGGGCGCTGCTCGGCCGGCTCGTGATGGGCGCCGTCTCCGACCGGATCGGGCGGCGGCCGACGATCGGCCTGGCGATGCTGCTGCAGGCGGTGGCGTTCCTCGCGTTCACCGGCGCCCGCGAGCTGCCGGCGCTCTACGCCACCGCGTTCCTCTTCGGCTACTCGTACGGGACGATCTCCACGCTGTTCTCGGCCATCATCGGCGACTTCTTCGGCCACGAGCAGGCGGGCTCGCTCGTCGGCTTCCTCTTCATGCTGGCGGGCTCGATGGCCGCGTGGGGACCGCTCGCCGCCGGCGCCCTCTACGACGCGACCGGCACCTACCGGACGGCCTTCCTGCTCGCGGCCGCCTTCAACCTCCTCGCCGCCGCGCTCCTCGCCGCCTGCCGCCCGCCGCGCCTGCGCTATACTCCGCAGCCGAGTCCCTGAGGAGATTCCATGAGCCATCTTCGCGACAAGTACTGCATCGTGGGCGTGGGCGAGACGGAGTACTCGCGCGGCTCGAACCGCTCGACGCGCGCGCTGGCGGTGGAGGCGGTGCGCAACGCGATCCTCGACGCCGGCCTGAAGGCCGGCGACGTGGACGGGATGCTCGACTACCAGTCGGGCGACTCGACGCTGGCCCCGCACGTCGCGCCCGACCTCGGCATCCGGCTGAACTTCTACATGGACGTGATGGGCGGCGGCTCCTCGACCGAGGCGCTGGTGGGGCTCGCCATGGGCGCGATCGAAGCGGGCATGTGCAACACCGTCGCGATCTACCGCTCGATGAACGGCTACTCCGAGTTCCGCATCGGCGGCACCGGCGCGCGCGCCGCCCAGCCGGTGCGCGGCCTCGACCTCGCCCAGGTGCCGTTCGGCATGCGCAGCGCGGGGCAGAACTTCGCGCCGACGTTCATGCGCCACATGTACGACTACGGCACGACCTCCGAGCAGGTCGCCCACGTCAAGGTCGCGCACAGCAAGCACGCCTCCAACAATCCCAAGGCGCTGCTCAAGGAGCAGGTGACGGTCCAGGACGTCGTCAACTCGCGCTGGATCGTCAAGCCGCTGCACCTGCTCGACTGCTGCCTGGAGACCGACAACGCCACGTGCGTCATCGTGACGTCGGCCGAGCGGGCGCGCAATTGCCGCCACCGGCCCATCCACATCCTGGGCGTGGCCGGGCGCGTGTCCAAGCCGCGGCTGGACTTCCACTGGGCGCACGGCCCCATCAGCCGCGTGGCCGGCTACTACGCGAAGGACATCGTGTTCGGCCAGGCCGGCATCGGCCCCGCCGACGTGCACGTCACCGGCTCGTACGACGCGTTCACGTTCACGACCATGCTGCAGCTGGAGGAGTACGGGTTCTGCAAGAAGGGCGAGGGCGGCCAGTACGTGTCCAGCGGCATCATCGAGCTGGGCGGCACGCGCCCCAACAACACCTCGGGCGGCCACCTGTGCGAGGGCTACACGCACGGCATGTCCATGGTGATCGAGAACGTGCGGCAGCTGCGCGGCACCGTGGACGACTCCTGCCCCGGCGCCGCCGAGGGCAAGCACAGCCACGACTACGCGCCGGGCCGCTGCCGGCAGGTGAAGGGCGCCGAGATCAGCATGAACCTCGGCTGGGCCATGCCCCCCCTCGGCTCCGCCCTGATCATGCGCAAATGAATCCACGCGCATCTCGAACAGGCCACCTGCGGCTCACGCCGGCCTCGCGCCACCCGCTCCAATGACACGCGCGCTGCTCTTCGACACCTACGGCACGCTGGTGGACTGGCGCACGAGCGTGCGGGCCGAGCTGG